>NZ_VBVX01000050.1 GCF_005981925.1 Streptomyces albidochromogenes
TGCACCCGCCCACCCGCCTCGACCCAGGAGCGCACCTCATGTCGGACCCCGTCCGCAAGCACCCGTACCCCGACGCCCTTCGGCCGGACGCGGCGCCCGAGCCGCACCCCCTGCTCGCACCACTGCTCGGATTCCTGGGCACGTGGGCCGGCCGGGGCCGCGGCGAGTACCCGACGCTCGCCGAGGACTTCACGTACGCGCAGGAGGTCACCTTCAGTCACGACGGGCGCCCCTTCCTCCACTACGAGGCACGGGCCTGGCTGCTCGACGCGGACGGCGGGCCGCTGCGGCCGTCGGCCCGGGAGAGCGGCTGGTGGCGGCTTCAGCCCGACGGGCGGGTGGAGGCACTGATCACCCAGCCCACCGGCATCGCGGAGATCTCGGTCGGCCGCGCGGCGGACGGCGCGGTCGACCTCACCACCCATCAGGTGGCTCTCGCCCCCACCGCCAAGCAGGTCGACGCCACCCGCCGCCGCTACTCCCTGACGGACGAGGACACCCTCACCTTCGTCCACGACCTCGCGGCGGTCGGGCAGCCCCTGCAGCACCACCTGTCGGCGCGGCTGCGACGCGGCGGGGGAAACTGACCGCCCATCAGGGGCACGACACGAGTCGGCCGTAGGTCCGCTCTGCCGCCCGTCCCTCCGGTGCCGGGGTGAATCCCCTGGTGCCGGGGGGTGCGGGCGGAGAATTTCCGCCGAGGGTGTGAGGAGGGACACGTCCTCCGCGACCCGTCGCATCGGATGACGGATGGCGTGAAAGCGCGCACCGCCGACCTGCGGAACCGCCTCCGATCCCGGGACCGCAGACGATCACCGGAGCGGCGGCCCCTACCCTCCGCAATCCCGCAACCTCTTTACGTAGAGATCATCCGGGCAGCTCAGGCCGGGTGCGGGTCAGGGACAACCAGCCCGAGCACACCTTACGAACCAGCCCATATTTCCCCCTCTGTCACACATCGTCCCCTTTGTGTGGAATTAGTTCATCTTTCTACTGGTTGCCGCTCTCTTTAACAAGCCCGGTCCCCGTCCGAAATCTTTTGTTGACGGAGCGAAATTGCGCGGGTTAGGTTCGTCAACGTCTTCGATGAGTGCAAACGCGAAGCTAGGAGGGGGATTGTGACCATCACCGCCGAAGGTGTGACGAGCTATCACTTAACCGAACCCGAGGCAATCAAGACGCGAGAGTTGTCGGCACTCGCGAGCCGACTCTCCGACTCGCCTCCCATCGTCATCTCAGGACTTTTGCTCGACCTCCCCGAAGGAATGCGGAAGTCTCTGCTGGAATTCGGGAAAGAGGGCGGGGAAGCGGGCCACTTCTTGCTCCGCGGCCTGATGGTGGACGATCCTCCGGAAACACCTGCGGTTCATGGAATGGGAGTTCTCGACGACCATTTCACGAACGGCACCCTCATGCTCGTCGCGGATCTCCTCGGTTCCCTCGTCGGGTACCAGGACGAGAAGTCGGGAGCGCTGTTCCATGATGTGCACCCGGTCCGCGGCGAGGAACACCACATCGAGAACAGCGGGTCGGTCGCTTTCGATTTCCACACGGAGAACGTGCACCACCCCATGCGGCCGGACTTCCTCGGGCTGCTCTGCCTGCGTCAGGACCACGAGGCGGTCGCCGCGACCCGCCTGTCGTCCGTGCGCGACGCGCTGCCGCTCCTCACCGAAGACCAGGTGGCTGAGCTGCGGAAACCGCAGTTCCACAGTCTGTACCCGACGTCCTTCACCCGGAACACCGAGGGCCCGCGCCCCTCGGCGGGGCCTCACCCGGTGGTCTTCGGCCCCGCGGGCCGGCCGTTCATCCGCTTCAACTCGCACAACACCCGGGCTGCCGACGCCGGCGGGGAACGCGTGCTGCGTGCGCTGACCGAGGCGCTGGAGAGCGTCTGCCGCGACCTGGTGCTCGCGCCGGGCGACCTGGTCGTCCTGGACAACCACGTAGTGGTGCACGGGCGCAGCGCGTTCCAGCCCCGCTACGACGGGCGCGACCGGTGGCTGCGCCGGTTCTACTCCCTGCGTTCCACCCCGCTGTGGGCGCAGCGGATGATGCGGCACCCACGTGTGCTGCCCGCGATGGCGGACATCCGCGGCGTGGTCTGACCCGCGCCCACAGCCATGCCCATGCGCCTGACGTCGTGCCACGCGGCCCGAGGGTGACCCATGTGACACGAATGAGGAAGAGTGGATCTGTACGAGGTACTCGGGCTGCTCATCGCCGCGACGGCAGCCGGGTGGGTGGATGCCGTCGTGGGCGGGGGCGGGGTGCTCCTCATCCCTGTGCTGTTGCTGACCTTCCCGCAGTACCCGCCCGCGACGGCGCTCGGCACCAATAAGATCGCCGCCGTCATGGGCACCGCGACCGCCGCGTACATGTACCAGAGGCGTACCCGCCTGGATCGCTCGGTCCTCGTGCCGGCCGCGCTCCTCGCGGTCCCGTTCGGCGCGCTGGGGGCGTTGTCCGCGGCAAGCGTGCCCACCAGTTACTTCCGGCCCGTCATCATGGCGCTGCTGGTCTCGGTGGCGCTGTTCGTAGCCTTCAAACCGAGTTTCGGCGTGCAGCAGACGCATACCGTCGTGACCCGGCGCCGCCGTAATACCGCCATTGTTCTGGCGGGCGTCGGGATCGGTTTCTACGACGGCGTGTTCGGCCCCGGAGTCGGCACCTTCCTCATCATTTCCTTCACCACACTCCTTGCCACACAGTTCCTGGAGAGTGCTGCCATGGCGAAAGTCATCAACGCCTCGTCCAATCTGGGTGCCCTGGCGGTTTTCGCATGGCAGGGGAATGTTCTGTGGGCCATCGGCCTCGGAATGGCTGTGGGAAACATAACGGGCGCGATGATCGGCTCACGCACCGCGATGAAAAAGGGCTCCGGATTCGTGCGCGTTGTACTGGTGCTCGTGGTCACCGGAATGGTGATCAAGATGGGATTCGATCAGTTCGCTTAAGTTAACTCGCCGTGTCGCCAAGGAGAATTCTCCGCTACGGCGACGGGTGAGATCTCAGACAGGAGAGCTTATGGCAAGGGAACTGTCCGCGCTGTTGACCCTGCCCGACTTCGAGCGTGCGGCTGACTCGGTGCTCGACTCCGCTTCCTGGGCGTACGTCGCCGGCGGAGCCGATACGCAGGTCACCGTGCGTGCCAATGTCGAAGCGTTCGACCGGATATGGCTGCGGCCCCGGGCTCTCGGAAGCGCGAGCGAGGACCCGGACACATCGGTGAGTGTGTTCGGGCAGCGGCTCGCCCTGCCGGTGCTGCTCGCCCCGACCAGCCCGCAGCGGCTTCTGCACGACGACGCGGAGATCGCCACCGCCCGGGCGGCGGAGGCCCTGGGAACGGTCTCCATCGTCAGTACCGACAGTCACCACGCCTTCCCCGAGGTGGCCGGGTCGGTCAAGAGCGACAGCTGGTTCCAGCTCTACGCCTACCGGTCGCGGGAGGACGTCGCCGCGACGATAGCCCTCGCGGAGGAGGCCGGTGCGACCGCTCTGGTGGTCACCGTCGACGCCAGTCACGCGGCCCGCCGCATCACCACCCGGCGGGCGGGCTTCCGTACCCCCGCCCATGTCGACTTCGGCAATCTGCGCTCGCTGGGCATCCTCACCGGAGCGATTCCCGACGGCGCACGCATCGAACGCCTCCCCCTGACCTGGGAAGACCTCGCATGGATACGGGGCCTCACCGGCATGCGCCTGGTGGTCAAGGGCATCTTGCGTGCCGAGGACGCCGAGCGGTGCCTCGACCTCGGGGCGGACGGGGTCATCGTCTCCAACCACGGCGGCCGCCAGCTCGACGGCGCGATACCGAGTCTGGTCGCCCTCGAACAGGTCGCGGCGGCCGTGTCCGGCCGCGGCCTGGTCCTGATGGACGGCGGCATACGCTCCGGCGTCCACGTGGTCAAGGCTCTCGCCCTCGGCGCGGACGCCGTGTGCATCGGCCGGCCCTACCTGTGGGGCCTCGGACTCGCCGGTCAGGAGGGCGTCGAAGCGGTCCTGGGCCTCCTCCAGGACGAGATCAAGGACACGCTCCTGCAACTCGGCGCGGCCTCGCTCGCCGACATCGGCCCCGACTTCGCCAGCCGGGCCTGACGCCGCCCCGGCCCCTTTCGACCCACTCGCTCCAAGGAGACGACCTTTGACCGTCCAGACCGTCCACTTCTCGCGCGGCATCCCCCCGCTCGAAGCGATACCCTCCGCCGCCATCGCCGAGCACACCTCGGCGGTACTGGCCGCGGAGCCCGACCGGGTCTTCCAGTACGCGCCCATCGGCCGCCACACCGGTGACCAGGAACTCCGGGAACAGCTCGGCAAGTTCCACTCGGTCGATCCCGACCGGGTGTTCGTCACCAACGGTTCTCTGCAGGCCCTCGACCTGCTCGCGGCCCACCTGCTGCGCGACTCGATCGCACCCGAGGTCCTGGTCGAGGCGCCGACCTACGACCGCGCGGTGCAGATCTTCGAGCGGCACGGGGCCCGGGTGTCCGGGGTGCCCCTGCGGCACGACGGTCTCGACCTGGACGTCCTCAGGGAGCGCCTGCGGACCAAGGTCCCCGCCTTCGTCTACGTCATCCCGGACTTCCAGAACCCGAGCGGTGTCACCACAAGTGAGGACAAGCGCCGCGAACTGGTGCGCCTGTCCGCCGAGTACGGCTTCACCGTCCTGGAGGACATCCCGTACCGGGAGCTCCGCTTCAGCGGCACCGCACCCACACCTCTCGGTGAGCTGGCCGAATCCACCGACGGCGCGCGGGTGCTGACCATCGGCTCCCTGAGCAAGGTACTCAGCCCCGGCCTGCGCGTCGGTTACGTCATCGGCCCGCCCGGCACGCCCCAAGCCCTCGCGGCCCTGGCCGAGAGCGTGTATCTGTCCCCGGCCCCGCTGCTCCAGACGGTCGCGGCGCGGGCTCTCGCGAACGGTCTCGTCCGGGACAACGTCGAGCACGTACGACGGTTGCTGCGCCCCCGCCATGACGCCGCGGTCGAGGCGGTACGGCAGACTCTCGGCGACGTCCAGCTGTGTGTACCGGACGGTGGCTACTACATCAGTGTCCATCTTCCGATCCGTACCGACGAGGAGTCGTTCCTCACATCGGCGCGAGACGACGGCCTTGCCCTGACCCGTGGTTCGGCCTTCTACCCGGCGGACTCCGCACCTCCTTCCGGCACCGCGTTCCTGCGGCTGCCGTTCCAGGCACTCGATCCCGAGGAGTTCGCGGAAGGTGTCCGGCGACTCGCCGCTGCCGCTCGACGAGCGGCGTAAGGAAGACGAGGCGGTGCCCGCGGAGGCGGGCGCCGCCGGCCGGTCCCGTGTGGACGGCGGGCCAGAGCGACGCGGCGTCGTCCGCGACGCCTCGCTCTCCGCCGTCCTCGCCGGGCTCGTCGCGGTCGTGGTCTCCTGTTCCGGCCCGCTGATGATCGTGCTGGCCGCCGCGGACGCCGGCCGGCTCAGCGACGAGCAGACGGCCTCCTGGGTCTGGGCGGCGTGCATCGGCAGCGGGGTGACGTGCGCGGCGCTGAGCTGGCGGACCCGGATGCCGGTGATCACGGCCTTCTCGACACCGGGCGCGGCGGTCCTGGTCGGCAGCCTCGGGGCGTATCCGTACGCCGAGGCGATCGGCGCGTTCCTGGTCACCGGCCTGGTCATGGCGCTGGTCGGGGTGACAGGCGCCTTCGGGTGGGCCATGCGGCGCGTGCCGACCGGGGTGGTGGCCGGCATGCTCGCGGGCGTGCTGTTCTCGTTCGGGGCCGGTGTGTTCTCCGCACTGGACAGCATGCCCGTCCCCGTGATCGCCTCGCTCGTCGCGTACTTCGCGCTCAAGAGGTGGTCACCGAGATACGCGGTGGCCTGTGCCCTCTTCGCCGCTGTGCTCGCGACAGCCACAGGACCGGGCCTGCATGTCGAGGCGGGCGACCTCGCCCCGGCTGTCCCCGTGTTCACCGCTCCCGACTTCTCGCTCCAGGCGATGGTGGGCATCGCGATCCCGCTGACCGTCGTCACCATGGCCTCGCAGAACGCCCCAGGTCTCGCGGTCCTCACCGCCTTCGGATACCGCCCGGACGATCGCACGCTGATCGGCGTCACCGGACTCACCACGGCCGCACTCGCACCGTTCGGCGGGCACGGCATCAACCTGGCGGCCATCACCGCGGCGATCTGCACCGGCGAGGAAGCGCACCCCGACCCGCGGCGCCGCTATGTCGCCGGGGTGGTGTGCGGCTTCTTCTACGTCGTGACCGGGGTGTGCGGGGCGGCTCTCGTGGGCCTGTTCACCGCGCTGCCGGCCGACCTGGTGGCGGTCGTCGCCGGGGTGGCTCTCCTGGGCGCGTTCTCCACGAGCCTCGCCCAGGCCGTCGCCGACGAGTCCGGCCGGGACGCGGCCGTGGTCGCGTTCCTGACCACGGCGTCCGGCGTCACACTCGGCGGCGTCGGCTCGGCGTGCTGGGGTCTCGTTCTGGGCCTCGCCACGCACGGAACGCTCACCCTCGGAGCACGGGCCCGCGCCAAACGATGACGGATGCCGCGGGGAAGGACCCTTCCTCCGTTCCTAGAAGAAGCCCAGCTTCTTCGGCGAGTACGACACCAGCAGGTTCTTCGTCTGCTGGTAGTGCTCCAGCATCATCTTGTGGTTCTCGCGGCCGATGCCGGACTGCTTGTAGCCGCCGAAGGCGGCGTGCGCCGGGTACGCGTGGTAGCAGTTCGTCCACACGCGTCCCGCCTGGATCGCGCGGCCCGCGCGGTACGCCGTGTTGATGTCCCGGGTCCACACGCCGGCCCCGAGGCCGTACAGCGTGTCGTTCGCCGTCCTCATCGCGTCCTCGAAGTCGGAGAACGACGTCACCGCGACGACCGGGCCGAAGATCTCCTCCTGGAAGACGCGCATCCGGTTGTCGCCCTCGAAGACGGTCGGCTGCACGTAGTAGCCGCCGGCCATGTCCCCGCCCATCTCCAGCCGCTGCCCTCCCGTCAGCACCTTCGCCCCCTCCCGCTGCCCGATGTCGACGTACGAGAGGATCTTTTGGAGCTGCTCGTCGGAGGCTTGGGCGCCGATCATCGTGGCGGTGTCGAGCGGATGGCCCGCCGTGATCTGCTCCGTGCGGGCGACCGCCGCCTCCAGGAAGTCGCCGTAGTGGCCGCCCTGGATCAGGGCGCGCGACGGGCAGGTGCACACCTCGCCCTGGTTGAGCGCGAACATGGTGAACCCTTCGAGGGCCTTGTCGCGCAGGTCGTCGTCGACGCTCCAGACGTCGTCGAAGAAGATGTTGGGGCTCTTGCCGCCCAGTTCCAGCGTCACCGGCCGCAGGTTCTCGGAGGCGTACCGCATGATCAGCCGCCCCGTCGTGGTCTCGCCCGTGAAGGCGATCTTCGCGACGCGCGGGCTGGACGCCAGCGGCTTCCCGGCCTCCTCGCCGAAGCCGTTCACGATGTTGACGACGCCCGGTGGCAGCAGGTCGGCGACCAGGCTCATCCAGTAGTGGATGGACGCCGGCGTCTGCTCGGCCGGTTTCAGTACGACGGCGTTGCCCGCGGCCAGCGCAGGAGCCAGCTTCCAGGTCGCCATCAGCAGGGGGAAGTTCCAGGGGATGATCTGCGCGACCACGCCGAGGGGCTCGTTGAAGTGGTACGCGACGGTGTCGTCGTCGACCTCGCTGATCGATCCCTCCTGGGCCCTCAGCACGCCCGCGAAGTACCGGAAGTGGTCGATGGCCAGCGGGATGTCGGCCGCCAGCGTCTCCCTGACCGGTTTGCCGTTCTCCCAGGTCTCCGCGACGGCCAGCTCCTCCAGGCGCGCCTCCATGCGGTCGGCGATCCTCAGCAGGACGTTCGCGCGGTCGCCCGCCGCCGTGCGCCCCCACGCCGGCGCGGCCGCGTGCGCCGCGTCGAGGGCGAGTTCGACGTCCTCGGCGGTGCCGCGGGCGATCTCCGTGAACGGGCGGCCGTTCACGGGGCTCGGGTTCTCGAAGTACTGGCCACGGACGGGCGCGACGTACGCGCCGCCGATCCAGTTGTCGTAACGGGCCTCGTAGGAGACGATCGCGCCTTCGCTGCCGGGCGCGGAGTATCGGGTCATCGCGGTGGCCTCCCTCCGGCGCCGCCCGCCGTCGGGCGGCACTCGGCGCGAGGTTAGGAGGCCGTACGTTGCGACCGCGTTGCGCCGGCCGGAGCGCGGAACCGGCGGCTCAGGTCGCCCTGATCAGATCGGCGCACTTCTCGCCGATCATCATCGTCGTGATGCACGGGTTGACCGCCGGCAGGAACGGCATCACCGAGGCGTCGGCCACCCGCAGGCCCGCCACGCCCTTGACCCGCAACTGCGGATCGAGCGGCGAACCAGCGTCGTCGGGCGCGCCCATCCGCACGGTCCCCGCCGGGTGGTAGACGGTGTTGTGCGTCTCGCGGATGTAGGCGAACAGCTCCTCGTCGGTCGTCGCGTCCGGGCCCGGCGCGAGCTCCGCCCCCGCCCACTCGGCCATCGGCGCCTGGGCGGCGATCTCGCGGGCGAGCCGCAGTCCGTACGTCATCACCCGGATGTCGTGCTCGTGCGTGAAGTACCGGGGGTCGACCTTCGGCTTGTCCCGGAAGTCGCGGCTGCGCAGCCGGACCGTCCCCATGGAGCGTGCCCGGGTGACGTTCGGCGTCAGGCAGAAGGCGTTGTCCGTCGTCGGGTAGCCGCGCCGGTAGGTGTTCATGTCGAAGGGAACCGAGCCGTAGTGGAACATCAGGTCCGGCCGGTCCAGGCCCGGTTCGGTGTCCGCGAAGATGCCGATCTCCCACCACTGGGTGGAAGAGGTGACCATGGGCTGCTTCGCCTCCCACATGATCACGCCCTCGGGGTGGTCCTGGAGGTGCGACCCGACGCCGGGGGAGTCGACCCGTACCGCCACGCCGCAGTCGCGCAGATGCCCGGCCGGCCCGATGCCCGACAGCATCAGCAGCTTCGGCGAGTCGATCGCGCCGCAGGCGACGATCACTTCGCGCCGGGCCGTGACGGCGCCGGTGTGGATCGTGTCGGGTCGCAGGTACTCGACGCCCGTGCAGCGCCGGCCGGTGGGGGCCGGCCCGTCGCCGTCGTCGTCGAAGAGGAGCCGCCGGGCCTGGAGTCCCGTACGGACTTCGAGGTTCGGCCGCTTGCCGAGGACCGGGTGGAGGTACGAGACCGAGGCGGACGAACGGGTGCCGTCCGGGCGGGAGTTGATCTGGAACCAGTGGGCGCCGCGCACGACGGTGGTCCCGGTGTTGAACGGCGTGGTGGGGATGCCCGCGGCCATGCACGCTTCGAGCAGCGCCGCTCCGCACGGGTCCTTCGGCGGCACGGTGCGGATGGTCACCGGGCCCGAGCGGCCGTGGTGGTCACCGGGCGCGTCGTTGGTCTCCAGCCGCTGGTAGAGCGGGAAGCAGTCGGCGGCGCTCCAGCCCGCGCAGCCCAGCGCGCCCCACTCGTCGAGGTCCTCGGCCGGAGCCCAGAAGGCGATGCAGGAGTTGTGCGAGGAGCAGCCGCCGAGCACCTTGGCGCGGGCGTGCCGCATGAAGCTGTTGCCGTTGACCTGGGGTTCGACCGGGTAGTCCCAGTCGTAACCGGACTCCAGGAGGGCCATCCACCGGTCCAGCCGCAGGATGTTGTCGTCGCCGACGTCCGAGGGGCCCGCCTCCACCACGCAGACGGTGACGTCGGGGTCCTCGGTCAGCCGCGCCGCGACGACGGCTCCGGCCGTACCGCCTCCGACCACGACGTAGTCGTACGAGTCCGACGGGATTTCTGAGGGCATTGCGTCTCCAGAGTCAGCGGATCACGGGGCGGCCGACGGCGGGGGAGCGGAGTCCCCGGCCTCGAAGCGGTGCTCGTCCAGTACGCCGGTCTTGTGCCGCTGCACGAACCAGTAGTACGCGAAACCGCCGAGGGCGACGATGCCGATGAAGAGGAACGCGCCCCAGCGCAGGTACCAGTGCTGCGGCCCGGTCGCGTTGTACACCTCGGCGCGCGGCCAGGCGAGGTTGATGGCCATGGCCGCGCCCCACAGCACGGCGACGATGTTGACCGGCAGCCCGAACCTGCCGAGCGAGAAGCTGCCCTCCGCCGGGTGCCACTCGCCGCGCAGGCGCTTGACCAGCATGGGAGCGGTGACCAGGAGGTACGCCAGGTAGATCATGATGATCGCGATACTCGTGATCACCGAGAAGATCTGCGGCTGGTTGATGTTGATCACCAGGATGACGACGGCCACCACGCCGATCAGCACGGCGGGCACCACGGGCGTCTTGAACCGGGGGCTGACCCGGGCGAGCCGCGAGCCCGCCGGCAGGTTGTTGTCCCGCGCCATGGCGAACATCAGCCGGATGCCGGCGGCCTGCACGGCCAGTACGCAGACCGTGATCGCGATGACGACGGCCCACAGGAAGATCTCGCCGATCGTCGAGCCGAGGGTCTCCAGTACGACGTACTGCAGACCGCCCGTGGACAGCTCCTCCGCCTCCAGGTCCGGTACCGACATCAGGGCGAAGAGCAGGATGAGACCGCCGATGACGAAGGAGGCGATCAGCGCGCGCAGGATGGCGCGCGGCGCGTTCTTGCCGGGGTTGTGCGACTCCTCGCCGAGCGACGACGCCGTGTCGAAGCCGTACATGACGTAGGCGGAGGCCAGCGAGGCGGTCAGGAACGCGCCCAGATAGCCGAGGCTCTGCCCGCTGCCGAGGTCGTACGTCTCCGTCAGGACGCTGCTGGGGCCCCGGGTGATGTGCGCCGCGAGGAACACGATCAGGGCTACGGCCGCGATCAGCTCGATGAACACGCCGGCGGAGTTGATCCGGGCCATGAGCTTGACGCCGAAGGCGTTGACGAGCGTCGAGAACAGCACCAGGACCGAGCCGAGCAGCACCGCGTTGGCCGCGGCGTCGGTCTTCCCGCTGCCGTCGCCGACGAACTGGAACCAGTCGTCGATCTGCGGCAGCGTGATCTGGTACGCGAGCGCCACGGCCGACAGCGTCACCATGGTGGCCGTCATCATCATCCAGCCGCCGAGCCAGCCGATGTGCGGGCCGCCCATGGTCTTGGCCCAGTTGTAGACCGAGCCGGCGACGGGGTAGCGGGCGGCCAGCTCGCAGAAGCACAGGGCCACCATGAACTGGCCGGCGAACACCATCGGCCAGGACCACCAGTAGGCGGGGCCGCCGAAGGACACGCCGAAGTAGAAGAGCTGGAAGGTGCCGGTGAGGATGGAGATGTAGCTGACCCCGGCGGCGAAGGTGTGGAAGTTGCCCAGGGTGCGCTTGAGCTCCGGCCGGTAGCCGAGTTCGCCCAGGGCGTCGTCGTCGTGCTGCGTCTGGGTACGGGCGGCACCCTCGGGCCCGGGGATCTCCGGCCCCTTTCCGGCGGCGTTCGTACTCATGCGAACCACCTCTGCGGGATCGGGGCGAGATTGCGCCAGATGTGTTTGGCCTCCTGGTACTCCGCCAGTCCGGCCGGGCCGAGTTCGCGGCCGAAGCCGGACTGCTTCATGCCGCCCCACTCGGCCTGGGGCACGTACGGGTGGAAGTCGTTGATCCACACCGTCCCGGCCCGCACCCGGGACGCGACCCGCTGCCCCCGTGCCACGTCCTGCGTCCAGACCGCGCCGGTGAGCCCGTAGACGGTGTCGTTGGCGAGCGCGACGGCCTCGGCCTCGTCCTTGAACCGCTCGACGGTGAGCACGGGCCCGAAGGACTCGTCCCGTACCACCGACATGTCCGGGGTGCAGTCGTCCAGCACGGTCGGCAGGTAGTAGAAGCCGTCCCGCAGCGCCGGGTCGTCGGGCCGGGCTCCGCCGCAGCGCAGTACCGCGCCCTCGGCCAGGCCGGCCGCGACGTACGCCTCGACCTTGTCGCGGTGGGCGGCGGAGATCAGCGGGCCGGTACGGGCGTTCTCGTCGAAGGGGCCGCCCAGCGGGATCTCCCGCGCGCGCTTCACCAGCTCGGCGGTGAACGCGCCGTGCAGCTCGTCCTGCACCAGCAGCCGCGCCCCGGCCGAACAGACCTGGCCGGAGTGCAGGAAGATCGCCATGAGGGCGTAGTCCACCGCGGCTTCGAAGTCGGCGTCGGCGAAGACGATGTTGGGGTTCTTGCCGCCCAGCTCCAGGGCGACCTTCTTCACCGTCGGGGCGGCGGCCGCCATGATGCGGCGCCCGGTGACGAGCCCGCCGGTGAACGACACCATGTCGACCCGCGGGTCCTCGCTCAGCGGCGCACCCGCCGTCGGCCCGGCGCCCAGGACGAGGTTCGCGACCCCGTCGGGCAGCCCGGCCTCGGCCAGCAGCCTCATCAGCATGACGGCGGTGTGCGGGGTCAGCTCGCTGGGCTTGAGCACGAACGTGTTGCCCGCGCCGAGCGCCGGCGCGACCTTCCAGGCGGTCTGCAGGAGCGGATAGTTCCACGGTGTGATCAGCGCGCACACGCCCACCGGTTCGTGCACCACCCTGCTGTCCACGCCGGTGTCGCCGGTGTCGACGATCCGGTCGGAGCCGCCGGAGGCCGTCAGATTGCCGAAGTAGCGGAAGCAGTTCGCGATGTCGTCCATGTCGTACTCGCTCTCGACGAGCCGCTTCCCGGTGTCCAGGGACTCGGCTCGTGCGAAGGCGTCCTTGTCGCGTTCCAGCAGCGCGGCGACGCGCAGCAGCAGCGCCCCCCGTTCGGACGCGGGCGCCGTCGGCCAGGGGCCGCTGTCGAACGCGTCGCGGGCCGCGGCGATCGCCGCCGCCACGTCCTTCGGGCCCGCCTCGTCGACGGTGGCCACCAGGGAACCGTCGGCGGGGCAACGGATCTCGCGAACCCCTCCGTCGGCGGCGGCGGTCCATGTGCCACCGATGAACAGCTCCGGCATGGGGGCTCCTCCGGGTTCGGCCGTCGGACGCCCGGGCGGCGCCCCGTCGGGTCACGCCGTGCGGTGCTGCACCGCCAGGGAGCGCTCTGGGCGCTCCGTTGTGCGACATGTCCGTGTACGACACTAAGGAGGCGCGGCCCGGTTCGCAGTGCGGGAGCCGTCATCCGGCGGAAGGGGGCCTCCCGGACACAGCGCCGCGCGCCCCGCGCGGCGACTCGTCCGACGTCCCCTCACGCGCCCTGCCAGGTGTCCAGCTCGCGCACCCGGGCGAGCGCCGGGGGGCGCTGCGGCGCGGGCAGCACGGACGCGAGGGACCGCCAGACGGGGAGGTCGTCCTGACCCCACGGGCTGTACGCCCAGTCCGCGAGCAGCGCCGGGTCCGCACGGGCGATCAGCGCGTGCCGCAGCTGGCCCGCCAGGCGCTCCCGCACGCGTACTACCGCGGGCGCCCGTGAGGCGGGCAGCAGCGGGCCGGCGTACGCGCTCATGGCGGCCGTCGTCGCGCCGGACGACAGGCGCCGCTCCACGGCCGCGAAGTCCGTGTCGACGGGCACGGCGAGCCGGTACGGCCGGGACAGGACCAGCGCCGGACCCACCAGGCGGCGGAGCCGGGCCAGCTCGGCGCGCAGGGTGACCGGGGTGACCGACTCGTTCTCGTACAGGGCGACGAGCAGCTCGTCGCCGGTGAGGCCCTCCGGGTGACGGGCGAGCAGCACCAGGATCTCGCTGTGGCGGCGGCTGAGACGTACCTCGCGGCCCTCCACGGCGAGCAGCGCCTGGTCCCTGCCCAGCGCCGCGAGCCGCAGGTGTGCGCGCGAAGGGGGCGCCAGGAGCGCGAGCCGCGACTCGGCCGCGCACGCGACCGCCTGGACGAACGCCAGGCTGTGCGGATGCGCGAGCCCGTTCCCGCCCGTGATGTCGACGGCTCCCAGGAGCCGCCCGGTGTGCGGGTCGTGCACGGGAGCCGCCGCGCACGTCCAGGGCTGCACCGGTCTGCTGAAGTGCTCGGCGGCGAAGACCTGGACGGGCCGGTCGAGCGCGACGGCGGTCCCCGGCGCGTTCGTACCCACGGCGCACTCGGCCCAGCGGGCGCCCGGCACGAAGTTCAGCTGTCCGGCGCGCCGCCTGGTCCTCGGATGGCCCTCGACCCACAGCAGCCGGCTCTGCGCGTCGCACACCGCGAGCAGATGCTCCCCGTCGCTCGCGAAGGCGCCCATCAGTTCGCGGAACAGGGGCATCACCCGTGCGAGGGGGTGCTCGTCCCGGTACGCGCCGAGGTCGCTCTCCGCCAGCTCCACGCAGGCCGTCGTGTCGGGGCTGACGCGGGCCCGCGCGGAACGCCGCCACGACTCGCCGACGACGGATCGTACACGCCGCCCCAGCCGCCCCTCGCCGGTGAACGCCTCGTGAGCCCGGCGCAGTTCACCGATCCGCTCCCCGGGGTCGGCGCCGGCCTCCAGGGCCACCCATGAATCGCTCACTCCGGCCTCCCGGGCCATCGTGACGGAGCCCAAGCGGCCCGGCAACCACGCGGGGGCGGCCGTCAGGGGCGGTCCGGTCGCGGCCGCGCGGGGGCACCGCCATGGCCCAGGGGCGCCTGCGCGCGGAGGCCGCCGGGGGTGCAGCATCCGTCCGCCGGGGGTGCGGCTGGCCCCACCCCCGGAATCTGGTGCGGGCACCACCGGAATCCGGGTGCTGACACCATGGTCATCAAGGGACCCGGTGCGTAGTTTCGGCAGCTCAGAGCACGTATCAGCCAGGTCTACAGACCGGAGAACCACATGCCCCAGGCCACCGCTGTCACGGGACCCACGACAGTCACCCCGGGGAGCGATTTCGCCCCGCTCCTGCGCAGAGCCCGGGACCAGGGACTCCTGAAGCGGCGCGCCGGCTGGTACACGCTGGACATCGCCGCCAACCTGCTCGCCACGGCGGCTGTCGTCGCCGGCCTGGTGCTCGTCGGCGACTCCTGGTGGGCCCTCGCACTCGCCCTGCCGCTGACCGTGCTCTGGGCCCGCACCGCCTTCGTCGGCCACGACGCGGGCCACGCGCAGATATCCGGCGACCGCAGGGTGAGTCTGGTGATCAGCCTCGTCCACAGCAACCTGCTGCTCGGCATGAACCAGGCGTGGTGGAACGACAAGCACGTACGCCATCACGCGAACCCGAACCACATCGACAAGGACCCGGACGTCGGCGTGGGGGCCCTGGTCTGGACGCGGAAGCAGGCCGAACAGCGCGAGGGGTTCGCCCGCCGGCTGACCCGCCACCAGGCCCGCCTCTTCTTCCCGATGCTGCTGCTCGAAGGCATCGCCCTGAAGGTCTCCGGCTTCCAGTACCTGCGCAGCCAGCCGGTCCGCGCGCGCGTGGCGGAGGGGTCCCTGCTCGTGGTCCACCTCGTCGGGTACTTCGCCTTCCTGCTCGCTGTCCTGTCGCCGGGCAAGGCCGCCGTCTTCGCCCTCGTGCACCACGCGCTGTTCGGCCTCCACCTCGGAATGGCGTTCGCTCCCAACCACAAGGGAATGGAGATGCCCGACCCGGACGGGGAGCGCTGGGGCCACCTGCGCCGGCAGGTCGTGACCTCGCGCAACGTGCGCGGCGGGCTGCTGACCGACTGGTTCCTCGGCGGTCTGAACTACCAGATCGAGCACCACCTCTTCCCCAGCATGGCGCGTCCGAATCTCCGGCTCGTCCAGCCGCTGGTGCGCGCCCACTGCGAGGAACAGGGGCTGCCGTACACGGAGACCGGGCTGATCGACTCCTACCGGCAGGCCCTCACGCACATGCACGACGTCGGGGCGGCGCTGCGTGCCGAGCGGACCGACCCGACCGACAAGAGCGCCGGGGCCGACCAGACCGACCGGACGGACAAGAGCGCCGGGGCCGACCGGGGCGAGCCGGCCTGACCGCCGCCGGCCGGCGGGGGCGGCTGCGGGAGGCGGCGGCCGGGCGGCGGAACTGTGGCGCGGGCGCACACGTTGGTGGAGCATGAAGCGGCAACAGCCGCGAAGGAGGCGTCGAAGATGTCGAAGAGCGCGAAGGTCGCCGCCGGTGGCGTTGTCGTCGGGGTCGCCCTGATCTGGCTGGTCGGGTTCTGGCCCGCCCTGCTGGTCATGATCGGTGTTCCCGTCGCGGCGTACCTGCTGCTGGACAACTCGCAGCGCCGCAGGCTGCGCGGGATCTCCCGCAAGCAGATCGGCCGCTGAGCCGGACCGGACCCGTGCCGGTCAGGGTCGGTCGCGGATCGAGTACCGGCACGGACGAGGGGGCTGGTGCACCATGGGCGGCACAGTAACGGCGGTCAGCGGCAACGGCGCGTACACGTTCACCAAGCCGAACCGCGAGAGCATCACGCTCCTGGAGGGGCTCGGTGTGGAGGGCGACGTGCACGCGGGGACGACCGTCAAGCACCGTTCGCGGGTCGCACAGGACCCCACCCGGCCGAACCTGCGCCAGGTCCACCTCATTCACGCGGAGCTCTTCGACGAGCTGCGCCGCGAGGGCTTCACGGTGCGGCCGGGCGAGCTCGGCGAGAACATCACCACCAGCGGCATCGACCTGCTCGGCCTGCCGGAAGGCACCCTGCTGCACATCGGTGACGAAGCCGTCGTCGAGGTCACCGGCCTGCGCAATCCGTGCCTGCAGATCGAAGCGTTCCAACGCGGTCTGCTGAAGCAGGTCGTCGGGCGGGACGAGGAGGGCAACGTCGTGCGCAAGGCCGGGATCATGGGCGTCGTCGAGGCGGGCGGCGTGGTGCGGCCCGGCGACCGGCTCGAGATCGTCCTGCCCGCCGGACCGCACCGCCCCCTGGAGCGGGTCTGAGCCCCCGGCTCAGCTCAGCGCGCAGGAATTGACCACGTCACCGCTCGCGGGCCTGGCGATCGTCCGGTCCGCGGGCGGAGCGCTGCCGTCCTCCACCCACGCGACGAGCGCCCCGAACGCCGAGCGGTAGCAGGGCAGGATGGGCCGCAGCCGGTCGGGATGGGTGTCGTAGAGCGAGTCGACATGGGTGCCGCCCTCGACCGTGTAGTAGCGGTGCAGCCCGGAGCGGCCCCGGCGCGTCACCATCCGCTCGTACACGTCCGAGTCGGTGGCGATCGGCAGCAGCGTGTCGAGGTCGCCGTGCAGCGTGATCAGCGGACGCCCGATCCGTCCCGTCAGCGCGACCCGCCCCACCGCGCGGTGCACGGAGCCGGGGCGCGCGGCGTAGTCGTACTCCGCGTCCGACGCGCAGGGCGCGAGGATCTCCGGAAGCGTCGCACCGGCCGAGGGCCCGGGACAGGACGGGTCGTACGACGGATCGAACTCGGCGCGGTAGACCTTCTGCGTCAGGCCCCAGTACGCCTTCTCGTGGTACGGCCACAGGAACCGTGAACCCGGCGCGAAGCCGGCCTTCAGGAGGTCCTCGTCGTCGGCCCGGCCGAGGGTGCGTGCCACGGTGACCGGCAGCGACCCGAGGAGCCCTCCGCCGTCGGCGGTCCACAGGGCGCCCTCCCAGTCCACCCCGCCGTCGTAGAGCTCCGGGTGGTTCTCCAGCTGCCAGCGGGTCAGGTAGCCGCCGTTGGAGATGCCCGTCATGTACGTCCGCCGGGGCGCCTGCCCGTACCACCGCCTGAGCGTCGCGCGGGCCGCGCGCGTCAGTTCCGTGGTGCGCCGGTTCCACTCCGCCACGGCGTCCCCGGGCCGTCGGCCGTCGTTGTAGAAGTCCGGGCCGCTGTTCCCCTTGTCGGTCGCCGCGTACGCGTACCCCTGCGCCAGCACCTGATCGGAGATGAGGGTGTCGGTCGCGTACTGCTTGCGCGTTCCGGGCGCACCCGTGACGACGAGACCGCCGTTCCAGCGCTCGGGCATCCGGATGACGAACTGGGCGTCGTGCCGCCACCCGTGGGTGGCGTTGAAGCGCGAGTCGTCGGGGAAGTAGCCGTCGATCTGGGTGCCGGGCACACCCGAGGGGTTCCTCGTTCCCTTCGCGGACAGGCCCGCCTGGTCGGCCATGTCGGTGTACGCCGTGCCGGCGAGCCCTGCCGTCGTCAAGTCGGGGAGACAGGCGACGCGTTGACGCTCCGCCCCGGGCACGTACGGACGGTCCTGCCGCGCGCACGCACCGGCCTCGGGAGCGCGGGCCGCGGCGTCCGCGAAGGCGGTGGTGGTCAGCACCATGAGCAGCGCGGCGACGAGCGGGACGCCTCTGGACGGGCGCATGGGAAGCCTCCGGTTTCACTTCGGGAGTGCGGGAGAAGAGGGGCGCAGCGCCACATCGTGCTGCCGTGCGGCCCGGTACGGCCATGGGCCCGGCCCACACGCCGCGAGGCCCGGACATGGGGGCCGTCCACGAAAAGTGTTTGCCTGTTGATCAGTTCGCTGTGAGGATGAGCGCATGAAGACCGGAAAGGGGGCCTCACGATCCTTCGGTGATCGCTGATGGCCACATTCGACGCCCCGCACGCCCAGCCCCAGCCGCTGACTCCCGCCTGGCTCAGGGCCCACTTCGACCCCCTGCCCTTCCCCGCCCGCAGGGCCGCACTCGCCCGGTACGGCAGAGCACTCGCCCCGGACGCCTACGCCGCACTGCACGCCGCCCTCGACGCCGGGGACGCCGAGGAACGCCACACGGCCCTCTTCCTCGCCGTGGTGCGCCGTGACACGGACGCCGTCCGCACGGCTCTCGAAGATCCACTCCTGCGCCGCCGTGCGCTCTCCGCCGCCATCCGCCTGCCCCTGCCCGAACAGGCCCTCACCGCGCTCGCCCTGCACGACACCGGCGCCGTGCGCCACGAGACGTTCCGGGTACTGAGAGCGGGGCGCCGCACCGCACTCGCCGACGCCCTGCTGCCGCGCGTCCACGAGCGCCACGGCCCCCGGGAGGCGGCGCGGCTGCTGACCGCCTGTTCGGCCCGGACGGCCGCGGCCTGGCTCCCGCGCCTGGAACCGCCGGCCGGCGTCCTCACCTCCCTGGCACGCACCGCCCCCGCCGCCGTCGCCACCCGCCTCGCCGACGGGTACGCGGCACACACCGGCCCCGAGCGCCAACGCTTCGTACGGAGCCACCTGCCGATCGCCACCACGGTCGCCGAACGCGACCCGCACGCCGGGCTGCTGCTGCTGCGCAGGGCCCCCGGTCTGATCGGCGCACGGGCGGCGGTGGCCCTGCTGCGCCACCCCGCCGGGGTGCTCCGTGTCCTCCGGGCCGCCACACCCGAACCCGGCGGCACGCCGCGCGTACTGCGGTTCACGCCGGGCCCGCTCCCTCCCTCGGTCAGACGCGCCGTCCTGGCGCTGCCGGTGGGCGACCGGGCGGAACTCGCGCGCCGCTGCCACGCCGCCGCACCGCTCAGGCGCCACGGGGGAGCGGGCCAGGTGTCCCCCGACGCGCTGCTCCAACTGCTGCCACCCGACGCGCGCCGCCGGGCCGTCGAGGAACGCACGGCGAGCACGTTCGGGCGCCGCACGTTCCTGTCGGACCTGGCCGCCGTCGCCGCGCTCGGGCCCGACGACAGGGCCGCCTTCCTGGCGCCCTGGACCGACCAGTTGCGGCGCAGCGGCCGGACCGTCCGGCGGGCCGCCGCCGGCCTGCCGCTCGCTGTCGCCGAGCCGGTCCTGCGCGAGCAGACGTCGGACCACCGGCTGCACCTGCGGCTGTTCGCCTGGCCGGCTCTGCTCGCCTGCGCCGAACTCCACGGCGACCCGCGGGAGTACGCCCGGATCGCGGCGTCCTGCGAACGCGCCTGGCACGACCAGAACGAGGTGCGCCACGGCGCCCTGGCCCAGCTGGCCGAAGCGCCGCCGCGGCTGCTCGCGGCGGTCGAGGAGCGGGTGCTGCGGGACGCCGTCATGACCGCTGTCCAGTCGCGCGACTCCACCGGCGCCACCCTCGCCGCCGCGGAGAGATGGCTGCGCCGCACCGCGCGGAGCGCCGCCTCGCGCGGCGACGACCACCGCGCCGCCTTCGCCGCCCGGTTGCTCTGCCACGTCCTCGCCGACCCCAGGCGAAGGGGACCGCGCACCCCCTTGCGCGTCGGCGCCCGTACGGCACGCTCCGTGTGGTCCATGGTGGAGGCCGGAGAGCGAACGTTCCCGGGAACGCTCGTTTCCCTCGCCGAACTCCTCGCTCCCCACCTGCCGGACCTCCCCTCCCTGGAAGCGCTGATGCGGCGTACCGCGGAAGAGCACGACGACCCGGAGGTCGCCTCCCGTGCGGCGGCGGTGTGGCTCGGACCGCCGGCGACCAGAGAGCGGCGCTGCGCGGAACTCGTACGCCTCGACCCGTCCTTCGCCGCCGTTCCCGAGGTGCTGCGTACGCTCGCCACCCGCCGCACCGACCTGCTCGACGACGTCCTCGGAGCCGTCGCACGCGACGGCCTGCGCGGCCGAGTCCGCCCAGGGGCCAGACCCTGGGCGCCCCGGCTGCGGCCCGCCGACACGGGCCGCTGGCTGCCGCAGCAGCGCCGCAGGTGGTCGGCGCATCTCGCCGCCGTGGCGTGCGACGAACAGGTCCCCCTGCGGGAGCGGGCCGACGCCGCCGCGCTCGTCAGCTCACCCGACGCACTCGTCGCCCTGGCCGAGAGCGCGCCCCACCCGGTGGCGGCGGCCGCGCTCGGCAGTCTCGGCACGCTCGGCGCGGCGGGACCCGTCACAGCGGAACTGCTGGAAACGCTCCTGCGGCACGCGGGAACGGGCGGTGTCCGCGGGCGCGCCGCCATGACCGCCGTGCGGCGGCTGCTCGACGCCGTACCGGACGGCCGCGCCGTCACACTGCTCGCCCCCCTCCTGCGCAACCCGGCCAACCCGGTCGGCACGAGGAAGGAAGCAGCCAGGGCGCTCGGCGCGCTCACCGGAACAGCCGTCCTCGAAGCGTTCCTCGCCGCCTGGGACGAACCGGCCCAGCACCGGGACGTACGGGCCGTCATCGCGCCCTTCCTCACGCGCGCCGTCGACCGCGCGGAGGTCGCGGACCGGCTGTCCGCCGCGATGCGGGAACCGGCGGTCAGAGAGGCGGTGCTCGGCAGGCGCTCTCCCACGGTGCCTCCCGGGAACCGCGCCGCGTACACCGCCTTCCTCGGCGGCCTTCTGCGGGACGGGGACGACGACACCGCGGTGGACGCCTGCCGCGCCCTGCCCGCGCAGGCCGGACCCGAGGGCGCATCGGACCTCGCCCGCCTTCTCGCCGAGATCGCGGTCGATCCGACCCGAGCCTGGAAGGTGTGGAACGAGGCGGTACGGCAGCTCGTGTCCCTGCCCCTGGCGGCGGACACCCCGCCCCTCGTCACGGGCGCGTTCCGCACACTCCTGCTCAGAGCAGGCTCCGACGACACGCAGGTCAGAGCCGACGCACTGCGCCGCCTGGACGCCTGCGCCGAGACACTGGCCGACCGGCAGGACAACGCCGGCGCCCGGGCCGTCACCGACTCGGCGATCGACGCCCTCGTAGCGGCGGGGCTGCTCCGCCGGGCGGTCGCCCTGGCCCAGGAAGCGGCCGTGGGCGCGGTACGGCGCGCGGACGCGGCGCCTGAGCCCTGGGAGCGCTTGCTGGAGCTGGTCGCAGACCACCCCGAAAGGCTTTCACCGAGCGGTTCGCTCTACCTCGAAGCAGGCCGCGCCGGGCCCGTGGCCGCCGCCCTCGTCGTCTCGCGCACGCTGCGCGACCACGGCTCACATGCCGCGGGACGGCTGGCCCTCGCCCTGGTGAGCGCCGCCGGCCGGGCGGCCGGCTGGCAGGACCCCTGGCCCGCGGAGCTCGCGGCCCTGCGCGAGCACCCCGACCCCGACACGTCCGTGGAAGCGTTCCTCGTCGTCGCGGGGGACGTTCACTGACCGAAGGGGCGGCCGTCAGGCAGGCCGTACGGCGATCTTGTCGAGCGCCTCCAGCAGGCCGGGCAGCTCGGGCCCCCGGCCGAGCGGAAGCACCTCGCCCGGTTCGTCGTCCAGCAGCACGAAGGCGATGTCGTCGGTCCTGGCGACCACCGACCAGCCGGGGCCGTCGGCCCGCAGGGTGCGGGCCTGGCCGGACGCGAACGTCGAGCGCACCCGTCCCGGCGGCGGCGGGGCCTCGACGTACCCGTGCAGCTCCTCGATCACGCGCCGCACCCCGGAGTGCGACGGCGTCCCACCGGCGCCGGCGAACGTCTCCTCGTCGTCGATCTGCTCGCGCCAGGCCGCCCACTGGAGCGCGATCTCGTCGGCGCCGAGCCGCCGCTGGGCGGGCCCCCACGTGTCGGTGTCGGGCGGTGACAGAAGGGACGGCTCGTCCGTGCCGTTCCCGGGAGCGGGGTCGTGCGGGGCCGGGATGCCCGGAGCGGCCACCGCGAGGGGGAGCGGCCAGCCGGGCAGCCCGGTGACGACCGTGCGCTCGTCCGGCGACAGGTCGTACTCCATTCCGCAGTCCCAGGAGGCGATGGCCACCGCCACCAGCGACACGTCGTCGATCACGACGGTCCACCGCGCGCCCGTGCCGTCCTGGCCGAGCACCAGGCCGTACCCCTCGGCGTACGGTTCGAGACCGAGCGCCGCGCAGGCCTGCGGATAGTCGTCCCCGAGGACACTGGGGAACTGCGCGGGGGTCAGCAGCACCGCGGTCAGCACGAACAGTGCGTCCTCGGCGTCCTCGGCACTGCCGGCGGTGTCGGTGTCCGGCCCGGTCACGGCACCCTCCTTCGGATCGGTCGTCGGCGCACCCTAACCAGTGAGTAACCCCGTCGTCGAGGTCCGCGAGGTAACGAGCGGATCAGGCGGCGGGCAGGCCGAGGAGGGTACGCGCCACGCTCTGCGGCGACTCGCCGCGCTCCCGCGCGAGCGCGATCACCGCCCGGCAGGCCAGCTCGTTGACACCGAAGGAGAGGGCTTCCGGCGACACCCAGCCGGCTGCTTCCTCGATACGGCGCTCGTCGTCCTCCGCGCACGCCGACACGTACACCGCGGCGGCCTCGAAGAGGTTGTGCTGACGCGTCTCCCGGTGCGCCCGCGGCGCACCGGCCGCACCGCCCGCACGCGGTCCGAAGAGCTTGCGGAGTCTGTCCCATGCGCCGTCGAACACGTGGACCGCCTTCCCTCTGCGTGATGCGTTCACGGATCCCCCATGTGTGCACTCCCAACGTAGAGTTGGACACCGGGCGACAGAAGGGGGACGGAGCGTTGAAGCGCTACGACCGGCTCAAGGAGATCCAGCGTCTCGACCCGGACAAGGACTTCCTGACCATCTACCGGCTCACTTGGACGTACGAGTTCCCCTGGGACCACACGCGCGCCCTGGAGCTGGCCCTGTACCGCACGTACGCGGTCCCCTCCATCGGTCGCCTCCTCGCCCGGACGGCCGAGCTGACCGACCGTCCCCAGAAGCGCTACGACGACACCGCGCTGCTCCTGGACACCGTCGTGGAGCACGGGTTCGACACCGAGGAAGGCCGCACCGCCCTGAGGCGCATCAACCAGATGCACCGCGGCTACGACATCAGCGACGACGACATGCGCTATGTGCTGTGCACGTTCGTCGTCATGCCGAAGCGCTGGCTGGACTCCTACGGCTGGCGACGGCTGAGCGACCACGAACTGCGGGCCTCGGCCGCCTACTACGGCACGCTCGGCCGGCACATGGGCATCAAGGACATCCCGCGCTCCTTCGAGGAGTTCGAGCGCTGCCTCGACACCTACGAGGCGGAGCACTTCGGCTGGGACGAGGGGGCGCGCGAGGTCTCGGACGCGACGCTCGCGCTCATGGCGTCCTGGTACCCGCGCCCGCTCGCGCCGCTGGTGCGCCGCGCCGCCCTCGCACTCCTCGACGACACGCTCCTGAAGACGTTCCGGTACGACCCTCCGGCTCCCGCCGCCCGCGCGGTGGTCAGGGGCGCCCTGCGGCTGCGTGGCCGTGCCGTGCGGCTGCTCCCACCCCGCGCGAAGCCCCACTACGCCCGGCAGAACCCCGAGATCAAGGGTTACCCCGACGGCTACACCGTCGCGGACCTGGGGACGTTCCCGGCGCCCGGCGCCGGGGGCTGCCCGGTCCCGCACACCGCGCGTCCGGCGGCCGCCACCGAGTGACCATCCGGCGCGGACGGCACGGTTCCCGGTTCAGTCCTTGCGCACGGCCAGCACCAGGAACCGGTCGTCCTCGTCGGTGTACGACGTCATGAGCCACCCCGAACCAGCGAGCAGCGGCCGCAGGTTGGGCTCGGCCCTCAGGTCGTCCGGTGTGATTTGGCGCCCGTGACGGGCCGCGAGGGCCGCACGCCCCACGGGGTGGAACAGTGCCAGCAGACCGCCGGGCCGCACCGTCCGGGCCAGCTCGCGCAGATCCTCCGCGGGCCGGGCGAGATGCGAGATGAGACCGGCCCCGAAGACGGCGTCCAGCGCGCCCGTCCGGACCGGCAGCCGGCCGACGTCGGCGACCAGCAGATGAGCGGCACGATGGCGGCCCGCGCCGACGGCCGCCTCGAGCATCGCCGGCGTCAGGTCGGCGCCCAGCACCGAGCCCCCGGGGCCCACGGCGTCGCGCAGGAACGGCAGCGCCCGGCCGGTGCCGCAGCCGGCGTCCAGCACCGCGTCGCCCGGCCGCAGACCCAGGCCGGCCACCGCGGCGGCGTAAGCCGGTCCGTCGTCCGGGAAACGGGAGTCCCAGTCCGCGGCGCGGGCCGTGAAGAACTCCTGTACATGTGTGGGGTCGTCGTGTGTGCGGTCATTGGCCATACGCACATCCTGCCTCGAAGTCCGCGCGCTCCGGCCGCTTCACCGCAGATGCGGTGCGCATGTTCGACCGCAGGCCGATCGTTCGGGAACGTATCTCTGTCATATTCGGGCAGCTTTCGAAATGCGCTCCCATTGTGCGCCCCTCGCGGGGCTAGCGTCCCTGGGCCATGGGACACCTGGACCACGCCACCTTCGGCTGGCTTACACCCGTGCTGTCGTACGCGATGGCCGTCATCGGCGCCGCCCTCGCCCTGCGGTGCACCGTACGCGCGCTGGGAGCGAACGGACCCTCCCGGCGCAACTGGCTGATCACCGCCGCGTCCGCCCTCGGCACCGGCATCTGGACGATGCACTTCGTCGCCATGCTCGGCTTCGGCGTCACCGGTACCGAGATCCACTACAACGTTCCCCTGACCGTCCTCAGCCTGCTCGTCGCGATGCTCGTCGTCGGCGTCGGCGTGTTCGCTGTCGGCTACGGCCGCGACCGGGGCAGGGCGCTGCTCCTCGGCGGTCTCACCACCGGTCTCGGCGTGGCGAGCATGCACTACCTCGGCATGGCCGCTCTGCGCCTCAACGGCGCCGTCTCCTACGACCCGCTGGTCGTCGGCCTCTCCGTCGCCATCGCGGTCGTCGCCGCGACCGCCGCCCTGTGGGCCGCCCTGAACATCAAGTCACCGGTCGCGGTCGCCGTCGCCTCGCTGGTCATGGGGGCGGCCGTCAGCAGCATGCACTACACGGGCATGGCCGCCGTCAGCGTCCAGGTCAGCCCCTCCGCCAGGGACCTTCCCGGGGCCACGGCCATGCAGTTCATCTTCCCCCTGGCCGTAGGGCTCGGGTCGTACCTCTTCCTCACCGCCGCCTTCGTCGCACTGTCGCCCACAGCACGCGAACGCGCCGCCTACGCCTCCGCGGAGCGCTCGACCGAAGCGGCCGTTCCCTAGAACAGCGCCGGCCCGCCGCAGAACCGCATCCCCGACGCACCACGACCCCGTATCCGGAACGAGGAGGCCATGCGCAGACCCCGCAGGACCCCGGGCGCCGAAACACCACACCGCTCCGCGCCCCCCGCGCGTGGACGGCGCGCGCACGCGGGTCCCCCCGCCGACGAGAACACCGCACCGGCCGGCGGCGGCCCCCGTACGCGGGCGCGCCCCGCGGCGCCCTCCCGGGAACGGCGGCGCCTGCGCCCGAGAACGGTCCGGGCGAAGATCGTCTCCCTGCTCATGGTGCCCGTCGTCTCCCTGCTCGCCCTCTGGGCCTTCGCCACCGTGACGACAGCTCAGGACGTCGCCGCGCAGCAGCGGCTGGTACGCGTCGACGAAGAGATACGCACACCGGTCACCGCCGGCGTGGCCGAACTCCAGGCGGAGCGCCGCGCCGCCGTCCGCTACCTCGCGTCTCCGGACGACGACCGCGCGGAAGATCTGGAACAGCAGGCGAAACGCACCGACAGCGCCGTGGACGTCCTGCGGCTCGACGACGAACACACCGTCGCCGACGGAGCGGACCTCCCCGGCGAGGTCGCGGCCCGGCTCACCACCTTCGTCTCCGGCACCGAACGGCTGCGCACCCTGCGCACCCGCGTCCTCGACCGCGACGCCGACTGGGACGAGACGTACGAGCAGTACACGCGCACCATCCAGGACGCGTTCGGCGTCAACGGCGCGCTCACCGGTGTCCAGGAGGCCCGCCTCGGCTCCGACGCCCGCGTACGGCTCGAGTTCGCGCGGGCGGGCGAAATGCTCGCGCGCGAGGACGCGCTGCTCTCCTCCGCGCAGCTCGCCCGGAGCTTCGACGCGCAGCGCCAGCGCCGGTTCGCGGGAGCGGCCGAGACCCGCAGAGACCTCACCGAGTCCGCCGTCGCCGACCTGCCGCCCGCGCAGCGCGCCGCCTGGCGCGCACTCACCGGCCGGAGCGCGTACGCCGACGTCATCGCCGCCGAGGACAAGGTCAGCGCGGCGCCGTCCGGCCGCAAGGCCGCACAGGCCGTCCCCGCGGCGACCTGGGAAGCCGCCCACAGCGCCGTCCAGCGCTCCGTGCGCGACATCGGGGCACGTGCCGAACGCACCGCGGCCGGGCGCGCCGGCCCACTCGCCCGCGCCCTCACCCCGTCCGGAGCGGCCGTACTCCTCGGACTCGCGGCTGTCGCGGCCTCGCTCCTCATCTCGGTGCGCATCGGACGCCGCCTCGTGGTCGAGCTCGTCAGCCTGCGCAACAGCGCCCTGGAGATCGCCCGGCGCAAACTGCCGCACGCCATGGACAGGCTCCGCGCCGGCGAGGAGATCGACATCCACGCGGAAGTCCCCCAGGGACCGCCCGCCGACGACGAGATCGGCCAGGTCGGCGAGGCCCTCGCCACCGTGCACCGCGCCGCCGTCGGCGCCGCCGTGGAACGCGCCGAACTCGCCAGCGGTGTGTCGGGCATCTTCGTCAACCTCGCCCGGCGCAGCCAGGTACTCGTCCACCGCCAGCTCAACCTGCTCGACAGCATGGAACGCCGCGCGGACGACCCGGGCGAACTCGGCGACCTCTTCCGCCTCGACCACCTCACGACCCGCATGCGCAGGCACGCGGAGAGCCTCATCATCCTGTCCGGCGCGGCCCCCGGACGGGCCTGGCGCGTGCCCGTACCGCTCACCAACGTCGTACGCGCCGCCGTGTCCGAGATCGAGGACTACGCGCGCGTGGAGGTACGCCCGCTGCCCGAGGCAGCCGTCGCGGGAACCGCCGTCGCCGACCTGACCCACCTCCTTGCCGAACTCGTCGAGAACGCCGCCCAGTTCTCACCACCGCACACCAAGGTGCGCGTCACCGGCGAACCCGTGGGCAACGGCTACGCCCTGGAGATCGAGGACCGCGGACTCGGCATGGGGAAGGAGTCGCTGTCCCGCGCGAACCGGAGGATCGAACAGTCCGAAGCGCTCGACCTCTTCGACAGCGACCGGCTCGGCCTCTTCGTGGTCAGCAGACTCGCCGCCCGGCACGGCATCAAGGTCCACCTGCGCACGTCGCCCTTCGGCGGGACGACAGCGGTCGTCCTCCTGCCGATCGCGCTCCTCCAGAGCCCCGTCACCGAGGGCGAAGGGGCGCGGCCGGCCGCTGTTCGCGTGCAGCGGCGGGACGACGTTCCCGGGAACGCCGAGAACGAGCCCCGGTTCGGGCCGGCCCTCGCCCCGGAGCCCCGCCCTGCCGGTACGAACGCGGGCGTCTCCACCGCGCAGGCCGCCCGCCCCGCGCTCGCCGTGCAGCCGCCGGAGCCGCCGTCCCGGCAGCCGGCCGGAGTCACCGCGCTGCGCCCGCACCACCGCACCGCGCGACCGGACGTTCCCGGGAACGACGAGAGCGGGCTCCCGAGAAGGGTCCGGCAGGCCAGCCTCGTCCCCCAGTTGCGCGAAGCGCCCCCGCCGCCCGGACCGTCGTCCTCGGACCCCTCCTCCGACGACGCCGCCAAGGAACGCACCCCGGAGCAGGCGAGGGACCGAATGACGGCATACCGCAGCGGATGGACCCGCGGCAGAGAAGGAGATCAGAAGTGATCGAGCACGAGGGGACGACCCGAACCGCCCAGGGTTCCGGTGAACTCGACTGGCTGCTTGACGATCTGGTGACCAGGGTGAGCGAGGTGCGGCACGCGGTCGTGCTGTCCAACGACGGCCTGGCCGTCGGCGCGTCGAGCGCGCTGAACCGCGAGGACGCCGAACACCTGGCGGCCGTGGCGTCCGGCTTCAACAGCCTCGCCAAAGGGGCGGGACGTCACTTCCGCGTCGGTGACGTACGCCAGACGCTCGTGGAGATGGACGACGGCCTGCTGTTCGTCGCCGCGGCCGGTGACGGCTCCTGCCTCGCCGTGCTGAGCACCGCCACGGCCGACATCGGGCTCATCGCGTACGAGATGGCCCGGCTGGTCAAGCGAGTCGGCGAGCACCTGTACACGCCACCCCGCTTCACCGCCCAGCCGCCGGCCCGCGGGCTGACCGTACGACCGCACAGAAGGCGGCACCGCACATGACCGAGGACAGAGCCCCCGACCCCACCCTCCAGGGAAGCCACTGGTACGACGCCGAGGCGGGCCCCCTGGTACGCCCGTACGCGATGACCGGCGGCAGGACCGAACCGGGCCCCGGCGGCGCGCGCTTCGACTTCATCGCACTCGTCGACCTCGCCGAGGACGCGCCGGGCGGCGCCGAGGAATCGCTGCTCGGCCCCGAACACCGCGCCCTGGTGGCGTTGTGCCGCCTGGAGACGCAGTCCGTCGCCGAACTGTCGGCGGGTGCGGACCTGCCGGTCGGCGTGGTCCGCGTACTCCTCGGCGACCTTCTCGAATCGGGCTACGTCAAGGTCAGCCGGCCGGTACCGCCGGCGCAGCTGCCGGACGAACGGATCCTGAAAGAGGTGATCGAGGGCCTGCGTGCCCTCTGAC
>NZ_VBVX01000507.1 GCF_005981925.1 Streptomyces albidochromogenes
CGGGCGACGAGGGGGAACTCATTCAGCTGCGGCGCAGACTGGGGCACGCGGATCTCACAGCGGTCCCGGAGATACGGCGCGCTCTGCGCGAACTCCTGCGGCACCGGGGAGAACAGACCTGTACGGACGTCGCCGAGCTGCTGACCACAGAGCTGGTGACCAACGCCCTGGTGCACACGGACCACGACGCCGAGTTCACGGCCACCGTCGCGGCCTCCAGGCTGCGCGTGGAGGTGCGGGACTTCGCCGCCGACCACCCTCAGCTGCGCTTACCGGTCGCCGACGACGGTACGCACGGCAGGGGCCTCGTGCTGGTGCAGGCACTCGCGGACGCCTGGGGCGTCCGGGCGCAGGGCGTAGGGAAATCGGTCTGGTTCGAACTCGACATGGACGGCGGCGGGCCGGAGTGACCCCCCGGTCCGCCGCCGTCCGTACGGTCCCGCCGCTCAGCCGAACTGCTGCTCAAGATCCTTGAGTTTGCGTTCGAGTGAGTCGAGCCGTGGCAGGGCCTGGGTGTCGTCCTCGGCGGTGAGGTCGACGGTCGTCACGGGCTCAGAGCCTCTCACGGCCTGAAGGGATGGCCTTTGTCGATGCGGCAGCTGTCCGGGTTCCGCTATGGCGGGCTCCGCGACCGCCTGCGGCGGTGCGGAGCCCGAACCGGGAGCGAGCGCCGACACCTCGACGACCTGCCGGCCGCCCCGACTGCGGCCCCAGGCCCGGTGCTGCCGGTTGATGGCCTTCAACTGGGCGCGTTCCAGCTTCTGGTGGTCGCGGCGGCGGATACGGTTCTGCTCCTTCTCGCGCCTGTCCTCCCGTACCTCCTCGACCGCCTCGTCCAGCGTGCGCACACCCTCCAGGAGCATCAGCGACCACGCGCCGAAGGTCTCCCGCGGGGCCCTGAGCCACCGTACGATCCGGATCTGCGGCAGCGGCCGGGGCACGAGCCCCTGTTCGCGCAGCGCCGCCCTGCGGGTCTGCTTCAGCGCCCGGTCGAACAGCACCGCGGCGGAGAGCGACATGCCCGCGAAGAACTGCGGGGCGCCGTCGTGGCCGAGGCCCCGGGGCGCGTGCACCCAGTTGAACCAGGCGGCCGCCCCGGCGAACGTCCACACCAGCAGACGCGAACCGAGCGCCGCGTCGCCGTGGCTGGCCTCGCGTACGGCGAGCACCGAGCAGAACATGGCGGCGCCGTCGAGGCCGAACGGGACGAGGTACTCCCAGCCGCCGGAGAGGCTGAGGTTTTGCCGGCCGAAGCCGACCAGGCCGTGGAAGGAGAGCGCGGCGGCGACCGCCGCGCAGCAGAAGAGCAGGACGTACGAAGCGGTCCCGTAGATCGCTTCCTTGCGCCTGCGCCGCTCCTCGGTGCGTTCCCAGGAGTCGTCGGATGCGGGCTTGCCACCGGCGCGCTTGCCGCGCGCGAGCACCGCAACCGCCGCCAGGACCCCCGCGAGCATCACGCCGCCCGGAAGCAGCCAGTCCAGCGATATGTCGGTCAGTCTCATTGCGGTGTCCCTTGCATCGCGGTAGGCGTTCGGGCGCCATATTGGCGGAAGGCAAGTGGCCCGAAGAGGCTTTCGGGGCAAGAGGACGCCAAGGGAGTGCCGGGGCACGCGAATAGGTGCGATCTGGTCGAACCACCGTACGGGCGAGGGTGGTTGAGTTCGATTTATGCCACCTGATCGGGTGGCGTGCCGTCAGGCGCCGACGACCGAGGACGCCGCGGCGGCTTCTCCGCTCAGCTTGCGGACGCGCTCGGCGTCGCACGTACGCGGACACGTGACGCAGGTGTCCTCGGGCCGCAGGGTGTAGAAGAGGCAGCAGCTCGCCCGGTCGCGGGTCGGCAGTGTCTCGCCGTTCGGGCCGGTCAGCTCGCGGAAGCCGGCCGCGCCGACGTACGGCTTGGTCGTGCCCGGCAGCAGTTCCTCCAGCTCCCGCATGCCGCGCCGCTCCTCGCCGAGCAGGTGCGCGACGTACCAGAGCCCTTCCACGATCTCGTCCGTCGCCATCCCCCACAGGGCACGCTTCCCGCGCCGCATGCGCGGGCCGAAGCCGTCGAGCACGGGCCCGAGGTGCTCGGCGAGGGCGTCCCGCACCTCGCCGCGCAGGGCCTCCTCGTCCGGTACCACGCGGGCGCCGGGCAGGTGGGCGGCCGGGTCGCCCGGCAGGCAGGCGAACTCCCTCACCCGTACGGCCATCCGGCCCAGCGTCCGCTGGAAGGCGACGTCCTCGACGGGCACGCGCGGCACCCGGCGGTGCAGGAACCACGGCACGGTGACCAGCAGGCAAGCGGGCCAGGCGTACCGGTGGAGACCGAAGCTCGCGACGACGTCGGGGCGGGCCTGCTGGCCGTAGTCACGCAGGACCTGGGCGTTGTCCCAGGCCAGGAAGGCGTCGAGGGCGGCTGTGCCGGCCGCGAGCTCCGCGGCCCCGACCCAGCCGCCGCCGCGCGGCGCCTGCTCACCGTCCGCCAGCTCGGCCACGCGCAGACCGGCGAAGACCTCGGCGAGGCGGGCGTAGGAGGCCGCGACGGGGGAGGCGGCGACGCCAGGGAAAAGAGCGGGGACGGTCATGCAGGGGACCACCGAATCGCGATCGTTTGCAGGTAAGCCTTACCTTACCCGACCAACCCGATGTTTGAACTGTGACCTCACCCCCCTATCGTGCATATGGGACACGGCACCGGAGGAACGCATGGATCAGCAGGGCAGACCGCGCGAAGCGGCGGCGGGCCCGTGCCCGTAC
>NZ_VBVX01000508.1 GCF_005981925.1 Streptomyces albidochromogenes
GGGCCGAGCCCCGGGCCCCCCGCGCCCGCTCCGCGCCCCCGTCACTTCCCGAACGCGTCCAGCGCCGCGTCCGCCTCCTTGAGCGCCCCCGCGCCCACCTTCAGCGAGTCGTACACGAAGTGCACCCGCGCGTCCTCGATGCCGCAGAACTCCGAGATGCCGGCCCGCAGCAGCCGCCCCACCACCTCGTCCCAGCCCAGCTCGACGAAATGCCGCTCCTCGTAACTCACCAGTGTGAGCCACAGCATCCGCTTCCCGCGCAGGCGGGGAACGCTCCGGCCGTACGCGAAGCCGTGGTTTTACACCCGGTCGATCCACCCCTTCAGCACGGCCGGCAGGCCGAACCACCACAGCGGGAAGACCACCACGATCGTGTCCGCCGCCTCGACGACGGACGCCGGGGACCACTGACGGACCCTCACCGTCAGCCGTCGTGCCGCGCACAGCCGCCCAACCGCCCCGCACGCGGGCGCATTAGCGTGGGCGGCATGTGATTCGACGTTCTGGGCCCCCTGCGTGTGACCACGGACGACGGCGCACCCGTCGCCGTGCCCGAGCCCAAGGTTCGGGCGCTGCTCGCCCGTCTGCTGGTGCACCACGGCAGGCCCGTAGCGGCCGACCGGCTGATCGACGACCTGTGGGGCGAGGACACCCTGCCGGGAAACCCGGGCAACTCCCTCCAGACCAAGGTCTCCCAGCTGCGTGGGGCCCTGGAGAAGGCGCGGCCCGGCGCCCGCGCGCTGGTCGCGTACGGTCCGGCGGGATACGCGCTGCGCGTCGCCGACGAGGCGGTGGACGCGGCCAGGTTCGACGCGCTGACCGCCCGCGCCCGCACCGCCGGTGGGGGGAGCGGCGCGCCGGCGGTGCGGGCGGACCTGTTCGCCCAGGCGCTCGGGCTGTGGCGCGGGGAGGCGTACGCCGACTTCCGTGACGCCGGATTCGTACGGGCCGAAGCCGCCCGCCTGGAGGAGCGGCGGCTCACGGTGGAGGAGGAACTCGCGGAGCTGCGCCTGGAACTGGGGGAACACCGGGCACTGGCCGACGAGTTGGCGGGCAGGGTCGCGCTCCACCCGCTGCGGGAGCGGCTGCGGGCCGTCCACATCCGGGCGCTCTACCGGGCCGGGCGCCCGACGGAGGCACTGGACGCCTACCGCGACCTGAAGGAGCGGCTCGCGGACGAGCTGGGCCTCGACCCCGGCGCCGAACTGACCGCCCTCCACCAGGCGGTGCTGGAGCAGGACCCGGCGCTGGCCGCCGCTCCTTCCCGGGTGTCCTCGCCTCCCGGACCCGTCCCGGCCGCCGCCGACGGGGGACCGCCCCGTACGAACCTGCCCGCCCCGGTCACGGCGCTGGTGGGGCGCGACGACGCGGTCGCCCGGGTGTGCGAGCTGGCCGCCGGGGCCCGGCTGGTCACGCTCACCGGCCCCGGCGGCGTGGGCAAGACACGCCTGGCGCTGGAGGCCGCGACGCGGCTCGCCGACGACTTCGCGGCCGGCGTGTGGCTGGTCGAACTCGCCGGTGTGCGGGGCGGGGACGCGGCGCCGGTGGCGGAGAGCGTGGCGGCGGCGCTGGGCGTACGCGACGACACCCCGCGCGACGCGGGGCCCGCCGGCGGCGCGGCCGCCACGGCCGACCGGCTCGCCGGGGCGATCGGGACCCGGCCGCTGCTGCTCGTGCTGGACAACTGCGAGCACGTCGTGGAGCCCGTCGCCGCCCTCGCGGAGCAGCTCCTGCGCCGGGCGCCGGGACTGCGCGTCATCGCCACCAGCCAGGAGCCGCTGGCCATCGCGGGCGAGGTGCTGGACGCGGTGGCGCCGCTCGACGAGGCCGACGCGGTGCGGCTCTTCGCCGCCCGGGCGTCGGCGGCGGCGCCCGGGTTCGTGCTGGACGACGGGAACGCCGAAGCCGTGGCGCTCATCTGCCGCCGCCTCGACGGCATCCCGCTCGCCCTGGAACTCGCGGCGACGCGCGTCCGGGCCCTGGGGGTGCACGCCCTGGCCGACCGCCTGCACGACCGCTTCCGGCTGCTGAACCAGGTGCGCCGCGACGCCCCGGCCCGCCAGCGGGCGCGGCTGGGCCGGGTCGCGCTGCTGACCGGGGACGACGCGCGGGCCACCGACTGTCACGAGCGGGCCGGGCGGCTCGCGGCGGAGCAGTCCCACCGCCCGGCCCAGCAGTTCGCCGAGACGGGCCTGGCCCTCGGCGCCCGCCGCCGGGGCGACCTCGACACCGCCGAGCGGCACCTGCGCCCCTGGCTGGAGTGGAACCGCCGCTTCGGCGTCGACTCGGGAGCCGCGCTGATCCTCGCGCAGATCGGTTACGTCGCCGAACAGCGCGGGGACGCCGAGGGGGCGCTGGCGCTGCACCGGGAGGGACTCGCGGCGGCCCGCCGGACCGCCGACCCGCGCGCGGTGGCCCTGGCCCTGGAAGGGATGGCCGGGGCGCACGCGCTCGCGGGTGCGGCCACCGAGGCGGCCGAACTCCTGGGCACGGCCGCCGCCCTGCGCGCCTCGGTGGCCGCGACCCTGCCGCCGGCCGAGCGCGCGGACGTGGACAGGGCGCGGGCGCTGGCGCGGGCGGCGCTGGGGGCCGAGGCGTTCGAGGAGGCAACCGCCCGAGGCCGCGCCCTGCCCCCCGACGCCCACGCCTGACCGCGACCGGGGCCGCCGGCGCGGGGGCGGCGTACACG
>NZ_VBVX01000509.1 GCF_005981925.1 Streptomyces albidochromogenes
GGTCTTCGGCTCGCTGGCGCCGCTGTGGGTCGCCGGGTTCCCCCTCCGCCACGAAGCCGGACCGTGGGAAAGACGCCGCCGCCCTGCCCGCCGTATGGCCCCGGCCCCAGTCGATGCGGGCCGCCGGGCAGTCGGTGCGGGTGGGCGGCGAAGCGGCGCTCGTCGCGGAGGAGGGCACTGATCCGTACGCCCTGAAGGCCCTCGGGGACGTCCTGCGCGACGCGGGCGTCACGACGCTCTACACCCTGCGGCCCCACGAGCCGCTGCCCGCGCGCGGCGTCGTCGTACGAGCCGGGGGCACCGGCGCGAACGACGCGTTGCGCGCCCTGCGCGCACCCGAACGCGCCGATCTGCCGTCCGGGGGCTACCGGATAGCCGTCGGCAGCGTCGGCGGACGGGACACGGTCGCGCTCGACGGTGTCGGCGACGACGGCCTCTTCCACGCCGCGCAGACCCTGCGCCAACTGGTGACGGACGAGGAGTCCAGCAGGGCTGACGGGGACACCGGCACCCGCCGTGGAAAGCGCATCGCCGGAGTCGCCGTCCGGGACTGGCCGGGGACGGCCGTACGCGGCACGACCGAGGGCTTCTACGGCCAGCCGTGGACCCGCGAACAGCGGCTGGCCCAGGTCGACTTCATGGCCCGCACGAAGCAGAACCGGTACCTCTACGCCCCCGGAGACGACCCGTACCGGCAGGCCCGCTGGCGGGACCCGTACCCGGCCGACCAGCGTGCGGACTTCCGGGCGCTGGCGGAGCGGGCGCGCGCCGGCCATGTGACGCTCGGCTGGGCCGTGGCCCCGGGGCAGGCCATGTGCATGTCGTCCGACGGTGACATCAAGGCGCTGAACCGCAAGTTCGACGCGATGTGGGCGCTGGGCGTACGCACCTTCCAGCTCCAGTTCGGCGACGTCAGTTACAGCGAGTGGCACTGCGGCGCGGACGCCGACGCCTTCGGCTCCGGTCCCCGGGCGGCGGCCAAGGCGCACGCGCGGGTGGCCAACGCGGTGGCGCGGCACCTGGCGGAGCGGCATCCGGGGTCCGAGCCGCTGTCGGTGATGCCCACGGAGTTCTACCAGGAGGGTGACACCGACTACCGGCGGGCGCTGGCCGCCGAGCTGGACGGCGGGGTGCACGTCGCCTGGACGGGGGTCGGCGTCGTGCCGAAGACGATCACCGGGCGTGAACTCGCCGGTGCCCGCGCCGCGTTCGCGCATCCGCTGGTCACGATGGACAACTACCCGGTCAACGACTACGCGCAGGACCGTATCTTCCTCGGCCCGTACACGGGCCGGGACCCCGCCGTCGCGGCCGGGTCCTCCGCTCTGCTGGCCAACGCCATGGAGCAGGCGTCGGCCTCGCGCATCCCCCTGTTCACCGCGGCCGACTACGCCTGGAACCCCCGCGGCTACCGGCCGCAGGAGTCCTGGCAGGCCGCGATGGACGACCTCGCGGGCGACGACGCGCAGGCCCGCGCCGCGATGCGGGCGCTGGCGGGCAACGACGCGTCGTCCGTGCTCGGCGGCGAGGAGTCGGCGTACCTGCGGCCGCTGATCGACGGCTTCTGGCGGACGCGGGCCTCCACCGAGCCGGGCGTACGGGACGCGGCGGCGAAGCGGCTGCGCGACGCGTTCACGGTGATGCGCGACGCCCCGCTGCGGCTCCGGGACTCGCCGGGCGGCGCCTTCGACGACGAGGTGCGGCCGTGGACCGAGCAACTGGCGCGGTACGGGCGGGCGGGCGAGCTGTCCGTCGACCTGCTTCAGGCGCAGGCGCGCGGCGACGGCCCGGCCGCCTGGCGCGCCTCGCTCGACCTGGACGCGCTGCGGGGCTCCCTGAAGGCGAGCCGGGTCACCGTCGGCAAGGGCGTGCTCGACGCCTTCGTGGCGCGGACCGTCAAGGCGGCGGACGCCTGGACCGGTGCGGACCGGGAGGCGGGCCGGGTCGCGCGGGAGGCCGGTTCGTACACGGTGCGGCTGAACCGGGCGCGGCCCGTCGAGGCGCTGACCGCCATGACCGAGCCGGGTACGGGCGAGGGCGCGGCGGTGGAGGCCCACGTGCCGGGGCAGGGCTGGCGGCGGGTCGGGACGCTGTCCGGGAGCGGCTGGACGCAGACGGACGCCGAGGGTGCGCGGCTCGACGCCGTACGCCTGACCTGGGACGACGCCGCCGGGGAGGGTGCGCCCGTCGTGCACCGGGTGGTGCCGTGGTTCGCGGACGAGCCGCGGGCGGGGCTGCGTCTGGAGCGCAGCGAGACGGACGCGGAGATCGGCGGGAGCCGGCCGGAGCGGGTGACCGTGCGGCTGACCGGGCAGCGGCCCGGCGAGGTGCGCGGCCGGCTGACGGCCGACGCGCCGAAGGGCATCGAGGTGCGCGCGCCCCGGGCGACGACGGTGCCGCGCGGCGCGTCCACCGCCGTGCCGCTCGACGTGCGGGTGGACAAGGCGGTGCGGTCGGGCGAGTACAAGGTGCCGGTGTCGTTCGACGGGCAGGACAGTGTGCTCACGGTGCGGGCCTTCCCGCGTACGGGCGGGCCCGACCTGGTCCGGGGCGGGGGCGTGCGGGTGGCGTCCTCGGGTGACGAGACCGCGGACTTCACGGCGCCGAACGCGGCCGACGGCGACCCGGCGACCCGGTGGACGTCACCGATCGGGCCCTCGGCGTGGTGG
>NZ_VBVX01000510.1 GCF_005981925.1 Streptomyces albidochromogenes
GCCGATGACGACCCTGCGCACGTCGGACCGTACGAGCCCGGCGGCCTTCACCGCGCCGTCGAGCGCCTCGGTCACCTGGTGCACGACGGAGTCGGCCCGGCGGCCGGGGGGCGGCAGCTCGAACTCGCCCGCGCTCTCGCCGGTGATGTCGGCCACGGCGGCGCGGATGCGGTGCGGCGTCACGTCGAGGCCGGCGACGTGGGCCGCCCTCGGGTTGACCGCGTACAGCTGGGCGTTCGGTCCCGGGCGGCCCTCGGTCGTACCGGTGGCGACGACGAGGCCGGCGGTCTCCAGGCGCACGAGCAACTGGGACGCGGTGGGCTTGGAGAGGCCGGTGAGCTTGCCGATCCTCGTGCGGGAGAGGGGGCCGTGTTCCAGGAGGAGGTCGAGGGCGGCGCGGTCGTTCATCGCGCGCAGCACGCTGGGTGTGCCCGGCGTGCCCGATGTGCCCGTACCCGGCGTGCTCGGCGGTCCGGCCATGCCCACGCACCCACCCTTCGGCTGCCACTCGGCCGCGCGTATGTCCCGCCGGGACCGGCGGGAAACCCGGCGAGGACACTGTTAGGAAAGTTTCCTGTTCGGTGCGTCGAACGTAGGACCCTTGCAGGCCGCCGTCAAGAGCCGCCACGAGCGGCGCCCCCGCGGCAACCAAAGCGTTACCTGCGGGGGCGCGGGGACGGGCGCGGGGCGGGGGCGCCCGTACGGGCTACTTGTTGAGGTTCGTGGCGGGCGACGGTATCGGCGACGCCGCGAGGGACTGCGGAGACGTCGGGCTGGCCAGGGCGGACGGCGCCGCCATGCCCGCCGTCGCGTCACCCGGCGCGGCCTCGTCCCCGAGCGCCGCCGGGCCGCCGACGATCCGGATGCCGGCCCGGTCGAACGCCTGCTTGATGCGCCAGCGCAGCTCCCGCTCGACCCCGAGCGCCTTGCCCGGCATCGTCTTCGCGGAGACCCGCACCACCATCGAGTCGAGCAGCACCGAGTCCAGGCCGAGCACCTCGACCGGGCCCCACAGCAGCTCGTTCCACGGCTCGTCCTTGGCGAGCTCGGCGGCGGTCTCGACGATGACCTCGCGCACCCGGTCCAGGTCCTCCGTCGGACGCACCTGTACGTCGACCGCGGCCGTGGCCCAGCCCTGACTGAGGTTGCCGATCCGCTTGATCTCGCCGTTGCGGACGTACCAGATCTCGCCGCCGTCGCCGCGCAGCTTCGTCACGCGCAGGCCGACCTCGATGACCTCGCCGGACGCCACCCCCGCGTCGATGCTGTCCCCGACGCCGTACTGGTCCTCAAGGATCATGAAGACGCCGGAGAGGAAGTCGGTGACCAGGTTGCGCGCGCCGAAACCGAGCGCGACGCCCGCCACGCCCGCCGAGGCGAGGAGCGGCGCCAGGTTGATGTTGAGCGCGCCCAGCACCATCAGGGCGGCGGTGCCGAGGATCAGGAACGACGCGACGGACCGCAGGACCGACCCGATCGCCTCCGAGCGCTGGCGGCGCCGCTCGGCGTTCACCAGGAGACCGCCGAGCGCCGTGCCCTCGACCGCCTGGGCGCTGCGGTTCATCCGGGCTATCAGCCTGGTGAGGGAGCGGCGGACGACCGTACGCAGCACGGCGGCTATCACGACGATCAGGAGGATCCGCAGACCGACGCTCAGCCAGGTGGACCAGTTCTGCTCGACCCAGCTCGCGGCGTTGTTCGCCTGCTGCGCCGCGTCGTCCAGAGTGACGGGCGCGGGCGACGGATCGGCGGCCGACAGGACGGACCAGAGCACGGCGGGACCTCCAGGCGGGGCGGGACGACAACAGACCAACCACACTAACGGGGCATCCCGCGTGGTCCGGCGCGCTGTTCGAGGGAGAGACAAGACTCACCAGGGCATGAAGGCGGTGTGGTCGAAAACACTTCGAGCCCGTTACCCGGACGTGGTGGCGTTTCGACCAGGCATGAGGGGAGACTGAGAGCAGATCGTCCCGGCGCGAGCCACGCGCCGCCGGCGTTATAGGAGGCATCCGTGCCGCATGTCCTGGTCCTCAACGCGTCGTACGAGCCGCTCGGCGTCGTACCGCTCCGCCGCGCGCTCGTCCTCGTTCTGGAGAACAAGGCTCTCTGCCTCGAGGAATCCGGCGCCTTCATGCACAGCGCGACCCGCGCTGTCCCCGCACCCAGCGTCGTGCGGCTGAAACGGTTCGTGCGGGTCCCCTACCGGGGGCCCGTTCCACTCACCCGCCGTGCGCTCTTCGCCAGGGACGGCGGGCGCTGCATGTACTGCGGTGGCGTCGCAACCAGCGTCGACCACGTGGTGCCGCGCAGCCGGGGCGGACAGCACGCCTGGGAGAACGTGGTGGCCGCGTGCCGCCGCTGCAACCACGTCAAGGCCGACCGGCACCTCATGGAACTCGGCTGGCGCCTGCGCCACCAGCCGGCGCCACCGTCCGGGCTGGCCTGGCGGATCATCGGCACCGGGCACCGGGACCCGCGCTGGCTGCCGTACCTGCAACCGTTCGGCGCGGACGACGCGCTGGCCCGGATCGACGGCATCTCGGCCTGAGGTCCGGTCCTTTCGCCGCCTCCCGGGCGGCGGCGGGGGACGCCTTGCCCGGGAGGTCGCGGTACGCGGCGGGGGCGG
>NZ_VBVX01000511.1 GCF_005981925.1 Streptomyces albidochromogenes
GGAAACGTCGGGGGTGGCGGAGGTCCGGGCATGACCGAATCGCGGTCATGTACTAGAGTTATCTCGACATCGAGATATCTGCCGAAGGCGTACCGCAGCCGCCGACCGGTAAGGGTGACCTAACTAAGTCTTACCTTAGCGGATGGCCAGGGGGTCGTGGCGGCAGGATGCGGTAAGAAACGCGCACATTGAAGAAGGAGACTGTCGTGTCGGCGAACAGCTTCGACGCCCGCAGCACGCTGCGCGTGGGCGACGAGTCGTACGAGATCTTCAAGCTGGACAAGGTCGAGGGCTCCGCGCGCCTCCCTTACAGCCTGAAGGTGCTGCTGGAGAACCTGCTCCGCACCGAGGACGGCGCGAACATCACCGCCGACCACATCCGGGCCATCGGCGGCTGGGACTCCCAGGCCCAGCCCAGCCAGGAGATCCAGTTCACGCCCGCCCGCGTGATCATGCAGGACTTCACCGGCGTGCCCTGTGTCGTCGACCTCGCCACCATGCGTGAGGCCGTCAAGGAGCTCGGCGGCGACCCGGCGAAGATCAACCCGCTGGCCCCGGCCGAGCTGGTCATCGACCACTCCGTCATCGCCGACAAGTTCGGCACCGCCGGCGCCTTCCAGCAGAACGTCGAGCTGGAGTACGGCCGCAACAAGGAGCGCTACCAGTTCCTGCGCTGGGGCCAGACCGCCTTCGACGAGTTCAAGGTCGTCCCCCCGGGCACCGGCATCGTCCACCAGGTCAACATCGAGCACCTGGCCCGCACGGTCATGGTCCGGGGCGGCCAGGCGTACCCCGACACCCTCGTCGGCACCGACTCGCACACCACCATGGTCAACGGCCTCGGTGTGCTGGGCTGGGGCGTCGGCGGCATCGAGGCCGAGGCCGCGATGCTCGGCCAGCCGGTCTCCATGCTGATCCCGCGCGTCGTCGGCTTCAAGCTGACCGGCGAGCTGCCCACCGGCACCACCGCCACCGACCTGGTGCTCACGATCACCGAGATGCTGCGCAAGCACGGCGTCGTCGGCAAGTTCGTCGAGTTCTACGGTGAGGGCGTCGCCGCCACCTCGCTCGCGAACCGCGCCACCATCGGCAACATGTCGCCGGAGTTCGGCTCCACCGCCGCGATCTTCCCGATCGACGACGAGACGCTGAAGTACCTGCGCCTGACCGGCCGCGACGCCCAGCAGGTCGCGCTCGTCGAGGCGTACGCCAAGGAGCAGGGCCTCTGGCTCGACCCGGCCGCCGAGCCCGACTTCTCCGAGAAGCTGGAGCTGGACCTGTCGACGGTCGTCCCGTCGATCGCAGGCCCGAAGCGCCCGCAGGACCGCATCGTCCTCGCCAACGCCGCTCAGCAGTTCGCCACGGACGTCCTCAACTACGTCGAGGTCCAGACCGTGGGGGCCGGCACCGCCGCCTCCCCGGTGGACGAGGCGAGCGACGAGTCCTTCCCGGCCTCCGACGCCCCGGCCTACGGCAGCCAGGAGAACGGCGCGGGCGCCCCGCAGCACGCCGAGGGCACCGGTGCCGCCGTCCCGTCCAACCCGGTCACCGTGACCGCCCCCGACGGTTCGACGTACGAGATCGACCACGGCGCCGTCACGGTCGCCGCGATCACCTCCTGCACCAACACCTCGAACCCGTACGTCATGGTCGCCGCCGCCCTGGTGGCCAAGAAGGCGGTCGAGAAGGGCCTGACCCGCAAGCCGTGGGTCAAGACCACCCTCGCCCCGGGCTCGAAGGTCGTCACCGACTACTTCGACAAGGCGGGCCTGACCCCGTACCTCGACAAGGTCGGCTTCAACCTCGTCGGCTACGGCTGCACCACCTGCATCGGCAACTCGGGCCCGCTGCCCGAGGAGGTCTCGAAGGCCGTCAACGACAACGACCTCGCGGTCACGTCGGTCCTCTCGGGCAACCGCAACTTCGAGGGCCGCATCAACCCCGACGTCAAGATGAACTACCTGGCCTCCCCGCCGCTGGTCGTCGCGTACGCCATCGCGGGCTCCATGAAGGTGGACATCACCAAGGACGCCCTGGGCACCGACCAGGACGGCAAGCCGGTATACCTCGCCGACATCTGGCCCACCGAGGCCGAGGTCAACGACGTCGTGGCGAACTCCATCGGCGAGGACATGTTCAGCAAGTCCTACTCCGACGTCTTCGCGGGCGACGCCCAGTGGCAGGCGCTGCCGATCCCCACCGGCAACACCTTCGAGTGGGACAGCGAGTCGACGTACGTCCGGAAGCCCCCGTACTTCGAGGGCATGACGATGGAGACGACCCCGGTCGAGGACATCACCGGCGCGCGCGTCCTGGCCAAGCTGGGCGACTCGGTCACCACCGACCACATCT
>NZ_VBVX01000512.1 GCF_005981925.1 Streptomyces albidochromogenes
AGATGTGTATAAGAGCCAGGCATCGGCCCCCGCGGGCCGCCCGCCGTTCCTCCGCCGTTCTCCCGGCGGCCCGGCCCGGACGCGGCCGCCGGGCGGGCTCGCGGGACTGTCAGTGGAGCATGTCACGATGGGTGTGGGGTAGATGAACAGTCCGTGAAGCGGACTGGTGTGCGCATGCGCGCGCGAAAGGGGGAGCGGGGATGCGGGGAGTCGTCAACGGGTCGGCCGTCGTCGCGGCGGCGCTGTGTGTCGTGGGGTTCCTGGTCGGCGGCGGGGCCGCCGTGCTCGGGGTCGTGCTGGCCGTGGTCGCGGTGGTGGCGTGGCAGGTGGCCGCGGCGTCGAGACCGCGGCCGTCGCGGGCGGTACGGGTGGTGCGGGTGCGGCCACCGGACGGGCACCGGCCGTCAGGCCGAATAGGCCACCAGCGAGATGCCCACGTAGTGCGCGACGAAGGCGGCGAGGGTCAGCGAGTGGAAGACCTCGTGGAACCCGAACCACCGCGGTGACGGGTTGGGGCGCTTGAGGCCGTAGATCACGCCGCCCGCGCTGTACAGCAGCCCGCCGACGATCACCAGGACCAGGACGGTGATGCCGCCGGCGCGCATGAAGTCGGGGAGGAAGAAGACCGCTGCCCAGCCCATCGCGATGTAGCAGGGGGTGTAGAGCCAGCGCGGGGCGCCGACCCAGAAGACCCGGAACGCGATACCGGCGAGGGCCGCCGCCCAGACCGCCCACAGCAGGGTGCGGCCGGTGGAGTCGGGGAGCAGCAGCACGGTGAGGGGCGTGTAGGTGCCCGCGATGATCAGGAAGATGTTGGCGTGGTCGAGCCTGCGCAGCACGGCCTCGCCGCGCGGCCCCCAGGTGCCGCGGTGGTAGATCGCGCTGACGCCGAACAGGAGGCACGCGGTCGCGACGTAGACCGCGCAGGCCACCCGGGCGCGGGTGGAGTCCGCGAGGGCGATGAGCGTCAGGCCGGCCACGACCACGGCCGGGAACATGCCGGCGTGCAGCCACCCGCGCAGCTTCGGTTTGACGGGGGTGGGGAGCTCGATCTCGACGGGGCCGTGCCCGGGGTCGTCGGGGTTCGTGCGGTGATCGGACTGGGCGGACGTCATGAGCGACATGCTACCTACGCGACCGTAGGTTACGCGTAGGTAGGGGTGAAATGAGTGGTGATGCTCACGTGAGAGGCCCCCTGGACATATGGGCGCGCGCCACCGATCATCAGATGAGTGCGGTCGGCACCGGATGAGCGCCAACGAATCACCGTCGTGAAGCATCCGGGTCGCGGCCCCCACGGGGCATACACCTGAAAACACCCTCACTTAGGAGCAACCGTGGCGCGCGAGAACGCGGCTCCCACCACCCTTCCGACGAACCACCAGGAGCTGATCTCCTGGGTCGACGAGATCGCAGCCCTCACCGAGCCCGACCAGGTGGTCTGGTGCGACGGCTCGGAGGCCGAGTACGAAAGGCTCGCCGAGGAACTCGTCGCCAAGGGAACGTTCAAGAAGCTGGATCCGGTCAAGCGCCCGAACTCCTACTACGCCGCGTCCGACCCGAGCGACGTCGCCCGCGTCGAGGACCGCACGTTCATCTGCTCCGAGAAGGAGGAGGACGCGGGTCCGACGAACCACTGGAAGGCCCCCGCCGAGATGCGGGCCATCTTTACCGGGGAGGGAGACGGTGTCGCCGGCGAGAAGGGCGTCTTCCGCGGCTCGATGCGTGGCCGCACGATGTACGTCGTGCCGTTCTGCATGGGCCCGGTCGGGTCACCGCTGTCCGCCATCGGAGTGGAGATCACCGACTCGGCGTACGTCGCCGTCTCCATGCGCACGATGACCCGCATGGGCCAGGCCGTGCTCGACGAGCTCGGCACCGACGGCTTCTTCGTCAAGGCCGTCCACACGCTCGGCGCGCCGCTCGCCGAGGGCGAGGCCGACGTGCCGTGGCCGTGCAACTCCACGAAGTACATCTCGCACTTCCCCGAGGACCGCGAGATCTGGTCCTACGGCTCGGGCTACGGCGGCAACGCCCTGCTCGGCAAGAAGTGCTACGCCCTGCGCATCGCGTCCGTCATGGCGCGCGACGAGGGCTGGCTGGCCGAGCACATGCTGATCCTCAAGCTCACCCCGCCGAAGGGCGAGTCGAAGTACGTCGCCGCGGCGTTCCCGTCCGCCTGCGGCAAGACCAACCTCGCCATGCTGGAGCCCACGATCTCCGGCTGGACCGTCGAGACCATCGGCGACGACATCGCCTGGATGCGGTTCCGCGAGGACGGCCAGCTGTACGCGATCAACCCGGAGGCCGGTTTCTTCGGCGTCGCGCCCGGCACCGGTGAGCACACCAACGCCAACGCCATGAAGACCATGTGGGGCAACTCCGTCTTCACGAACGTCGCGCTCACCGACGACGGCGACGTGTGGTGGGAGGGCATGACCGAGGAGGCGCCCGCGCACCTCACGGACTGGAAGGGCAACGACTGGACCCCCGAGTCCACCACCC
>NZ_VBVX01000513.1 GCF_005981925.1 Streptomyces albidochromogenes
GGCGCGGGCCGGGGGCCCGGGGCCCTACTTCAGGCCGAGCTTGTCGCAGGCGGCCTTGTACTTCGGGGTGCAGATCTCGGCGACCGTGTAGACGCCGTCCTTGACGACGGTGTCCTTGATGTTGTCCTTGGTCAGCGAGACGACCGGGACCAGCACGGACGGGATGCCCTTGTTGGTCGGGCTGTCCGTCTTCTCCTTGGCGATGGAGTCGAGCTTCTCGCCACGGGCGAGCGCCACGGCCATCTCGGCGGCGGCCGCGGCCTCCGGCGCGTACGGCTTGTAGACGCTCATGAACTGCTCACCCGCGACGATGCGCTGCACACCGGCGAGCTCGGCGTCCTGGCCGGTGACCGGCGGGAGCTTGCTGAAGCCGCCCGACTTGAGGGCGGTGATGATGCCGCCCGCCATGCCGTCGTTGGCGGAGTAGACGCCGATGATCTTGTCCTTGCCGAGGGCCGAGATCGCCGCCTCCATGTTGGCGTTGGCGTTCTCCGGCTTCCACTCCTTGGTGTCGTACGACTTGCCGATGTTCACCTTGCCGTCGAGCTCGGCGAGAGCGCCCTTCTTGAACAGCGCGGCGTTCGGGTCCGTGATCGCGCCGTTCATCATGACGATCTGGCCGTCCTTGGCCTTGTCGCCGAGGGCCTCGAGGAGGGCCTTGCCCTGGACGTGGCCGACCTCCTCGTTGTCGAAGGAGGTGTAGGCATCGATCGGGCCCTCGGCGAGGCGGTCGAAGGCGACGACCGGGATGCCCTGGTCCTTGGCCTTCTTCACACCGCCGGCGATGGCCTTGGAGTCCACGGCGTCCACGATGAGCGCGTCCACCTTGTTGGTGATCATCGTGTCGATCTGCTGCGTCTGGGTGGTGGCGTCCTGCTTGGCGTTGGCGTAGACGAGCTCCGCCTTGCCGTTGGTCAGCTCGCTGATCTTCTTCTCGATCAGCGGCTTGTCGAACTTCTCGTAGCGCGCGGTCTGGTTCTCCGGCAGGAGCAGGCCGATCTTGAGATCGTCGCCCTTCTTGGCGCCGGTCTCCTTGGCGGAGTCGGCCTCTTCGGCACTGCCACAGGCGGCGAGCGAGACGGCCATTGCGGTGGCGGCCACGGCCACGGCGGCACGACGCATACGCGTGTTCATTTCTTGGAACCTCCCTGACGAGGCCGCGACATTGCGGCCGAGGTGGCTGGAAGTCAACTCGGCCCCGCTGGCAGCGTCAAGGAGTAAATCCTTAACGAGATGACAACGGTGCCATTCGTTATCTAATTGAAGACGGCGCCCGCTCGGGCACCGCACTGTCCAGAAGGGTCGAATCTCCCATTTCGCTCAGCGCGAGGGCGAGAGCGCCCAGGACCTCGGCCCTTCCGCCGAGCGCTCCGGGAGCCACCGAGAGCTGTCTGGCGGCACTGGGGATGGCGTACCGGGAGACGGACTCGCGGATGGGTCCGAGTACTAGTTCCCCAGCCTCCGCCAGGTCGCCTCCCAGCACCACCCGACTGGGGTTGAGCAGGTTGCACAGGCTGGCCACGCCGCTGCCGATGTGGCGGCCGACGTCGCCGATCACCCGACGGCAGCCCGGGTCGCCCTCGCGCGCGAGCTGTACGACGCGCTCCATGGTCAGATCGGGGCCGTGGCTGGGCTGGAGCAGGGGCAGGACGTACCGGGCGGCCGTGAAGGTCTCCAGGCAGCCGCGGTTGCCGCAGCGGCAGACCGGGCCCGACTCGTCGAGCGTGATGTGCCCGATCTCGCCCGCCGTGCCGCCGGGTCCCCGGTAGATCTGGCCGCTGATGACGAGGCCGGCGCCGACACCGCTGGCGACCTTGATGTACGCCAGGTCCTTGACCCCGCGCCCGCTGCCCCAGACCAGCTCGCCGAGCGCGCCGAGGTTGGCGTCGTTGTCGACGTACACGGGCACGCCCAGGCGCCCGGAGAGCTCCTCGCTCGGGTTGATGCCCTTCCAGCCCGGCAGGATGGACGTCGAGCCGAGCGTTCCGGACTCCACGTCGATCGGCCCGGGTACGCCGAGGCCGACGCCGATCACCTTGTCCTGGCTGATGCCGCTGGCCGCGATCAGCCGCTTGACCAGGTGTTCCGCCCGGTCGAAGCCCTCGGCGGCCGAACCGTCCACGTCCAGCGGCTCGGCCTCCTCGGCGAGCACCTGGTGGGCGAGGTTGCCGACGGCGACGCGCAGGTGCGTATGCCCGAAATCGACGCCGATGACGATGCCGGCGTCACCGCTCAGCGAGACGCTGCGCGCCCGGCGGCCGCCCGCGGAGGTCGGGGTGACCTCGACGGTCCCGCCGTCCTTGAGCTCGCGCACGATATTGGAGACCGTGGCTGCCGAGAGCCCTGTGGCCCTGGCGATCTCTGCCTGGGTGAGCGAGCCCGCCATCCGGACGGCCCGTACGACTCGCTCAAGATTGGCCCGGTGCAGTGACGTCTGCGACCCCGGAGTCTCCATTGACTCTCCTCTTTCTCCAACATGTGAACTCTAAGATGAGCCTTTCGGGTTGCCCCCCGTCAAGACCTTGAGCCTGGCGGCGGGGGTGGGAGGAACGCCGAACCGCCCGCCGGCAGCGGGCCGGCGGGCGGTTCGTACGGG
>NZ_VBVX01000514.1 GCF_005981925.1 Streptomyces albidochromogenes
AGGTGGCCGAGACGCTTCAGGAGAGCATGCTGCCGCAGGTCGCGCCCCGGATGGCCGGCTGCGACATCGCCACCCGCTACCTCCCCGGCACCACAGGCCGCCCGGACGCGACGGCGCTCCCCTCGCCGCCCCCGACCTGCGGCGGCCGCGTGGGGCGCGCACCCTGGACAGATGGGCGTGTGGCAGCTCCTTCTGGTCGGCCTCGTCATGCTGCTCGGCCTGCTCGGCGTACTGGTGCCGGGCGTACCGGGGCAGGCGATCGTCTGGGCGGCCGTGCTGTGGTGGGCGCTGGAGGACAAGACGGTGCTCGCCTGGGGTGTCCTGATCGGTGCGACCGGCCTGCTGCTGCTCGACCAGGCGCTCAAACCCCTGCTGCCGGCCCGCCGCCCCCAGGAGTCCGGCGCGCCGCAGCGGACGCTCATGGTGGGCGGGATCGCCGGGATCGCCGGCTTCTTCCTGCTGCCGGTGGTGGGCGCGGTCCTGGGGTTCGTCGGGGGCATCTACGGCGTGGAGCGGGCCCGGCTCGGCAGCCACGGCGGTGGCTGGGCCTCCACCCGTACGGTCATGCGTGCCATCGGCTACCCGGTGCTCGTGGAGCTGTTCGCCTGCCTGCTGGTCACCGGCACGTGGGTGGGCGTGCTGGTCTGGGGCTGACGGGGCGGGGCACCGCTCCCGGTGCGGCGGAAGTCCTAGGCCGCCGTACCGATGTGCCGGGAGGGTCGCGCGTGTGAGGGTGGCGTCATGACCGCATTCAGCGACGCCGAGCGCGCCTACCTCAGGACGCAGCGCCTGGGACGGATGGCGACCGTCGACCCGGAGGGCCGGCCGCAGGCGAACCCGGTCGGCTTCTTCCCGCAGGACGACGGGACGATACTGATCGGCGGATTCGCCCTGGGCACGACGAAGAAGTGGCGCAACCTCCAGACGAACCCGAAGGTCGCCCTGGTCGTCGACGACATCGTGAGCCTGAAGCCGTGGGCGGTGCGCGGGGTGGACATCCGGGGCGAGGCCGAGCTGCTGACCGGGCCGCACGACTTGGGACCGCACTTCAGCGAGGAGCTGATCCGGATCCACCCGCGGAAGATCCACAGCTGGGGTCTGGACGGCGACTGACGCTCAGGGGCGGCGGCCAGCCGTCCACAGATGCCGCACCGCGTACGACCTCCAGGGCCGCCACCGCGCCGCGCCGGCGGTGCCCTCCCCGCCGTCCGGCGCGACGTCCGGGTCCCCGAGGGCCCGCATCTGGATCAGGGCCGCCGTCCGCGCGGTGACCCCCGGCAGGGCCTTCAGCGCCCGCTCCGCCTCGTCGCGGTCGGCGCCGGGCCCGAGATGTACGACGCCGTCGGCGAGCGCGACCGCCAGCGCCCGCAGCGCCGGGTCCTCGGCCCCGGTGAGGGCGCCCGGCTCGGGAAAGACGTGCGTCAGCGCGCCGCACGGCTGGTCGAGCAGCTTCCCGTACGCCGCGACCAGACCGGCCGCCGCCGCCCGGCCGACCAGTGCCCGTACCGCGAACTCGTCCGGGTCGGCGGCGCCCGGCGAGCGCAGTCCCGGCCGGGCGGCGACCAGGGGCGCCAGCGCCGGATCGGCGGCGAGCCGCTCGTCGACGGCGTACGGGTCGGCGTCCAGGTCGAAGAGCCGGCGCAACCGCTGCACGGCGGTGGTGAGATCCCGCAGGTCGGTGAGGTGGATGCGGGCGTCGAGCCAGCCGGGGTGCGGGGTCTCGTCTACGGCGGCGATGCCCGTTCCGTACGGCAGGCGCAGGGTGCGCCGGTACGTGCGGGCGCCGCGCTCGCCGGCCACCTCCTCGACGCGCGGCACGGCCTCGTCCGCGAGGAGGTCGAAGACCTCGGCGGCGGCGTAGGCGCCGCGATACGCGAGTCGCAGCGGGATTCCGGCGGCGAGGGCGGGCCCCGTACGCGTACGGGCCTCTCGGGACTCGGTGCGCAGGAGGCTGGGGGTGCGGGCGTAGATCTGGCGGATGGTGTCGTTGAACTGCCGCACGCTCGCGAAGCCCGAGGCGAACGCGATCTCGGTCACCGGCAGCCCGGTGGTCTGGAGCAGCACGCGGGCGGTGTGGGCTCGCTGGGCGCGGGCGAGGGCGACGGGACCCGCGCCGAGTTCGCCGGTGAGCTGGCGCTGGACCTGCCGGGTGCTGTACCCGAGCCGGCCCGCGAGGCCCGGCACGCCTTCTCGGTCGACGATTCCGTCGCCGATCATCCGCATCGCGCGACCGACGACATCGGCGCGCGCGTTCCAGTCGGCGGATCCGGGTACGGCGTCGGGGCGGCAGCGGCGGCAGGCCCGGAACCCGTTGCCCTGGGCGGCGGCGGCTGTCGGGTAGAAGCGCACGTTCTCGCGCTTGGGGGTGACGGCGGGGCAACTCGGCCTGCAGTAGATGCCGGTGGTCACCACGGCGAAGAAGAACTCTCCGTCGAAGCGCGAGTCACGGCTGGTCACCGCCTCGTATTTGCTCTCTTCGTCCATCACGCCCCCAGTGTGCGCCGCCGAGGCCCCACCCACTCGCGGCTTCACGTCCGAAAGCCGCGAGTGGGTGGGGCC
>NZ_VBVX01000515.1 GCF_005981925.1 Streptomyces albidochromogenes
CCCCTACCTCAACGGCGACATCCTCCAGCCGGGTTCCTTCACGAAACTGCCCGCCCACTGGAAGCAGACGGCCGGCTGGCTGGAGGAGTACTCGCCCGACGCCCGCGCCCTGGTGGTCCCGGCGACGGCGCACGGCATCCACACCTGGGGCTCGACGATCGACCAGCCGCTCGACGTGCTCGCCGGGTCCCGCTGGGCACAGCGCGACTACGTGCCGTTCGGAACCCCCGGCAATCGCAGGGCCATGGACGCGGTGGAGCAGGCCCTCACCACCGGCGGGCGGGTCCCGGGCCTGAGCGACTTCCTGAGCCGCGCCGGCCTGCACTACGTCGTCGTACGCAACGACCTGGACCCGGACCAGATCGGCTACGTACCCCCGCAGACCGTCAAACGCACCCTGGAGGAGTCCGGCTACCGCCGGGTCACGGCGTTCGGTCCGGTCCTCACGGGCGGTCGCATCCCGGACGACACCCCCGTCCAGATCGAGGGTCTCTACCCCCGGCAGCAGGCGGTGGAGATCTACGAGCCTCCCGCGTCGGCACCGCGCCCGGCCAGGGCGGGCATCGCCCCGGTGGCGGACACCGCGATCGTCAGCGGCGGCCCCGAGGCGCTCCTGCGCCTCTCGGCCGACCCGACGATGCGGGGACGTCCCGCCGTGCTCACCGGTGACAGCCACCCCGGCCTGGCGGACCCGGCGGTCCAGGCGGCGGCCGACGGCCTGCGGCGCGCCGACACCCGCTTCGGCCTGGTCAACTCGAACACCTCCTACACCTACACCGCCAAGGAGAGGAACCACTCCGAGAGCCTCCAGGACCCGGGCCGCGAGCCCCGCCAGATCCTCCCGAGCGACGACCCCGAGCACCAGACGACGGCCGTGCTGCGCGGCGCGGACTCGGTGACGGCGTCGAGCAGCGGCAACTGGCTGTTCCACCTGCCGCAGTACGACCCGGTGAACGCGTTCGACGCGAACCCCGACACGGCGTGGGCGGAGGGCAGCGCGGCGAAGCCCACGGGCGAGTGGCTGCGCATCGCCTTCACGTCCCCCGTCTCCCTCCCGTCCCGGATCCGCGTGACGCCCCTGCCGGCGGACGGCCTGCGGGCCGCCCCCACGGCCGTACGCGTGGAGACCGACAACGGCAGCAGGACGAGCCCCCTGCACCCCGACGGCGCACCGCAGGAGATCGAGGCGCCGCCGGGCAGGGCGACGTACCTGAAGCTCACCATCACCGGCGCCCAGCAGGGCCGCCCCGGGCTGATGGGCGCGGGCTTCACCGACGTGAACATCCCCGGCGTCCAGGTGACCCGCCTCCTCTCCCTCCCCCGGGACGCCGACCCCGACCTGGTCTCCCTCCACCGGGGCAGCGACCCGGGCGGGCTGTCGCCCGTGTCGGCGGAGGTGGGCCTGCACCGCCAGTTCTCGACGACCACGAAGGGCACCTACACGCTGACGGCCACAGCCCTGCCCGTACCAGGCGACAAGCTCGACGAACTCCTCTACACGCTCGCCCCCGAGCAGCGCCGCCGGCTGACGGCCACGGCCGACTCGACGTCCCGCCTGGGCGCGTCGCTCACGCCCCGCAACCTGGTCGACGGCGACCTCACGACGGCATGGATAGCGGGCGACAAGCCGACCCTGCACCTGCGCTGGCCGGGCAAGCGCCCCATCGGTGAGATCGTCTTCGCCGCCGCCGGCGGCCTGTCCACCCGCCCGGAGCAGGTGGAGATCAGCTCACCCGACGGAGCGACGACAGCCTCCGTGGACGAGAACGGCCTGGCCCGCTTCGAACCCATCAGGACCGACCGCCTGGACATCAAGATCACCCGCGCGGCGGCGCTGACGGTCCACAACCCGGTGGCGAACGGCGAGATGCAGCTCCCCGTGGGCCTCAGCGAGGTGTACGTCCCCGCACTGGACGACTTCAGAGTCCCGCAGCCCGAACCCAGCGAGACGTTCCAGCTCCCCTGCGGCCAGGGCCCCGTGCTGTCCGTCGACGGCACGCTGCACGCCACCGCCGCGAGCGGGAGGCTGAGCGACCTCACCGAGCGCCGCCCCGTCGAGGTGTCGCTCTGCGCCGGCCCCCAGCGCGACGGCAGGGTGAGCCTGCCCGCCGGCACGCACCGCGTGGAGGCCGGTGACGCGGGCCCGCTGGCCCTGACCGACATCACACTGACCAGGAACAAAGCCACGCCACCGGCCGAGCGTTCACGCACCCTCACCGTCAAGGACGCCGCGGGCGACCGCCGTTCCCTCACGGTCGGCCCGGGCGAGGCGTCGTACGTCCAGACGTACGAGAACGCCAACGCGGGCTGGCAGGCCACCCTCAACGGCCGCGAGCTGCCGTCCCTGCGGCTGGACGGCTGGCAGCAGGGCTGGCTGATCCCGGAGGGCGAGGGCGGCGAGGTGCGCATGGAGTACAAGCCGGCGCGCGTGTACGAAGCCGGCCTGATCGGCGGGGCGTTGGCCCTGGTCGCCCTGGCAGCCCTGACCCTCTACCGCGGCCGAACCGAACCAGAGGCCCCCGCACCCACTCCGCCCGCTC
>NZ_VBVX01000051.1 GCF_005981925.1 Streptomyces albidochromogenes
GCGCGGGGCTTTGCCCGGCCCCTTTCGGCCGGCGGGGGGGCGCCCTGTGGGCGCGGTTCCCAGGCGCCGGACGGGCCGGTACGGCAAGTGAGGCGCGGAGGCCGGGCGTCGAACGCGTGGCCCCGCCCGGCGACCGGGTGCCGGGGGACGTGTCCCCCGGCGGGCCGGTCAGAGTTCGGTCACCTTGCCTGCCGCGACCTCGACGCGGCGGGTCGTACGGACCGCGTCCAGCATGCGGCGGTCGTGGGTCACCAGCAGGAGCGTGCCCTCGTACGAGTCGAGTGCGGACTCCAGCTGCTCGATCGCCGTCAGGTCCAGGTGGTTCGTCGGCTCGTCGAGGACCAGCAGGTTGACGCCCCTGCCCTGGAGCAGCGCGAGCGCCGCCCGGGTCCGCTCCCCCGGCGACAGGGTGGTGGCCGGGCGCAGGACATGGGCGGCGCGCAGGCCGAACTTGGCCAGCAGCGTGCGTACTTCCGCCGGCTCCGTGTCCGGCACGGCCGCGCAGAACGCTTCGAGGAGCGACTCCGAGCCGTAGAACAGGCCGCGCGCCTGGTCGACCTCGCCGACGACCACGCCGGGCCCGAGCGCCGCGTACCCCTCGTCCAGCGGGAGGCGGCCGAGGAGGGCCGCGAGCAGCGTGGACTTGCCCGCGCCGTTGGCTCCGGTGATCGCCACGCGGTCGGCCCAGTCGATCTGCAACGACGCCGGGCCGAACGAGAAGTCGCCGCGCCGGACCGCCGCGTCGCGCAGCGTGGCCACCACCGCGCCGGAGCGCGGGGCGGCCGCGATCTCCATGCGCAGCTCCCACTCCTTGCGGGGCTCCTCGACGACGTCGAGACGCTCGATCATGCGCTGCGTCTGGCGCGCCTTGGCGGCCTGCTTCTCGCTCGCCTCGCTGCGCACGTTGCGCCCCAGCTTGTCGCTGTCGGTGGCTTTGCGGCGGGCGTTCCTGACGCCCTTGTCCATCCAGCCGCGCTGCATCTGGGCCCGGCCTTCGAGCGCGGACTTCTTGTCGGCGTACTCGTCGAACTCCTCGCGGGCGTGCCGGCGGGCGGTCTCGCGCTCCTCCAGGTACGCCTCGTAGCCGCCGCCGTACAGCTTGATCTGCTGCTGGGCGAGGTCGAGCTCCAGGACCTTGGTGACGGTGCGGGTGAGGAACTCCCGGTCGTGGCTGATGACGACCGTGCCGGCCCGCAGGCCCGAGACGAAGCGTTCCAGGCGCTCCAGACCGTCGAGGTCCAGGTCGTTCGTGGGCTCGTCCAGGAGGAAGACGTCGTACCGGGACAGGAGCAGCGAGGCCAGGCCCGCGCGGGCGGCCTGGCCGCCGGACAGGGCCGTCATCGGCTGGTCGAGGCCGACGGTCAGGCCGAGGCTCGCGGCGACCTCCTCGGCGCGCTCGTCGACGTCCATGACCTTGACCCGCACCACGTCGCCCGGCTTCACCACGTCACGCGGGTCCTTGACGAACGTCTTCGACAGCGCCGACACATGCACGAGCCCGTCCTGGTGGACCCCGACGTCCACGAACGCCCCGAAGGCGGCGACGTTCGTCACCACGCCCTCCAGGATCATCCCGGCCGCCAGATCGCCGATCTTCTCGACGCCCTCCTTGAAGGTCGCCGTCCTGAACGCGGGCCGCGGGTCGCGCCCCGGCTTCTCCAGCTCCTTCAGGATGTCGGAGACGGTCGGCAGCCCGAACTTGTCGTTCACGAAGTCACCGGCCCGCAGGGTCCGCAGCACCGCCGTGTTCCCGATCAGCGTCCCGACGCCGCTGCCCGCCGTCTTCACCATCGCCCGCACCACCGGGTACGCCTCCGGGTGCACGCTGGACGCGTCCAGCGGGTCCTCGCCGCCCTGGATGCGCAGGAAGCCCGCGCACTGCTCGTACGCCTTCGGGCCGAGCCGCGCCACCTCCTTGAGTCCCTTGCGCGACCGGAACGGGCCGTTCGCGTCCCGGTGCGCCACGATGTTCTCGGCCAGCCCGGAGCTGATGCCGGAGACACGCGAGAGCAGCGGCGCGGAAGCGGTGTTGACGTCGACGCCCACGCCGTTCACGCAGTCCTCGACCACCGCGTCGAGGGAGCGCGACAGCTTCACCTCGGACAGATCGTGCTGGTACTGCCCGACACCGATCGACTTCGGGTCGATCTTCACCAGTTCGGCGAGCGGGTCCTGGAGCCGCCGCGCGATGGACACGGCGCCGCGCAGCGACACGTCCATGTCCGGGAGCTCCTGCGAGGCGAACGCGGACGCCGAGTAGACGGACGCGCCCGCCTCCGAGACCATCACCTTCGTCAGCTTCAGCTCGGGGTGCTTGGCGCACAGTTCCCCGGCGAGCTTGTCGGTCTCACGGGACGCCGTTCCGTTGCCGATGGCGACGAGTTCGACGTCGTGCTCCTTGGCGAGCCGCGCCAGCGTCGCCAGCGACTCGTCCCACTTGTTGCGCGGCACGTGCGGGTAGATCACGTCGGTCGCCACGACCTTGCCGGTGCCGTCCACCACGGCGACCTTCACGCCCGTACGGAAACCGGGGTCGAGCCCGAGCGTGGCCCGGGTCCCGGCCGGCGCCGCCAGCAGCAGGTCCCGCAGGTTGGCGGCGAAGACCCGCACCGCCTCGTCCTCCGCCGCGGTGCGCAGTCGCAGCCGCAGGTCGATCCCGAGGTGCACGAGAACCCGGGTGCGCCAGGCCCAGCGCACGGTGTCGGCGAGCCACTTGTCGCCGGGGCGGCCCTGGTGAGAGATCCCGAAGCGCCGGGCGATCATGTTCTCGTACGCGGACGGCACGGCCGCCTCCGAGGACGGCGACGAGGCCGCCGAAGGCTCCTCGGGCTCCAGCACCAGGTCGAGTACGTCCTCCTTCTCGCCCCGCAGCATGGCGAGCACCCGGTGCGACGGCAGCGCGGTGAAGGGCTCCGAGAAGTCGAAGTAGTCGGCGAACTTGGCGCCGGCCTCCTCCTTCCCCTCCCGTACCTTCGCCACCAGCCGCCCGCGCGACCACATGCGCTCACGCAGCTCACCGATCAGGTCGGCGTCCTCGGAGAAGTTCTCGGTGAGGATCGAACGGGCCCCGTCGAGCGCGGCCTGCGCGTCGGCGACTCCCTTGTCCGCGTCCACGAACGCGGCGGCGGCCGCGAGCGGTTCCACCGAGGGGTCGGCCAGCAGCCCCCGGGCCAGCGGTTCGAGCCCCGCCTCGCGCGCGATCTGCGCCTTGGTACGCCGCTTGGGCTTGAACGGGAGGTAGATGTCCTCCAGCCGGGCCTTGGTGTCGGCGGCCCGGATCCGCGCTTCGAGCGCCTCGTCGAGCTTGCCCTGCTCCCGTACGGACTCCAGGACGGCGGTACGCCGCTCCTCCAGCTCCCGCAGATACCGAAGCCGTTCCTCGAGCGTGCGCAGCTGCGCGTCGTCGAGCATCTCGGTCGCTTCCTTGCGGTAACGAGCGATGAACGGCACGGTCGAGCCGCCGTCGAGCAATTCGACGGCGGCTCGGACCTGCCGCTCTTGTACGCCGAGTTCCTCGGCGATCCTGCCTTCGATGGACGTCGTCACGATGTTCCCGACTCGCCTTCTCCTGCGGGCTGTGCTTGAGCCTGCATTGTGCAGGGTCGTCGGGTCCCGTGTCGCGCGCGCCCCGGCCGGGCCGTCAGGCGCGGCGCGCTCGTCCGCCGCCCCTGGACGCGGTGCTGGACGCGCCTCCGAAGAGCTTGGCGACCAGCCGGAAGGGCAAGGTCACTACCGTCGCGATGGCCGAGCCGATCATCCGGAGTCCATCTGCAATCGCACGCAACACGTTGTACCTCCTGCTGTCTCGGTGCCCGACACACTTTGCGTTGTCCGACACAGCACGGGTGTCCGTCATCGCGCCGCGCAAACACCCCGGGGCCGGGGCGATGTCACTTGCCGGTGAGATCCGCGGGGAACGCGCCGTTGCCCAGCGCGGCCCCCAGGAAGCCCCGCCCGAGTTCCGTGAGCCGTTCGGTGCCCGCCGCGCCCAGGTGTTCGTACGGCGCCGCGTCGAGCCGGTCCGTGGTGTCCTCCAGGCCGGCGCGCAGCGCCGTGCCCGCCTCGGTCAACTCGCCGTCGGCGTCCAGGAGTCCGCGCTCCCGCAGCCGGGCCGAGGCCGCGTCCCAGTCCGTACGGTTCCAGCCGCGCGTCGCCAGGGTCCAGCGCGGCGACATGCCCTTGCCGGTCGCCGTGTGGCTGACCAGCGCCTCCAGCGGGTCGAGCCCGGCGGCGAGCAGTGCGGCGAGGTGGCCGTCGCCCCGGTGCTCGCGCAGCAGCGTCGCGGCGTGCCAGTAGGCGAGGTGGGGCTGCTCGGGTACGGGCAGGTCGGCGTGGGCGGCGTAGAGGGGGCGCGCGTGCCGGGTGCACGCCTCGGTGGCGCGCAGGGCGAGCCCGGCGGCCTCGGCCATCTCGGCGGAGGCGAGGGCCTCCTCGCCGAGCAGCCGGCGCAGCGTGGTGTCGACCGCGCGCAGCCGCGCCTCCAGTACGACCTCGGGGGACGCCGTACGCCACACCTCGGGGACGTGGCGGGCGACGAGAGCGTGGTTGAAGTTGTAGAACGCGGCGGTGATCACACCTGGGCCGACCGCGCCCATGGCGGCGCCGCGGCCCGCGAAGTAGGCGGCGTCGCTGTCCGTGACGCCCACCTCCGCCAGCTCCTTGGTGAAGTCGGGGGAGAAGTACACGGTCGAGTGCAGCGGATTGAGGGCGTTGTGGCAGCGGCGGCCGGCGCGCGCGGGCAGAGAGGTCATGGCACAACGCTACCGACTGGTCAGTACGTCGTGAAGTGCCGGGGCCGCGTGGCAGGAAAGGCGGGGTCCTCGTCATTGCGGACATCCGCGAGCCGCCGAAGGATGGACCCATGACCCAGCGATCCGTACGCAGCGTGCTCGTCGTCCTCTTCGACGGCGTCCAGAGCCTGGACGTGACCGGCCCCGTCGAGGTCTTCGCGGGCGCCGCGCTGCAAGCCGGTCACGCCGAAGGCCGCCCCGACGGCGGACGCGGCGACGCGGACGCCGCCTACCGCATCCGCACCGCCTCCCTCGACGGGGGCGCGGTCCGCACGTCCAGCGGCCTGACGCTGGTCCCCGACGCGGCCCTCGCCGACGAGCCCGCGCCGCACACCCTCCTCGTGCCCGGCGGCCCCGGCACCCGCGACCCCGACCCCCGTCTGACCGCATGGCTCCGCGCGAGCGCCCCGCGCGCCGAGCGGCTGGTCAGCGTCTGCACGGGAGCGCTGCTGCTCGCCGCCGCCGGACTGCTCGACGGCCGCAGGGCCACCACGCACTGGGCGGTGAGCGACCACCTGGCCCGCCGCTACCCGGCCGTCGACGTCGACCCGGACCCCATCTACGTACGCGACGGCGACGTGGCGACCTCGGCCGGCGTCACCGCCGGCATCGACCTGGCGCTGGCGCTGGTCGAGGAGGACCTGGGCCGGGACATCGCGCTCACCGTCGCCCGCCACCTCGTCGTCTTCCTGCGCCGCCCGGGCAACCAGGCGCAGTTCAGCGCCCAGCTCGCCGCCCAGACCGCCCGGCGCGAACCGCTCCGGGAGGTCCAGCAGTGGATCACGGAGCACCCGGCGGACGACCTGTCGGTCGAGGCGCTGGCCGGCCGCGCCCGGCTCTCGCCGCGCCACTTCGCCCGCGCCTTCCAGTCCGAGACGGGCACGACCCCGGGCAGGTACGTCGAACGCGTACGCCTCGAACACGCGCGGCGGCTCCTGGAGGACTCGGCCGACGGCGTCGAGGAGATCTCCCGCGCCTGCGGCTACGGCACCCCGGAGGCGATGCGCCGCGCCTTCGTGAAGAGCCTCGGCACCGCGCCCGCCGAGTACCGCCGCCGCTTCCGGCCGCACAACGCCGGCTGAGCACCGCCGACACACCACCACCCAGCGCGCGACAGCCCACGATCACACCCGCCCACGAAAGGGACAGCACACCATGACGCAGATCGCCATCGCCCTCTTCGACCGCTTCACCGCACTCGACGCGGTCGGCCCGTACGAGATGCTCTGCCGCCTGCCGGACGCCGAGACCGTCTTCGTCGCCGAGCGCACCGGACCCGTGCTCAACGACCGGGGCGAGCTCGCCCTGGTCGCCGACAAGACATTCGCCGACGTCACGCGCCCCGACATCGTGGTCGTGCCGGGCGGCCCCGGTCAGTCCGGCCAGATGGAGAACGAGGCGCTGCTCGGCTGGCTGCGCACCGTCGACGCCACCACCGCCTGGACGACGTCCGTCTGCACCGGCTCGCTGCTCCTCGCCGCCGCCGGGCTCCTCAAGGACCGCCGGGCCGCCTCGCACTGGATGGCTCTGGAGACCCTGAAGACGTTCGGCGCCCGGCCCACGGGGGAGCGCGTGGTCACCGACGGCAAGTACGTCACGGCCGCCGGCGTCTCGTCCGGCATCGACATGGGGCTCACCCTGCTCGGCAGGATCGCGGGCGACGAGCACGCGCAGGCCGTGCAGTTGCTCACGGAGTACGACCCCCAGCCGCCGTACGACGCCGGATCTCCGCGGAAGGCGCCGGCCGCCCTCGTCGAGGAGTTCCGCGGCAAGAGCCGGTTCATCCTCCAGTAGGTCCCGGCGTCCACGTGAAGCGGGGCGTACGGCGCTCCAGGAAGGCGGCGACACCCTCGGCGGTGTCGCCGCTGCCGCGTGCCTGCGCCGCCCAGTGCGCGTCCCGGTCGTCCCGGCCGTCGGCGAACTCCTTCGCCGCGGCCTGCGTCAGCTGCGAGCGCGACACCAGCACCCGCGTGAACTCGGCCACCCGCTTGTCCAGTTCGCCGCGCGGCAGCACCTCGTCCACGAGACCGGTGCGCAGCGCCCGCTCCGCGTCGATCAACTCACCCGAGAACAGGAGGTACTTGGCCGTCGAGGGCCCCACCAGAGAGACCAGCCGCCGGGTCGACGACGCGGGGTAGACGATGCCGAGCTTCGCGGGCGTGATCCCGAACGACGCGCCTTCCTCCGCGAACCGCAGGTCGCAGGCGGCGGCCAGCTGACCGCCCCCGCCGACGCAGTAGCCGCGTACGGCGGCCAGCGTCGGCTTGGGAAAGGCGGCCAGCGCGTCCTCCGCCCGCACGGCCAGCCCCTGCGGAGCGTCACCCGGCTCGCCGTCCCGCCCGCCTCGCTCGCGCAGCGACGAGATGTCCGCCCCCGCGCAGAACGTGTCGCCCGCGCCGGTCAGCACGAGCGCCCGCACGTCCCGGTCCCCGGCCAGCCGCTCCAGCAGCCCCGGCAGCGCCGCCCACATCCCGGCGGTCATGGCGTTGCGCTTGGCGGGATTGCTGATGACGACGGTGGCGACCCCGTCCGCGACGGTGTGGTCGAGCTGCGGCTCCATGCGCCGGATGCTATCCGGACCGTACGAACCTATGATCGGGAAGGGGCCGACAAGCTGACACCGTCGTGGTGAGGAGTCGCTCATGGCCGGTCGTGCGGGCACGCGTGAGGGCAGGAAACTCGGCCGCCGTTTCGGCCGGCTCACGGTCCTGGGTGCGATTCTCGTGCTCGGCGGGATCGTCGGCCTCCTCTACACGGGCCTGGCCACCCTCACGTCGATGATCCTCTTCGGCTGGCTGCTGCTCGTCGGCGGTCTCGTGGGGCTGCTCCAGGCGGTGCAGTCGCGCGGATCGAACTTCTTCTGGCTGGGCGTGGTGGTCGCGGCGCTGAACCTGGCGGCCGGGATCGTGGTCCTGCGCCACCCGGAAGGCACCGCCGAGGCGCTGACGATGTTCGCCGCGCTGCTCTTCCTGACCGGCGGCGTCTTCCGGCTGGCCGGCAGTGTGGTGGTGCGCGGCCCGCAGTTCGGCTGGACGCTGGTGCAGGGCGCCTTCGGCGTACTGCTCGGCCTGCTGGTGCTCTTCGACTGGCCGCACAGCAGCCTGTACGTACTCGGCTGCTTCTTCTCCCTGGCCCTGCTCTTCGACGGGCTCGGCCTGATCGCGATCGGGACGGGCGGCCGTCAGATGGTCAGTATGGTCGCGGAAGCGACACCGGCGGATCAGGAAGAGACGCACGACTGACGCAGTCATAGTCACAACGGTCAGAAGTGGTCGAATTCGGCTGACTTCTGTTCAGAAGCCCGGCCTGGACCAGCCCGTTCCCAACACTCGACGCGTGGTGACGAGAGAAGACGCACCGGCAGGGTACGAGGGAGTATGGCGCTTCACCGCCCCGGCGGCGGACGCCTCCGTACCGGAAGCCAGGCACGCCGTCCGTGATCTGCTCGACCGGCAGGGCGTACCGGTCCACGACGACGTGGCGCAGGGACTCCTGCTGATCGTCTCCGAGCTGGTCACCAACGCCGTACGGCACGCCGCGCTGCTCTCGCCGCAGCTCGCCGTCGAGGTGGCCATCGGCGCCGAGTGGATCAAGGTGTCCGTCGAGGACAACCATCCCTACCGGCCCAAGGCGCTGGAGCGGGACTACGCGCAGACCGGTGGACGCGGCCTGCTGCTCGTGCGGGAGATCACCGCCGAGGCCGGAGGGATGTGCGACGTCGAGCACACGACGGGCGGCGGCAAGGTCATCTGGGTCGCCCTGCCGCTGGCCGGGGCGGCCGTCACCAGCCCGCGGCCGGGCCCGTCAGCTCTCTGATCGCCGGGCGCGCCGCGTCCAGCACGGTCATGAACCACGCCGAGAACGGGGCCCGCGCGTGCCGCTCGGCCAGCTCGTCCGGCGTCACGAAGGATGTCTCGCCGACCTCTTCGGGGTCCGGCCGCAGCGCGCTCTGCGCCAGCCCGACGAAGAGGTGGTTGTACTCCTGCTCCACCAGGCCCGAGTCGGGGTCCGGGTGGTTGTAGCGGACCGTGCCGGCCTCGGCGAGCAGCGACGGGGAGACGCCGAGCTCCTCGTGCGTACGACGGGCCGCCGCGGCGAACGGCGACTCGCCGGGGTAGGGGTGCCCGCAGCAGGTGTTGGACCACACGCCGGGGGAGTGGTACTTGCCGAGCGCACGGCGCTGGAGCAGCAGCCGCCCGGTCTCGTCGAAGAGGAAGACCGAGAAGGCGCGGTGCAGGCGGCCGGGAGCCTGATGCGCGGAGAGCTTCTCCGCGGTGCCGATGGTATTGCCGTCCTCGTCGACCAGCTCGAGCAGGATCTCTTGCGCTGTGCCGTTCGACGAGCTGTTCGCCGCGGTGACTGGTGTGCTCGGCATGACCATCCTTCGCATCGGTTCCCGGCGTCCAAGTCTGCCGTACAAAAGCGTCTTGTCCGTACTTCGCGGACCCCACCGCATGTCCGCCCCCGCCGCGCACGACGGCGGGGGCGGACGGCCCGTCAGCTCAGGACGGCGGCCGGCCGCAGTACATAGCCGGTGTAGCCGTACTCCGTCCCGTGCTCCGCGCGCACCGCGATCTCCTCACGGGTCGCGGCGAGCGCCTGCTCCATTCCGGGCGTGGCGGGGTCGGCCGCGTCGGCGCGGGCGGCGAGCGGGCCGTAGTACTCGTCCCAGTCGCTCTCGGGCTGCTCGTACACCCCGAGGACCACGTAGCCGGCCGAGACCGCCGCGGCGGTGTTCTCGGCCCGGCCGCGCAGCGCGTAGTGCCGGTCCCAGAACGCGCGGGCGCCGGTCGACGGCTCGTCGGACGTCCACTCGCACTCGGTGACGACGAGCGCGCCGCCGGGTGCGACGAGCCGGCGCCACCTGTCCAGCGCGGTGTCGAAACCGATGCTGTAGGCGGAGCTCTCCGCCCAGACCAGGTCGAACGACCCGTCAGGGAAGGGGAGTTCGCCCATGTCGCCCTCGACGGTGCGGATCGATCCGCCGAGCCCGCGCGCCTCGGCGGCGCTCCGCAGCTCGGCCAGGAACGGCTCGTACAGGTCGACGGCCGTCACCTGCGCGTCGTACTCGGCCGCCAGCAGCAGCGAGACCCGGCCGGGACCGCAGCCCAGGTCGAGCACGCGCGGACGGTGCGGCAGAGGTCCGGCGAGGGAGAGGAGGTGACGGGTGGTGGCGTCCGAACCGGGGCCCTGGCGGGGAAGCCCGCGGTGCAGGGTCATGAATGCTTCGAACACGGCGTTGTCGGTCAACGGGGGAACCCTTTGCTGTGAGGGCTCCGGCCGAGGCGCGCGAAGTGCCGTGCGCACACGTGCGAACGGTCGCGACGAAGGGTCAGCCGAGAGCCCGGGAGTCGAGGATGAACCGGACACTGCTCGCAGCAGCATCGACCGTGACGGTCATCAACCTCAGCTCCCCTCATCGTGTCCCCGAGACCCGAATGTCTCTGCGGAAACCCTAACAGCTCGGCCACGTCAGTGGCAGAGCCTCGCCTCGTGCTCCGCGTGGCCGCTCGGTTCCAGCTGGAACGTGCAGTGCTCGACGTCGAAGTGGTCGCCGAGGCAGCCCTGCAGGGCGTGCAGCATCTTCTCGTGCCCGACCGAGTCGAGGTAGTCCTGGCTGACCACCACGTGGGCGGACAGGACCGGCATGCCCGATGTGATCGTCCAGGCGTGCAGGTCGTGTACGTCGTCGACGCCCGGCAGATCGAGTATGTGCTCCCGCACCCGCGCCATGTCCACGCCCTGGGGCGCGACCTCCAGGAGCACGCTCAGCGTCTCCCGCAGCAGCTTCCAGGTGCGCGGCACGATCATGAGGCCGATCACGAGCGACGCGATGGGGTCGGCGGCCTGCCAGCCGGTTGCCATGATGACGCCGGCCGAGACCAGCACGGTGACCGAGCCCAGCGTGTCCGCGGCGACCTCCAGGAAGGCGCCCCGCACGTTGAGGCTGTCCTTCTGGCCCTTCATCAGCAGCGACAGCGAGATCATGTTCGCGACGAGACCGACCAGCGCGAAGACGATCGCCGTCCCGCTCTTGGTCTCGGCCGGCGTGATGAAGCGGTCGACGGCCTCGAAGAGCAGGAAGCCGCCGACGCCGAGCAGCAGCAGGCAGTTGGCGAGGGCGGCGAGGATCTCGGCCCTGGCGTAGCCGAAGGTGGCCTTGGTGGTGGCCGGGCGGTTGGCGAAGTGGATCGCCAGGAGCGCCATCGCGAGGCCGAGCGCGTCCGTCGCCATGTGCGCCGCGTCGGCGATCAGCGCCAGCGAGTTGGCGAGCAGACCCCCGACGATCTCGGCCGTCATGACGGTCAGGGTGATGCCGAGCGCGATGCGCAGCCGCCCCTTGTACGCGGCGGCCGCTGTGCCGGTGGGCGGCGGCCCGCCGTGCGTATGCCCGTGATCGTGCCCAGCCCCCATGAAAGACGCCTCCCCGGTGGTGCGAATGGTCGGTCGAGGTGCCAGTGAACTACGGGCGGGGGGTATGTGCAACACGGGGCTGAACACCGTTGTCATGTGCTCTGACCTGCGGAAATGACCGCAGGTCAGAGCGACGGCAAGATCAGGACCCGGCGGCCTCGGGGTGCCGCAGGAGCCAGCCCTCCCATGCCGAGGCGACCATCTCCCGTACGCTGCGGACGGCCGTCCAGCCCAGTTCCTTGGCGATCAGGTCGGACGAGGCGACCGCCTTCGCGGCGTCGCCGGGACGGCGCGGCTCGATCACCGGGGCGAGCGCGGAACCGGTGATCTCGCCCACCAGCTCCGCCAGCTCGCGCACCGAGACGCCCTCGCCGCGGCCGATGTTGAACGTCAGGTCCGTCTGCTCGTCCCGCGCGGTGAGGGCCCGGGCGACGGACAGGTGCGCGTCGGCGAGATCCGCGACGTGAATGTAGTCACGGACACAGGTGCCGTCCGGCGTCGGATAGTCCGCCCCGAAGATCCGGGGGGCCTCGCCGCGCGTGATCCGGTCGAAGAACATCGGGACGATGTTGAAGACCCCGGTGTCGGCCAGCTCCGGCCGCGCCGCACCCGCCACGTTGAAGTAGCGCAGGGACGCCGTCGAGAAGCCGTGCGCCCGGCCCGCGGCCCGCACCAGCCACTCGCCGGCCAGCTTGGTCTCGCCGTACGGATTGATCGGCGCGCAGGGGGTGTCCTCGGGGATCAGCTCCGCCTCGGGCACGCCGTACACGGCGGCGGAGGAGGAGAAGAGGAACCGCCGCACGCCGGCCGCCGCGACGGCCTCCAGGAGCACTGTGAGTCCGTACACATTTTCCCGGTAGTAGAGCAGCGGCTTCTCGACCGACTCCCCGACCTGCTTGCGCGCCGCGAGATGTACCACACCTGTGACGCCGTGCTCGGCGAGCGTGCGGTCGAGCAGCTCCCGGTCGAGCACGGAGCCGCGTACCAGCGCGATGTCCGCGGGCAGCCGGTGCGGGATCCCGGACGAGACGTCGTCCAGGACGACCACCCGTTCACCCGCCGCCGCCATCGTCAGCGCCACATGCGCACCGATGTAACCCGCCCCACCCGTGATCAGCCATGTCATAACGGCCACCCTAGGGCGTCCCGGGACCCCCGGTGGCCGCGGTTTGTGGGGCGGGGCACTGATCCACCAAGATGATCTCGGTGGGCCGCCCGCCGTCCCGGACCGGTCTTATCGGGGCGTGAACGGGCCGTGAACTCCTGCTTCCGTACATCCGATAGCCTCTGCCGACATGCCTCCGCGCCCGTGCCGGGCCGGAATGCCGCATGCCACGCAAGGCCAGCCCCTGCCCAGCGCCAAGGAGTGAGTTCGTCTGTCGACCGCCATCCTCACCGGTCCGCCGGTACCCGGATCGCCGCTCGAGGGCGATCTGCGGTCGCTGGGATTCGACGTGCGGTGCGCCGGCGCCGCCGGGACCGCCGAGCTCCTCGACGCCGTGCCCGCCGGTGAGCGGGTCGCCCTCGTCGACCCGCGCTTCGTCGGCCACGTCCACGCGCTGCGCCTCGCGCTGACCGACCCCCGCTTCCCGGCCGCCGCGGCCCCCGGCGCGCTCACCGCGCAGCCGGAGGCCCGCGCCGCGCTGGCGCGCGCCGTACGCGGCGCCCCCGCCGGGCCCGACGCCGTCGCGGCGGCGCTCGACGCGGACGGCACCGCCGTGCGGCGGCCGGAGCTCGGCTCGCTGGTCGCGGTCGTCGCCACCGGCGAGGCGGAGCGCGAGCAGGCCCGCACCGCCGTCGCCGCCGTCGACGAGGAGGCCGTCCGGCTGCGTACGGCCGTGAAGTCCCGCGACGGGTTCTTCACCACCTTCTGCGTCAGCCCGTACTCCCGCTACCTCGCGCGCTGGTGCGCCCGCCGGGGCCTCACCCCGAACCAGGTCACCACCGCCTCGCTGATCACCGCGCTGATCGCGGCAGGCTGCGCGGCGACCGGTACCCGCGGCGGCTACGTCGCGGCCGGAGTGCTGCTGCTCCTCTCCTTCGTCCTGGACTGCACCGACGGGCAGCTCGCCCGCTACTCGCTCCAGTACTCGACGATGGGCGCCTGGCTCGACGCGACCTTCGACCGCGCCAAGGAGTACGCGTACTACGCGGGCCTCGCGCTCGGAGCCGCCCGGGGCGGCGACGACGTGTGGGCGCTGGCGCTCGGCGCGATGGTGCTCCAGACCTGCCGCCATGTCGTGGACTTCTCCTTCAACGAGGCGAACCACGACGCGGAGTCCAACACCAGCCCCACCGCCGCGCTCTCCGACCGCCTCGACAGCGTCGGCTGGACGGTCTGGGTGCGCCGGATGATCGTGCTGCCGATCGGCGAACGCTGGGCCATGATCGCGGTCCTGACCGCCGTCACCACCCCCCGGATCGTCTTCTACGCCCTGCTCGTCGGCTGCGCGCTCGCCGCCGCCTACACCACGGCCGGCCGTGTCCTGCGCTCGCTGACCCGCAGGGCACGGCGCACCGACCGGGCCGCGCAGGCGCTCGCGGACCTCGCGGACAGCGGACCGCTCGCCGAGATCGTCGCGGCCCGGGGGCCGCGCCTCAAGGGCGCCTGGACCGCCCCGGTCGTCGCCCTCGTCGGCGCCGCCGCCCTGGTGGCCGCGGCGCTCACCCAGCCCGTCGGCAGCCGCCAGGTGATCGTCGCGGCGGTCTTCTACGCCGTGCTCTCCGGCATCGCGGTCGCGCGCCCCCTCAAGGGCGTGCTCGACTGGCTGGTCCCGCCGGTCTTCCGGGCGGCCGAGTACGGAACAATCCTGATCATCGCCGCCCGCTGCGAAGTGAACGGGGCATTGCCTGCCGCCTTCGGACTGGTGTCGGCGGTCGCCTACCATCACTACGACACGGTGTACCGCATCCGGGGCGGCACGGGCGCGCCGCCCCAGTGGCTGGTGCGGACGATCGGCGGGCACGAAGGCCGGACGCTTGCGGTGGTGGTCCTCACCACCCTCCTGGCTACGCGAAACACAGACCTCACCTTGGCGCTCACGGCACTCGCTGTGACCGTGGCGCTCGTGGTGCTCACGGAGTCCATCCGCTTCTGGGTGTCCTCCGGAGCACCCGCAGTACATGACGAAGGAGAACCCGCATGATCGGCCTCGTACTGGCTGCCGGCGCCGGCCGGCGTCTGCGTCCCTACACGGACACCCTCCCGAAGGCCCTGGTGCCCGTGGACGGTGAGACGACCGTCCTCGACCTGACCCTGGGCAACTTCGCCGAGGTCGGCCTGACCGAGGTCGCCATCGTCGTCGGCTACCGCAAGGAGGCCGTCTACGCGCGCAAGGAGGCCCTCGAGGCGAAGTACGGCCTCAAGATCACCCTGGTCGACAACGACAAGGCCGAGGAGTGGAACAACGCCTACTCCCTGTGGTGCGCCCGTGACGTCCTCAAGCAGGGCGTGATCCTCGCCAACGGCGACACCGTCCACCCGGTCTCCGTCGAGAAGACGCTGCTCGCCGCCCGCGGCAAGGGCCAGAAGATAATCCTCGCCCTCGACACGGTGAAGAACCTCGCCGACGAGGAGATGAAGGTCATCACGCAGGACGGCAAGGGCGTCCAGCGGATCACCAAGCTGATGGACCCGGCCACCGCCACCGGTGAGTACATCGGTGTGACGCTCATCGAGCCGGAGGCCGCCGAGGAGCTGGCCGACGCGCTGAAGACGACGTTCGAGCGCGACCCCGACCTCTACTACGAGGACGGCTACCAGGAGCTGGTCAACCGCGGCTTCACCGTCGACGTGGCTCCCATCGGGGAAGTGACGTGGGTCGAGATCGACAACCACGACGACCTCGCGAAGGGCCGTGAGATCGCGTGCCAGTACTGACCCGGCTCATCCCGTCCCCGGTCGTCGTCGACATCAGTTGCGGCGCCATGGACGACCTGGCCGGCCTGTTGGCCGACCAGCGGATCTCCGCCTCGGGCAAGCTGGCGATCGCGACCAGCCCCGGCTCCGGGCTGGCCCTGCGCGACAAGCTCGCGCCGGTGCTGCCCGGCGCCGACTGGTACGCGGTGGCCGACGGCACGATCGACTCCGCCGTGCAGCTGGCCGACGACATCAAGGGCAAGCGGTACGACGCCGTGGTCGGCCTCGGCGGCGGCAAGATCATCGACGTCACGAAGTACGCGGCGGCGCGGGTCGGCCTGCCGATGGTCGCCGTGGCGACGAACCTGTCGCACGACGGTCTGTGCTCGCCGGTGTCCATCCTGGACAACGACAACGGCCGCGGTTCCTACGGCGTCCCGACCCCCATCGCCATGGTCATCGACCTCGATGTGATCCGGGACGCCCCGGTCCGCTTCATCCGGTCCGGCATCGGCGACGCGATCTCCAACATCTCGGCGATCGCGGACTGGGAGCTGTCCCACCGGGTCAACGGCGAGCCGGTCGACGGACTGGCCGCCGCCATGGCCCGTACGGCGGGAGAAGCGGTACTGCGCCACCCCGGCGGCGTCGGCACGGACGAGTTCCTCACGGTCCTCGCCGAGTCCCTGGTGCTCTCCGGCATCGCCATGTCGATCAGCGGTGACAGCCGCCCGTCGTCCGGCGCCTGCCACGAGATCAGCCACGCCTTCGACCTGCTGTACCCCAAGCGGGCCGCCAGCCACGGCGAGCAGGTCGGCATCGGCGCGGCCTTCGCCATGCACCTGCGGGGCGCGACCGAGCAGTCCGGGCTCTTCGCCGAGGTACTGCACCGGCACGGCCTGCCGGTGCTGCCGGAGGAGATCGGCTTCAGCGTCGACGAGTTCGTCAAGGCCGTCGAATACGCACCCCAGACCCGCCCGGGACGCTTCACGATCCTGGAGCACCTCGACCTGTCCGCAGACCAGATCAAGGACGCTTACGCCGACTATGTCAAGGCCATCAGTAGCTGAACTCCGTCCGGTCGTTCACCCCGAGGGTGTGAAGGACCGGCGCAGCGGTGAGCACTGGGCCGGGCGCATGTACATGCGGGAGATCTCGCTGCACATCGACCCGTACCTGGTGAACACCAAGATCACGCCGAACCAGCTCACGTACCTCATGGTCGTCGTGGGCGTCCTCGGCGGCGCGGCCCTGCTGATCCCCGGGCTGACCGGTGCGATCCTCGCGGTGGTGCTGTTCCAGATCTATCTGCTGCTCGACTGCGTCGACGGCGAGGTGGCCCGCTGGCGCAAGCAGACCTCGATCACCGGCGTCTACCTGGACCGCATCGGCCACTACCTCTGCGAGGCGGCCCTGCTGGTGGGCTTCGGCCTGCGCGGCGCCGACCTGTTCGGCGGCGGGCGGCCCGAGTGGCTGTGGGCGTTCCTGGGCACGCTGGCCGCGCTCGGCGCGATCCTGATCAAGGCCGAGACCGACCTGGTCGACGTGGCCCGTACCCGCAGCGGCCTGCCCGCGGTGAAGGACGAGGCCTCCGTGCCGCGCTCCTCCGGTCTGGCGCTGGCGCGCCGGCTGGCCGCCGCGCTGAAGTTCCACCGGCTGGTCGGCGGCATCGAGGCGAGCCTGTTCATCCTGGTCGTCGCGATCGCCGACTTCGTCCAGGGCGACCTGTTCTTCAGCCGCCTGGGGATCGCCGTACTGGCCGGGATCGCGATCCTCCAGACCTTCCTGCACCTCGTGTCCATCCTCGCTTCGAGCAGGCTGAAGTGACGGGCGCGGACAAGGGCGCGGGCCCGGGCGCGGACCTGAAGGTCGGGGCGGTCGTCATCACGATGGGCAACCGCCCGGACGAGCTGCGCGCGCTCCTCGACTCGGTCGCCAAGCAGGACGGCGACCGCGTCGAGGTGGTCGTCGTCGGCAACGGCTCCCCGGTGACCGGTGTCCCCGAGGGCGTACGGACCGTCGAGCTGCCGGAGAACCTCGGCATCCCGGGGGGCCGCAACGCCGGTATCGAGGCGTTCGGCCCCAGCGGGGCCGAGATGGACATCCTGCTCTTCCTCGACGACGACGGTCTGCTGGCCCAGCACGACACGGCCGAGCTGTGCCGCCGGGCCTTCGCCGCCGACCCGAAGCTCGGCATCATCAGCTTCCGGATCGCGGACCCCGACACCGGGGAGACCGCCCGCCGCCACGTCCCGCGGCTGCGCGCGGCCGACCCGATGCGCTCCTCGCGCGTGACGACCTTCCTCGGCGGCGCGAACGCCGTGCGGACCAAGGTCTTCGCCGAGGTCGGCGGGCTGCCGGACGAGTTCTTCTACGCCCATGAGGAGACCGATCTGGCCTGGCGGGCGCTCGACGCCGGCTGGATGATCGACTACCGCTCGGACATGGTCCTGTACCACCCGACGACCGCTCCCTCCCGGCACGCCGTCTACCACCGCATGGTCGCCAGGAACCGGGTCTGGCTGGCCCGGCGCAACCTGCCGGCCCTCCTGGTGCCCGTCTACCTCGGCGTGTGGCTGCTGCTCACGCTGGCGCGGCGGCCCTCCGTACCGGCCCTCAAGGCATGGTTCGGCGGCTTCAAGGAGGGGTGGACGACCTCGCCGGGACCGCGCCGTCCGATGAGATGGCGTACCGTCTGGCGCCTGACCCGGCTCGGCCGACCTCCTGTCGTCTGACAAGCTCGGGTCTGAAAGCATCGGGTGCACGCGGGACCTGGAGCCCGATCCCGCGCCCTACGCCTGCGCATCTTGAACACGAAAGTTTCAACTTGTGAGTGACACAACCCATGACGGTGCGGTCGCGACGAGCGCCCCGCCATCTCCCGACGACGGACTTACCCCGGCGGAGCTCGCCGCCAAGTACGGCCTGTCGGTGAGCGGTGCCCGGCCGGGGCTGATCGAGTACGTCCGGCAGCTGTGGGGCCGGCGCCACTTCATCCTCGCGTTCTCCCAGGCGAAGCTCACCGCCCAGTACAGCCAGGCCAAGCTCGGCCAGCTGTGGCAGGTGGCGACCCCGCTGCTGAACGCCCTCGTGTACTTCCTGATCTTCGGTCTGATCCTGGAGGCCGACCGGGGCATGGAGCGGGAGGTCTACGTCCCCTTCCTGGTCACGGGTGTGTTCGTCTTCACCTTCACCCAGAGCTCGGTGATGGCCGGCGTCCGGTCGATCTCGGGCAACCTCGGCCTGGTCAGAGCGCTGCACTTCCCGCGCGCCTCGCTGCCGATCTCCTTCGCGCTCCAGCAGCTCCAGCAGCTGCTGTTCTCGATGATCGTGCTCGTGGTCGTCGCGGTCGCCTTCGGCAGCTACCCCTCGCTGTCCTGGCTGCTGATCCTGCCCGCGCTGGCCCTCCAGTTCGTCTTCAACATCGGCCTGGCGCTGATCATGGCCAGGCTCGGCAGCAAGACCCCCGACCTCGCGCAGCTGATGCCCTTCGTGATGCGTACGTGGATGTACGCCTCCGGAGTGATGTTCAGCATCCCGGCGATGCTCGCCGACAAGGACCTGCCCGGCTGGGTCACGGACGTGCTCCAGTGGAACCCGGCGGCGGTCTACATGGACCTCATCCGGTTCGGCCTGATCGACGGATACGGCTCGGGGAACCTGCCCCCGCACGTGTGGGCCGTCGGCCTGGGCTGGGCGCTGCTCGTCGGCGCCGCGGGCTTCGTGTATTTCTGGAAGGCTGAGGAGCGGTACGGCCGTGGCTGACGACAACACGCAGGGGCGTATCCCCACGGTCATCGCCGACGACGTGCACATCGTCTACCGCGTCAACGGCGGCGCGGGCGGGCGGGGCAGCGCCACCGCGGCCCTGAGCCGCATCATGAAACGCGGCAAGGGCGACGCGCCCGGCGTGCGCAAGGTGCACGCGGTGCGCGGGGTGTCCTTCACGTCGTACCGGGGCGAGGCGATCGGCCTGATCGGTACGAACGGGTCGGGCAAGTCGACCCTGCTGCGCGCCATCGCGGGCCTGCTGCCGACCGAGCAGGGCAAGGTCTACACGGACGGCCAGCCCTCGCTCCTCGGTGTGAACGCCGCGCTGATGAACGACCTGACCGGCGAGCGCAACGTCATCCTCGGCGGCCTCGCCATGGGCATGACGCGTGAGCAGATCCGCGACCGCTACCAGTCGATCGTCGACTTCTCGGGCATCAACGAGAAGGGCGACTTCATCACGCTGCCGATGCGCACGTACTCCTCCGGCATGGCCGCGCGCCTGCGCTTCTCCATCGCCGCGGCCAAGGATCACGACGTGCTGATGATCGACGAGGCGCTGGCCACCGGTGACCGGAAGTTCCAGATCCGCTCCGAGCAGCGCATCCGCGAGCTCCGCAAGGAAGCCGGCACGGTCTTCCTGGTCAGCCACAGCAACAAGTCGATCAGGGACACCTGCGACCGTGTGCTGTGGCTGGAGAAGGGCGAGCTGCTGATGGACGGGCCCACGGACGAGGTCCTCAAGGCGTACGAGAAGGAGACCGGGCGCTAGCTCCCGGCTCGGTGCCCCCGCCGGTCGAACCAACCCGGCGGGGGTTCCGCGTGTCCGCGCCGCGCGAGCGGTCCGGCGCGCCGTACCATGCCGGAATCGTCAACTCCCGTCGCGTTCGGGAAGGTTGAGGCATTTAGCGGCCTTGTTGTGATGCGCCCGGCACCCCGGCGCGGTGTCGGTCGTTGTACAACGTAAGCTGTAGCGGCGGGCGGCGTGTCCGAAATGGGATGTATTAGGTCGACAGTGTAGAACGGGAGATGTGACGGCAATGGCTATGGAACCTCTCCGGCTCGAAGACGCTTCCGCCGTCCCCGCACCGGGCAGCCCGCGATGACCGGAACCCGGCAGGTGCGCACCGGCGCACCCACGCGCTCGACCCTGGACAAGGCCGCCGACGAGAACTTCCCGGTGGCTCCCTTCTTTCTGCCGCGCGCCTGGCGCGACGACCTGATGGCCGTCTACGGGTACGCCCGCCTCGTCGACGACATCGGCGACGGCGACCTCGCCCCCGGCGGCGCCGACGCCCGTCTGCTCGGCCTCGACCCCGCCCTCGCCGACGACCGGCTGGTGATGCTCGACGCCTTCGAGGCCGACCTGCGCCGCGTCTTCGCCGCCACGGGCGACGGCCCCCGCCACCCGCTCCTGCGCGCCCTCGTGCCGACCGTGCGCCGCCGCTCGCTCACCCCCGAGCCGTTCCTCGGACTCATCGAGGCCAACCGGCAGGACCAGCTCGTACGCCGCTACAAGACGTACGACGAGCTCCTCGCCTACTGCGAGTTGTCGGCGAACCCCGTCGGCCGGCTGGTCCTCGGGATCACCGGCACCGCGAGCCCCGAGCGGATCCGCCGCTCCGACGCGGTCTGCACCGCCCTGCAGATCGTCGAACACCTCCAGGACGTCGCCGAGGACCTCGGCCGCGACCGGATCTACCTGCCCGCCGACTCCATGGCGCGCTTCCACGTCGACGAGACCGACCTCGCCGCCCCGTCCGCCAACGCGTCGGTGCGCTCCCTGATCGCGTACGAAGCCGAGCGCGCCGGGCTGCTGCTCGACGACGGCAAGGCGCTCGTGGCCAGTGTCGACGGCAGGCTCAAACTGCTGCTCGCCGGCTTCGTCGGCGGCGGGCGCGCCGCTCTCACCGCGATCGCGGCCGCCGGCTACGACGTGCTTCCCGGACCGCCCAAGCCCACCAAGCTCAGCCTGCTGCGCGCAGCGGGAGCTGTCTTGCGATGAGACCGAAGAGAGGGGTGAGCCGGCCCGTGGAAGGACTCGTGCAGATGTCCGCACCGGTACTCGCCGCGTACAGCTACTGCGAGGCCGTGACCGGACAGCAGGCGCGCAATTTCGCGTACGGCATCAGACTGCTGCCGGCCGACAAGCGCAACGCCATGTCCGCGCTCTACGCGTTCTCGCGACGCGTGGACGACATCGGCGACGGCGTGCTGGACCCCGGCGTCAAGCAGGCACGCCTCGAAGAGACCCGCGCGCTGCTCGACCGCGTCCGGGCGGGCACCGTCGACGACGACGACACCGACCCGGTCGCCGTGGCGCTGTCCGACACCGCGCGCCGCTTCCCGATCCCGCTGGAGGGGCTCGACGAGCTCATCGACGGGGTGCTCATGGACGTACGCGGCGAGACCTATGAGACCTGGGACGACCTGAAGGTCTACTGCCGGTGCGTCGCGGGCGCCATCGGACGGCTCTCGCTGGGCGTGTTCGGCACCCAGGCCGGCGCGCGCTCCACCGAACGCGCAGGGGACTACGCCGATACGCTCGGCCTCGCGCTCCAGCTCACCAACATCCTCCGTGACGTCCGCGAGGACGCCGCGAACGGCCGGACGTACCTGCCCTCCGACGACCTCGCCAAGTTCGGCTGCTCCGCCGGATTCCGGGGTGCCACGCCCCCCGCGGGGTCCGACTTCACCGGCCTCGTCCACTTCGAAGTACGCCGGGCCCGCGCCCTGTTCGCCGAGGGCTACCGGCTGCTGCCGCTGCTCGACCGGCGTTCCGGCGCCTGCGTCGCCGCCATGGCCGGCATCTACCGGCGGCTCCTCGACCGCATCGAGCGCGAGCCTCTGGCCGTGCTGCGCGGCCGGGTCTCGCTGCCCGGACACGAGAAGGCGTACGTCGCCGTGCGCGGCCTCTCGGGCCTCGACGCCCGCACCATCTCCCGCACGCAGGTCAGGAGGCGGGTCTGATGGGGCCCGCCACGGCGGGCCGCACGCCGCCGCACACCGGTGGGGCAACCCCCCGGCGGCGCGGCGCGTCCCCGACTCCGACGGCCCGCCGTCCGCACACCGCCGGTGAGGCCCGAGGGGAGGGCGCATGACACGCGCCACCACAGACGCGCGGCCGGGCGTGCCGCGGCCCGCGGGCCGCGCGGCAGGCCACGCCGTCGTCGTCGGAGGCGGACTGGCCGGCGTCACGGCCGCCCTCCGGCTGGCCGACGCGGGAATGCGGGTGACGCTGCTCGAAGGGCGCCCGCGCCTGGGCGGCCTCGCCTTCTCCTTCCGTCGCGGCGACCTCACCGTCGACAACGGCCAGCACGTCTACCTGCGGTGCTGCACCGCCTACCGGTGGTTCCTCGACCGGGTGCGGGGCGCCGCGCTCGCACCGCTGCAGAGCCGGCTAGACGTCCCCGTGCTCGACGCCGGCCGGCCCGCGGGGCCCCGGCTCGGCCGGCTGCGCCGCACGGAGCTGCCCGTACCGCTGCACCTGGCCGCGAGCCTGGCGACGTATCCGCACCTGTCCCTCGCCGAACGCGCGAGCGTGGGGCGCGCCGCGCTCGCCCTCAAGAAGCTGGACCCGGCCGATCCCGCCCTGGACGGCGTGGACTTCGCGACCTGGCTCGGCCGCCACGGGCAGTCGCCGCGCGCCATCGAGGCGCTGTGGGACCTCGTCGGCGTCGCGACCCTCAACGCGACCGCGCCGCACGCCTCCCTCGGCCTCGCCGCGATGGTCTTCAAGACGGGCCTGCTGTCCGAGCCCGGCGCCGCCGACATCGGCTGGGCCCACGTCCCCCTCGGCGACCTGCACGACACGCTCGCCCGCGAGGCGCTGGACGCGGCGGGCGTGCGCACCGAACTGCGGACCCGGGCCGCCTCCGTCGCCCGGGCCGCGACCGGCGGCTGGGAGGTCGCGACACCGGACGAGGTGATCGCGGCCGACGCCGTCGTGCTCGCCGTACCCCAGGGCGAGACGCACGCCCTGCTGCCCGAGGGCGTCATCGACGACGCCGACCGGCTCCTGGACATCGGCACCGCGCCGATCCTCAACGTCCACGTCGTGTACGACCGCAAGGTGCTGCGCCGCCCCTTCTTCGCCGCGCTCGGCAGCCCCGTCCAGTGGGTCTTCGACCGTACGGAGTCCTCCGGACTGAAGAGCGGCGGCCAGTACCTCGCCGTCTCGCAGTCGGCGGCCCACGACGAGATCGACACGCCCGTGGCCGAGCTGCGCCGGCGCTATCTGCCCGAGCTGGAACGCCTGCTGCCCGCCGCGCGCGGCGCGGGCGTGCGCGACTTCTTCGTCACCCGGGAGCGTACAGCGACGTTCGCCCCCACCCCCGGCGTCGGACGGCTGCGCCCCGGCGCCCGTACGCACGCGCCCGGCCTGTACCTGGCCGGCGCGTGGACCGCCACCGGATGGCCCGCGACCATGGAGGGAGCTGTGCGCAGCGGCATCACCGCCGCCGGCGCGGCACTCTGCGAACTCGGCCGCGCCCACGAACATCCGTTGCAGGAGGCGGTATGAGCACTGGCATGGAAACAAGAGGAGAGCCTGTGACCCCGGCGAACACGGTCGACGACACCACGGTGGACATCGCCGCCCTTCTGGAGCGCGGCCGCACCCTGTCCACCCCGGTGCTGAAGGCCGCCGTGGAACGGCTCGCGCCGCCCATGGACACCGTCGCGGCGTACCACTTCGGGTGGATCGACGCCCAGGGGCGGCCCGCCGACGGCGACGGCGGCAAGGCGGTGCGGCCGGCGCTCGCCCTGCTGTCGGCCGAGGCGGCCGGCGCGGCGCCGGAGGTCGGCGTGCCCGGCGCCGTCGCCGTCGAACTCGTACACAACTTCTCCCTGCTCCACGACGACCTGATGGACGGCGACGAGCAGCGCAGGCACCGCGACACGGTGTGGAAGGTGCACGGGCCGGCGCAGGCGATCCTCGTCGGCGACGCGCTGTTCGCGCTGGCCAACGAACTCCTGCTGGAGATCGGCACCGTCGAGGCGGGACGCGCCACGCGCCGCCTCACCACCGCGACGCGCAAGCTGATCGACGGCCAGGCGCAGGACATCTCCTTCGAGCACCGCGAGCGGGTCACCGTCGAGGAGTGCCTGGAGATGGAGGGCAACAAGACGGGCGCGCTGCTGGCCTGCGCCGTGTCCATCGGCGCGGTGCTCGGCGGGGCGGACGACCGTACGGCCGACACGCTGGAGGCGTACGGCTACCACCTCGGCCTCGCCTTCCAGGCCGTCGACGACCTGCTCGGCATCTGGGGCGACCCGGACGCCACCGGCAAGCAGACCTGGAGCGACCTGCGCCAGCGCAAGAAGTCCCTGCCCGTCGTCGCGGCGTTGGCGGCCGGCGGACCGGCGTCCGAGCGGCTCGGCGAGCTGCTCGCCGCCGACGCCAAGAGCAACGACTTCGACACCTTCTCCGAGCAGGAGTTCGCCGCCAGGGCGGCCCTCATCGAGGAGGCGGGCGGCCGTGACTGGACGGCGCAGGAAGCCCGCAGGCAGCACGCCGTCGCCATCGAGGCGCTGAACGGCGTCGACATGCCCCCGCAGGTCCGCGCGCAGCTCACCGCGCTCGCGGACTTCGTCGTCGTACGAAAGAGATGATCAGCATCCGCCTCATATAACTCGCATGTCGCCGTCCGGTGCCGGGACCCGCCGTACATCCCGCACCGGTCGACGTCGGACCCCAGCACAGCAGATGACCAACTGCCACGAAGGGGAAACCATGACAGCGACGACCGACGGGAGCCCCGGGGCCATGAAGCCCCGCGCCGCCGCGGCCAGCGAATTTACCGACACCCACACCCTCCTCCACTCCCACACCGACCAGCACACCGGCGGCAGAGCGGGGAGCGCCGACGGCGCTCCGGTCGCCGCCGGCGTCCCGGCCGGTGCCCCCGCCGACGTCAGGGGCGCGGCGCGACGGGCCACGGACCGCGCGGTCGCGTACCTGCTCTCCCAGCAGGACGAACAGGGCTGGTGGAAGGGCGACCTCGAGACCAATGTGACCATGGACGCCGAGGACCTGCTGCTCCGTCAGTTCCTCGGCCTCCAGGACGAGAAGACCTTTCGGGCCGCCGCGCTCCACATCCGCGGGGAGCAGCGCGGCGACGGCACCTGGGCCACCTTCCACGGCGGCCCCGGGGACCTGTCCACCACCATCGAGGCGTACGTCGCGCTGCGGCTCGCCGGGGACCGGCCCGACGATCCGCACATGGAACGCGCCGCGGCCTGGATCAGGTCGCGCGGCGGCATCGCCGCGAGCCGCGTCTTCACCCGGATCTGGCTGGCGCTGTTCGGCTGGTGGAAGTGGGACGACCTGCCGGAGCTGCCGCCCGAGCTGATCTTCCTGCCGTCCTGGTTCCCGCTCAACATCTACGCGTTCGGCTGCTGGGCCCGGCAGACCATCGTGCCGCTGACCGTGGTCTCGGCGAAGCGGCCCGTGCGCCCGGCGCCGTTCGCCCTCGACGAGCTGCACACCGACCCCCGCGCGGTGAACCCCCGGCCCCGCCGTGCGGCGCCGACCAGCTGGGAGGGCGCGTTCCAGCGGCTCGACAAACTCCTGCACGTCTATCGCAAGGTCGCGCCGGCCGCGCTGCGGGGCGCGGCGATGAGGAGCGCGGCCCGCTGGATCGTCGAGCGGCAGGAGAACGACGGCTGCTGGGGCGGCATCCAGCCCCCGGCCGTGTACTCCCTGATCGCCCTGCACCTGCTCGGATACGACCTGGACCATCCGGTGATGCGCGCCGGCCTGGAATCGCTGGACCGGTTCGCGGTGTGGCGCGACGACGGCGCCCGCATGATCGAGGCGTGCCAGTCGCCGGTCTGGGACACCTGCCTCGCCACGGTGGCGCTCGCCGACGCGGGGGTACGGCCCGACGACCCGGCGCTGGTCAAGGCCGCCGACTGGATGATGCGCGAGCAGATCGTACGGCCCGGAGACTGGTCCGTACGCCGCCCCGGACTGGAGCCGGGCGGCTGGGCTTTCGAGTTCCACAACGACAACTACCCGGACATCGACGACACCGCCGAGGTCGTCCTGGCCCTGCGGCGCGTCGCGCACCCGGACCGCGCCCGGACGAAGGCCACCGTCGACCGCGCCGTCCGCTGGACCCTCGGCATGCAGTCGAAGGACGGCGGCTGGGCGGCCTTCGACGCCGACAACACCAGCGCCTTCCCCAACCGGCTGCCCTTCTGCGACTTCGGCGAGGTCATCGACCCGCCGTCCGCCGACGTCACCGCCCATGTGGTGGAGATGCTGGCCGTCGAAGGCCTGGCGCACCACCCGCGTGCCCGGCGCGGCATCGAGTGGCTGCTGGCCGGACAGGAGCCCAACGGCTCGTGGTTCGGGCGCTGGGGCGTCAACTACGTCTACGGGACGGGAGCGGTCGTACCCGCGCTGACGGCGGCCGGGCTGCCCACCTCCCATCCCGCCGTCCGCCGCGCCGTGACGTGGCTGGAATCCGTCCAGAACGACGACGGGGGCTGGGGCGAGGACCTGCGTTCGTACCGTGACGCCGGCTGGGCCGGGCGCGGGGTCTCGACCGCCTCGCAGACCGCCTGGGCGCTGCTCGCCCTGCTCGCGGCCGGGGAGCGGGACGCCAAGTCCGTCGAGCGCGCGGTCGCCTGGCTGGCGGCGACCCAGCGCGAGGACGGTTCCTGGGACGAGCCGCAGTTCACGGGGACCGGCTTCCCCTGGGACTTCTCCATCAACTACCACCTCTACCGGCAGGTGTTCCCCCTCACCGCGCTCGGGCGGTACGTCCACGGGGAGCCCGTCTTTCCCGGCCTGGGCACCACCCGGGAAGCGACCTGATGGGCCCGCCGGATCCGGCGGTTCCCGCCACCGGACCACCGCCGCCGGCGCGCCCCGCACCGCTGCTGATCGCCTGCGCGCTCGGCATCGAGCAGTTCGCGCTGCGCAGCGGGCACCGCAGGGACGCGCCGGAGTCCGTGACCGTACTGCGTACCGGCATGGGCCCCAAGGCGGCGGCCGCGGCCGTCAGGCAGGCGCTCGGCGAGGGAAGCCCCGTCCCGGACGCCGCCGTCATCGCGTCCGGATTCTGCGCGGGGCTGGTCCCCGGGATGCACCCCGGGGACCTGATCGTCGCCGACGAGACACGCGGGCCGCACGGCAGTTCGGTCTGTACGAGCGTGGAGCTGCTCGCGAAGGCGCTGGGGCGGGCCGCGCCCGGCCGCACCGTGCACACCGGCACCCTGCTGGGCTCCGACCACGTCGTCCGCGGCCCCGAGCGGGCCGAGCTGCGCACCACCGGGGCGATCGCGGTGGACATGGAGTCCGCCGCCACGCTCGGCAGCGCGCTGCGGGTGGGAGCGCGTCCTGTTGCGGCCGTACGGGTGGTAGTGGACGCTCCGGAGCACGAGCTGGTCCGCATTGGGACGCTTCGCGGGGGAATATCAGCCTTTCGTGTCCTCCGTGCCGTCCTACCGGCATTTTTTGAATGGCACCGTTCTTTGCTGCTCCCCAGGAGGTGAGCCAGATGGCCATGCCGCTCCGCCAGACCATCAGGGTCGGGACGTATCTCTTCGAACAGAAGCTCCGCAAGCGTGAGAAGTTCCCGCTCATCGTCGAGCTGGAACCGCTCTACGCCTGCAACCTCGCGTGCGAGGGCTGCGGCAAGATCCAGCACCCGGCGGGAGTCCTGAAGCAGCGCATGCCCGTGGCGCAGGCCGTGGGCGCGGTCATGGAGTCCGGCGCCCCGATGGTCTCCATCGCCGGCGGCGAGCCCCTGATGCACCCTCAGATCGACGAGATCGTGCGCCAGTTGGTGGCGAAGAAGAAGTACGTGTTCCTCTGCACCAACGCCATGCTGTTGCGCAAGAAGATCGAGAAGTTCACGCCGTCGCGGTACTTCGCCTTCGCCGTGCACATCGACGGGCTGCGGGAGCGGCACGACGAGTCGGTGGCGAAGGAAGGCGTCTTCGACGAGGCGGTCGAGGCGATCAAGGAGGCCAAGAGGCGCGGCTTCCGGGTCACCACCAATTCCACGTTCTTCAACACCGACACGCCGCAGACGATCATCGAGGTGCTCAACTACCTCAATGACGACCTGGAGGTGGACGAGATGATGATCTCGCCCGCCTACGCGTACGAGAAGGCTCCCGACCAGGAGCACTTCCTCGGCGTCGAACAGACCCGGGAACTGTTCAAGAAGGCATTCTCGGGCGGCAACCGGCGGCGCTGGCGGCTGAACCACTCGCCGCTCTTCCTGGACTTCCTGGAGGGCAAGGCGGACTTCCCGTGCACGGCGTGGGCGATCCCCAACTACTCGCTCTTCGGTTGGCAGCGTCCCTGCTACCTGATGAGCGACGGCTACGTCCCGACGTACCGCGAGCTCATCGAGGAGACCGACTGGAGCAAGTACGGGCGGGGCAAGGATCCGAGGTGCGCCAACTGCATGGCGCACTGCGGCTACGAGCCGACGGCCGTTCTCGCGACCATGGGCTCGCTCAAGGAGTCCCTGCGCGCGGTCCGCGAGACGGTCTCGGGAAGCCACGGGTGACGTCATGAGCGGTGCTGAGCCGGTGGCGCTGGGTCTTCCCGGGCTGCCGGCCCGGCCGTTGGCGGTGCGTCGCGTCTCGCGGCGTATCCAGGTCGGATCGGTGGCCGTCGGCGGGGACGCGCCTGTCTCGGTGCAGTCGATGACGACCACGAGGACGTCCGACGTCGGCGCGACGCTCCAGCAGATCGCGGAGCTGACGGCCTCGGGCTGCCAGATCGTACGGGTGGCCTGTCCCACCCAGGACGACGCGGACGCGCTGGCGACGATCGCGCGCA
>NZ_VBVX01000516.1 GCF_005981925.1 Streptomyces albidochromogenes
ACCTCCATCGGGTCGTCGAAGCCCAGACGCCCGACGCGGGTACGGGCGGTGACCAGCGTCCCGGGGCCGGTCGGCGGGGCGGGCGTGACGGTGATGCGGGTGAGCGGGACCTGGGCGGCGTGGTGCTCCCACGCCGTCAGGCGCCGCCACGCCTCGTCGGGGGACAGCGGGGTTCGGCGTTCGACACGGAAGAGGGCCACGACCCGACCTTAAGCACTGCGGGGCGGCGTACGCCGTTGCAGGATGGGGGCATGCTGCTGGCCACACTCGCCCGGGCCTCCCGGGAGATCGCCTCGACGTCCGCGCGCTCCCGCAAGACCGCGCTGCTGGCGGAGCTCTTCCGCAGCGCCGGGCCCGACGACGTACCGATCGTGATCCCGTACCTCTCGGGCCGCCTTCCCCAGGGGCGCGTCGGCACAGGCTGGAGCGTGTTGCGGGAGCCGGTCGCACCGGCGGCGGAGCCCGCCCTGACGGTGCGTGACGTGGACGCGGCGCTCACCGCGTTCGCGGCGGTGGCGGGGGCCGGCGCGCAGGCGGAGCGGCTGCGAGTGGTGCGGGAGCTGATGGGGGCGGCCACCGAAGAGGAGCAGAAGTTCCTGTTCGGGCTGCTCACCGGTGAGGTGCGGCAGGGCGCGCTGGACGCACTGGCGGCGGAGGGCCTGGCCGCGGCGGCGGACGTGCCGGCGGCCGACGTGCGGCGGGCGGTGATGCTGAGCGGTTCGCTGGTCGCCGTCGGGCAGGCGCTGCTGGCCGAGGGGCCCGCGGCCCTCGCGGAGTTCAGGCTGGAGGTGGGCCGGGCGGTGCCGCCGATGCTGGCCCAGCCGGGGCAGAGCGTCGGCGCGGCGGTCGGCAAGCTGGGGGCGTGCGCGGTGGAGGAGAAGCTGGACGGCATCCGCGTGCAGGTGCACCGCGACGGCGAACGGGTACGCGTGTTCACCCGCACCCTGGACGACATCACGGACCGCGTACCGGAACTCACCTCGGTGGCGGCCGGGCTGGACGGCGACCGGTTCATTCTCGACGGCGAGGTCATCGCGTTCGGGCCGGACGGCAGGCCGCTCCCCTTCCAGGACATCGCGGGCCGGGTCGGCTCTCGCCTCGACGTGGCGGCGGCCCGCGAGGCGCTGCCGCTGTCCCCGGTCTTCTTCGACATCCTGGCGCTCGGCGGCGAGGTCCTCCTGGACCTGCCCTACCGGGAGAGGTACGAGCGATTTGGGCGGCTGGTGCCCGAGCCGATGCGCGTACGGCGCACGGTGGTGGCCGGCCCCGACGACACCGCGCGGGCGGAGGAGTTCCTGGCGCGGACGCTGGAGCGCGGTCACGAAGGGGCGGTGCTCAAGTCATTGGACGCGGCGTACCAGGCGGGGCGGCGCGGGGCGTCCTGGCTCAAGGTGAAGCCCGTGCACACCCTCGACCTGGTGGTGCTGGCCGCGGAGTGGGGCCACGGGCGGCGGACCGGGAAACTCTCCAACCTGCACCTCGGGGCCCGACGGCCCGACGGCTCGTTCGCCATGCTGGGCAAGACGTTCAAGGGCCTGACCGATGTGATGCTCGACTGGCAGACGCAACGGCTGAGGGAGCTCGCGACCGGCGACAACGGCCAGGTGGTGACCGTGCGCCCGGAGCTCGTCGTCGAGATCGCGTACGACGGGCTGCAGCGGTCCACCCGCTACCCGGAGGGCGTGACCCTGCGGTTCGCGCGGGTGGTGCGCTACCGCGAGGACAAGCCGGCGGCCGAGGCCGACACGGTCGCCACCGTCCTCGCGACGGGGCCGGTGCGGGCGGAGGAGTGAGCCGGGCGCGCCCTCACGGGTGCGGGGACGGCGGCCGCCGCGTCCCGGCACCGTGCGGCGTGTTCTCCCCCCGTCTCACGGACGCTACAGAAACGGTCCAGCCGGGTGGCCGAGCGCGGCGGCGGCGCCCAGTCGCCGTCGGCGGTCGCCCGGATGCGGTGCAGGACCTCCTCGTAGAGGGGGCGTGTCCGGGCGGGCGTGGGCGGCGGCGTACCTGAGCGCGGGGGCCGCCGGTCCGGGCATCAGGGCCAGTCCCTCGCGCGCCGCCTCGCGGACGGCCGGGTGCCCGTGCTCCAGCAGGCCGATCACGGCGGGGACCGCGGGTTCCCAGCCGGCGTGGCAGAGCGTGCGGACCGCCAGGCGTGCCACGTCGGGCTGGTTCCAGCAGGACCGCCGTGTGCTGGAGGTACGTCGGCCGGTCGAGCACGGCCCGCGCGGCCCCGCGCCACGACGGCGGGCGCCATCCGCCCAGTCGGGGTCCGAGGCGCTCGTAGAGCCGGGCCAGGACGAGCGCCGCCGCCGGTGACCGCGGCGTGAAGCGGGGCAGCAGCCGCGCGAGTTCGGCCACGTCGCGCTCGTCGGCCGGGCGGTCCGGCGCGACTCGCTCCGCCAGCAGGACGAGACGGGAGAGCGCGGGGTCGTCCGTCGGCTTGGGCACGGTCGGATACCAGGAGGGCCAATGACCGCCTCACCAGCGGGATTTGCGGGCGGGGCGGGGCAGCCGGCGGGGCCGCGGGCG
>NZ_VBVX01000517.1 GCF_005981925.1 Streptomyces albidochromogenes
CCCTTGCCCCTTCCCCACGCGACTTATGCTCGCCGCATGGGAGATGTTCTTGCGCTGGTCGAAGCCCGTCTGCGTACGACGCTGGGCGAACCGGACGCGCGCCCCGACGAGCGGCCTCCCCAGGTCCGATACCGCCCCCACGGCCCGCCGGTACGGTGGCCACATGAGCGATCCGAACGCTCTCCACTGCGTTCGAGCAGCGGAGAGCCCGTCCCCCCGGGCCGGCCTGACGGCCGTGAGTTCCGCCCTGCTGGCCATGAGCCGGCACCTGGAAGTGCGCGACGTACTGAAGACGATCGTCGCGTCCGCCCGCGAACTGCTCGACGCCGAGTACGCCGCGCTGGGGGTCCCCGACGACCACGGCGGGTTCGCCCAGTTCGTCGTCGACGGCGTCAGCGACGAACAGTGGAAGGCGATCGGCCCGCTGCCCCGCCAGCACGGCATCCTCGCCGCGATGCTGCACGGCGCCCACACCGAGCGCCTCGCCGACGTCCGCAAGGACCCGCGCTTCGAGGGCTGGCCCTCGGCGCACCCGGACATGTCCGACTTCCTCGGCCTGCCGATCCGCGACGGCGACGAGGTCATCGGCGCTCTCTTCCTCGCCAACAAGCGCTGCCCGAAGCCCGAGGGCACGTGCGGCTTCACCGAGGAGGACGAGGAACTGCTGGCCATGCTCGCGCAGCACGCGGCGATCGCCCTCACCAACGCCCGCCTGTACGAGCGCAGCCGCGAGCTGACCATCGCCGAGGAACGCTCCCGCCTGGCCCACGAGCTGCACGACGCCGTGAGCCAGAAGCTCTTCTCGCTGCGCCTGACCGCGCAGGCCGCCGCCGCGCTCGTCGACCGCGACCCGGCCCGCGCCAAGGGCGAACTCCAGCAGGTGGCCTCGCTGGCCGCCGAGGCGGCCGACGAGCTGCGCGCCGCCGTCGTCGAACTGCGCCCGGCGGCCCTCGACGAGGACGGTCTGATCGCCACGCTGCGCACCCAGATCCAGGTCATGGACCGCGCCCACACCGCCCGCGTCACCTTCCACAGCAGCGGTGTACGGGCCCTGCCCGCCGCCCAGGAGGAAGCACTCCTGCGGGTCGCCCAGGAGGCGCTGCACAACGCGCTGCGCCACTCCGGCGCGGACCGTGTCGACGTCGTACTGGAGAAGAACGGCCAGGGCGCCCGGCTGCGGGTCACCGACGACGGCAGCGGCTTCGACCCGAGGACGGTACGGCGGGCGGGCCGCCACCTCGGCCTGGTCTCGATGCGCGACCGCGCCGCCGGCGCCGGCGGCCGGCTCACCGTCGAATCGGCGCCCGGCAAGGGCACCACGATCGAGATGGAGGTTCCCGGTGGCTGACGCCGCACGCCCCGCGAAGAACGGCATCCGCGTCCTGCTGGTCGACGACCACCAGGTGGTGCGCCGTGGTCTGCGCACCTTCCTGGAGGTCCAGGACGACATCGAGGTCGTCGGAGAGGCCGCGGACGGGGCCGAGGGCGTCGCCCGCGCGGAGGAGCTGCGCCCCGACGTCGTGCTGATGGACATCAAGATGCCGGGTACGGACGGCATCGACGCGCTCCGCAAGCTCCGGGAGCTGGCCAACCCCGCCAGGGTGCTGATCGTGACCAGCTTCACCGAGCAGCGCACGGTCGTCCCCGCCCTGCGCGCGGGTGCCTCGGGCTACGTCTACAAGGACGTGGACCCGGACGCCCTGGCCGGCGCGATCCGCTCCGTACACGCGGGCCACGTCCTCCTCCAGCCGGAGGTCGCGGGCGCGCTGCTCGCGCAGGAGGACGGGAACGGCGGCACGGGCCGGGGGAGCACCCTGACCGAACGGGAGCGGGAAGTCCTGACGCTGATCGCCGACGGCCGCTCGAACCGGGAGATCGCCCGGGCGCTCGTCCTCTCCGAGAAGACCGTCAAGACGCACGTGTCGAACATCCTGATGAAACTGGACCTCTCCGACCGCACCCAGGCGGCGCTGTGGGCCGTGCGCCACGGGATCACGGGTTGAGCGGACGGTCTACATCCGGTCCGAGATTCATACCGTCGGGTGTATGTCCCCCACATGGCGCATCCTCATCGATGGACGGGCGTTCTTCATGACGTGCCGCGGCGGCTGGCCGCGGCCACGTCTAGGAGGATCCTGAAGTGAAGAACCTGAAGAAGGCCGCTGCCGTCACCATGGTCGCGGGTGGCCTCGTCGCCGCCGGAGCCGGTGTTGCCTCCGCCACCGACAGCGGTGCGCTGGCCCAGGGCAAGGCCGTCCACTCGCCGGGCGTCGGTTCCGGCAACCTGGTCCAGGCCCCGGTCCACGTCCCGGTGAACGTCTCCGGCAACACCGTCAACGTCATCGGCGCCCTCAACCCGGCCTTCGCGAACCAGGCCGTCAACCGCTGACCGACCACCCAGGTCGAGCGGTGACCACCGGCCCCCAGGCGCACGGCGCCTGGGGGCCGGTCGCGTCACGGCCCCACAGCGCACCGCACCACTCGAACGCCGTACGCCCCACCCGCCCCACCGCCCCGGAAC
>NZ_VBVX01000518.1 GCF_005981925.1 Streptomyces albidochromogenes
CATCATCGGCACGTCCCGCCTGGCCGCCCTCGGCGTCATCGACCCGCGCCCGGTCGCGGCTTCACTGGACCGCGCCCGGGGCTTCGGGCCCCCGCCCCGGACCGTCGACCGGACCCGTGGGCGCGTCCGATGACGACGAGCACGGCGATCGGCACGCCGGCCCCGCACTGCCCGCACGTCCGGGGCGAGGCGCACCGGCCTCACCGGCTCCGCTCGGCCGGGCCCGTGACGTTCTCTGAGAGGAGGCGCACCGCGCCATGGCACAACGTTCCGACGACCGGCGCCCCGCCGGCCCGCGACGACTCGTCGCACCGCTGATCTCCCGCCACTGGGGGCCGGACGTCACGTTCGGCATGCGGCTGGCCGGCACCGCCGTCGTCACCGTGGTGGCGGCCGTGCCGGCGGCCCTGGCGCTGGTGCTGGTCGAAGCCCAGTGGGCGCCGCTGCGACGGCTCGACCGCGGCGCGGCCGCCGCGCTGCACCGGCAGGCGCTCGAACATCCGGGCCTGGTAGGCGTCCTGCGCTTCTTCACCGATGTCGTGTGGGGGCCCGTGACAATGCGTCTGCTGGTGGCCGCGCTCGTCGTGTGGCTGCTGAGCCGCCGCGCCTGGCGACTGGCGGCCTGGGCGGCGGTCACGGCGGTGGCCGGCGGGTGCGCCGGTCTGCTCGCCAAGAACGTCGTGGAGCGTGCCCGTCCGCACCTGCCGGATCCGGTGGCGCACAGTCCCGGCTTCTCGTTCCCCTCCGGGCACGCGATGACGGCGACGACGTCCTGCGCCGTCCTGCTCCTGGTCCTTCTTCCGCTGGTGCCCCGGCGCCGGCGCCCGGTGGCCTGGGCTCTCGCGGTCGTCTCGGTGCTGGGCGTCGGCGGTACGCGGGTGGCGCTGGGGGTCCACTGGGTCAGCGACGTGATCGGTGGCTGGTTCCTCGGTCTCGCCGTGGTCACCGCCACGGCCCTCGCATTCGAGGCCTGGCGTGCGGACATCGGACGTCCGCTCACGACGCCCGCCCAGGGCTTGGAGCCGGAGATCGCCGACGCGGAGCGTCCTGCGGCGGACGGGGAACGGACCCGGGCGTTGTGAGCGCGGCCGGGAGGGGCCGACGCGGCCACTTCATGAAGTCCGTCGGGCCGCGCGAGCGCTCTCGCCTTCAGGCGTGAAACCCGGGCCAAGATTCTTTACGGGAGCCGGCACCGCGCCACCGACCGTCAATTCGCGGTCCCGGGAGGCGGGTTCCGGACGGGCAAGGGCCGATCCGATGCCGTCGGGGCCCGAACACCGGTGCCCGGTGTGCGGATCGGCGCACGCGCCACGCGCGGTCGGGTGCGAGGGGGCGGCCGAAGCCGGGTGTCGGCCGCAGCCGTCCCGGACCGCGTACCGCATTCGATTTCCGCCTCCGGCAACGATTACCGGCGCACCGGACCGACGAATTGCAGAACCCTCGCCCCACAAGTGGAATTCCGCCGCGACAAATGACCCGGAGGGTGACGTCGGCGCACAGTCGGAGGGCTTGCCAGGCCGCGAAATGCGGAAGAAACTGTTGTCGCGGTGTTGCTTTTCGATCTACACTGCGCCGGCCCTCACCCCCGAAGGGAAATCCTCCGTGAACGTGAATGCACGAATGACGATTCAGGGCAGCACGCACCTGAGCTGGGCGCGCGTCATCCAGGTCGTCGTCATCACCATCCTGATCGTCCTCGCCCTGGTGAACGAAGGAGTCACGCCTCTGATCTGATCTCACCGAGCAGGTGGTTCCATGCGCTTGAGGGGTTGCCCGTTGCAGCGGGCGGCCCCTCAAGTCTTTGTTGTGCGCGTGTCGAGCATAGCGCTCGGCGCACTCCGGGGAAACCCTCGACCGGGAATTAGTGTGAAACCGATCGGTAAGCAGCTCCCGCGGTCCGCGGCGTCGGGTAATTCGAAGCAAGCTTTCATATACACCCCCGTTCCGGCGGTACGTGGGAGCGCGCTCACGATCGACTTCCGCGCGATATCCGAAAGAGTCCGGACCGAAATTGGACAACCGGCGGAACCAGGGCGCGGGCCGGTCTGCGTTTCGCAGAGCCTGGCCCGCCGCGGAGTGCTCAGAGCACCAGAACCCGTCGGAACGGGACGCGGTCGTCCGCTTCCTGACGCGTGACGGTCTCGCCGTCGATCTCCACCCAGGCGTGGAACCGGTACGGATCGTCGGCGCTGCCCAGGCACCAGTCGGCCGCCAGCCCGGCGAGCGCGAGTCCGAGCACCGTGCCGAGCGAGTGCTCCAGGCAGGCGGCCCGCCCCGGATACCCGTCCGCGGCCCGGCTGACGACCGCGAGCATCGACTCGGCCTGGCGCATCGTGGCCGGACGCAGGCGCGAGCGCGGCCGCTTGAGTACGTCCACGGCCTGCGCGGGCACGCGGAAGGGGAGCCGCAGCAGCACCAGCGCGAGGCAGAGCCCGAGCCAGCCGGCCGTCCTGAGCCACCGGACGCCGTCGGCCGGCGGCGTGCGGAGCGGCCGGCCGCCCGCCCTCCCC
>NZ_VBVX01000519.1 GCF_005981925.1 Streptomyces albidochromogenes
GCCCCGCCCATTCCCGCACCCGATGTCACATCCGGCCCCCGCCGCCCGTCACCACTGTGAGAACGACCCCCGACGGCAAGGAGACCGGACATGCGGCACCACATCACTGTTATCGGCGGCGGCCTCGCCGGCCTCACCGCGGCCGTCACCGCGGCCGAAGCCGGCGCGGCGGTCACCCTGTACGAGGCCCACCACACCCTCGGCGGAAGGGCCCGCACGGCCGAAGGCCCGTACAAGACCAACGAGGGCCCGCACGCCCTCTACAGCGGCGGCCCGCTCTGGTCGTGGCTCAAGCAGCGCGACCTGCTCGGCCCCATCGCGTCCGTTCCCCCGCTCGAAGCCGCCCGCCTCCGCTTCCACCGGGGTGGCGCCCTGCGCCGTACGCCGCCGCTCGCACTGGTGAAGCTCGCCCTGCGTTCCCCCGCGAAGACGCCCGTGGACGCCGACTTCCTGACCTGGGCCACCCGCGAGGTGGGCGAGGCCGGGGCGCGCGCGGCGGCGAACTTCGTCGCGGTCGCCCTCTTCCACCACGATCCCGGCGTCCTCTCCGCCCGCTTCGTCCAGGAGCGGCTGCGGCGCGTCGTCAAGCTGCCGCCGGAGGCGCACTACCCGCGCGGCGGCTGGGCCTCCGTCGTCGACCGGATCGCCGCGCGGGCCTGGAACCTCGGCGTACGGATCGAGACGACCGAGCGCGTCACCTCCCTCGCCGGCCATCGCGGCCCGGTGATCGTCGCCACGTCACTGCAGGCGGCCCGCCGGCTTCTCGACGACTCCACCCTGGCCTGGGACAGCGGACGTACGGTCCTGCTCGATCTGGCCGTCAGGACCCGCGCGGGCGACCCGTTCGTCATCTCCGACCTGGAGGCGCCCGGCTGGATCGAACGGTTCACCGCCCAGGACGCGACCCTCGCCCCCGCCGGGCAGCAGCTCATCCAGAGCCAGTTCCCGATCGCCCCCGAGGAGTCCAGGGCGGACGGCGTCGCCCGCGCCGAGCGCCTGCTCGACCTCGGTTTCCCCGGCTGGCGCGAGCGCGTCACCTGGCGGCGCGATGCCCTCGCGGCGGGCCGTACGGGTGCGCTCGACCGGCCGGGCACCACCTGGCGGGACCGCCCCGGGATCAACCGCGGTGACGGGGTGTTCCTCGCGGGCGACCAGGTGGCGGCGCCGGGCCTGCTGGCCGAGGTGGCGTTCAACAGCGGCCTGGAGGCGGCGGCCCTCGCCCTGCGGACCGGCGCCCCGCGCGCCGCGAACGCCGCCTCACGCGAAGGGCTTGACCTCAACCGCGCTTGAGGCACGAGCCTGGGCCCCGTCGCAGATCAGCAAGGGCGGCAGGCCACAGGCCACGATGCCCTGGAGTCACGAGGAGCCCGTCATGCACGCAGTCCGCCTCCACGCCTTCGGCCCCGCCGAGAACCTCACGTACGAGTGGACCGAGGACCCCGTCCCCGGCCCCGGGCAGGTGCGCGTCGCCGTGGCGGCGGCCGGAGTGCACCTCCTCGACACCGCCCTGCGCGAGGGCATGCCCGGGCCGTTCCCCGCCCCCGTCGCGCTGCCCACCGTCCCCGGCCGCGAGGTCGCCGGCACGGTCGAGTCGCTCGGCGAGGGCGCCGACCCGTCGTGGCTCGGCAAGCGCGTCGTGGTTCACCTGGGCATGGCCCCCGGGGGGTACGCCGAACTGGCCGTCACCGACGCCGAGCGCCTCCAGGAGATCCCGGAGAACCTCGACGAGGCCCAGGCCGTCGCCATGATCGGCACCGGCCGCACCACCCTGGGCATCCTCCAGTTCACCGAGGTGACGGCCGGCACCGTCGCGGTCGTCCCCGCGGCCGCCGGCGGCATCGGCACGCTCCTCGTCCAGTACGTGAAGAACGCCGGAGGCACCGTCATCGGCCTGGCCGGCGGCCCCGCCAAGGTCGCCCGCGTCCAGGAGAACGGCGCCGACCTCGCCGTGGACTACACGCTGCCCGACTGGCCGGCGAAGGTACGCGCCTTCCTCGGCGACCGCGGGGCCACCGTCGTCTTCGACTCGGTCAGCGGCGCCACCGGCCGCGCGGCCGTCGACCTCCTCGGCAGGGGCGGCGAACACCTCGTCTTCGGCTGGTCGTCGGACGGTCTGCGCGACGGCTCGCCGCTGACCTTCACCGACGAGGAACTGGCCGAGCGCGGCATCACCTCCGTGAGCGTCCTCGGCCCGGCGATGCTCGGCAGGGCGGGCGGCGAGAACCCCGTACGCACCCTGGAGAACCGCGCCCTGGCCCAGGCGGCGGCCGGCCGCCTGGTCCCGGCGGTGCAACGCTTCCCCCTGGCGGAGGCGGCGGCGGCCCACCGCGCCCTTGAGACGCGCGGCACGATGGGCAAGGTCGTCCTCGTCCCGTAGGCGCCGCCCCCGCCGGCACGCACCTACTCACTCACCTACGCACGCACGCACAGTCACTTACTCACTCACTCACGCACTCGCAGTCACGCGCTCCGCACCCACTCCGGACCCGTTTCGCGCGACGGCCCGTAC
>NZ_VBVX01000520.1 GCF_005981925.1 Streptomyces albidochromogenes
GGGTACGGGTGGTCGTCGTCGGGGACGGGCCGAGCGAGCCCTCGCTGCGGGCCGCGCTGCCGGGCGCCCTGTTCCTCGGGCGCAGGACGGGTGACGAACTCGCCCGGATCTTCGCCTCCCTCGACGTCTTCGCGCACACCGGACCGTACGAGACCTTCTGCCAGACAGTGCAGGAGGCCATGGCGAGCGGCGTTCCCGTGATCGCTCCGGCGGCGGGCGGCCCGCTCGACCTCGTCCGTCACGGGAACACCGGGCTGCTCGTCGAACCGCGCGACCCGGCGGCCGTACGCGCGGCCGTCTCGGCGCTCGCCGGCGACGCGGGGCTGCGCGCCGCCTACGGACGGGCCGGGCGGGCGGCCGTCGAGACCCGGACCTGGGCCGCCGTCGGCGATCAGCTGCTCGGCCACTACGCGGACGTGCTGCGCGAGCGCACGGCGGTGGCGGCATGAGCGGGGCCGGGAACGGCGGGGCGCTGCGGATCGTCCGGCTGGCCAACTTCGTCACCGCGTCGTCCGGCGGGCTGCGCACCGCCCTGCGGGAGCTGGGACGCGGCTACCTGGCCGCCGGGCACGAGCCGGTACTCGTCGTACCGGGCGAGCGCGAGAGCGACGACGTCACCGCACAGGGGCGCGTGATCACCCTGCCGGGCGTGGAGCTGCCGGGTACCGGCGGCTACCGGGTCCTCGCGGGCCGCCGCAGACTGCGCGCGCTCCTGGAGACCCTCGCGCCGGACCGGCTGGAGGTGTCGGACCGCACGTCGCTGCGCTGGACGGGGGAGTGGGCGCGGCGCAACAGGGTGCCCTCGGTGATGGTGTCGCACGAGACGGCGGACGGGGTGCTGCGCACCTGGGGGCTGCCGGAGGGGGTCGCCGGGCGCACCGCGGACCGGCTGAACGCGCGCAGCGCGTGGGCGTACTCCCGGATCGTGTGCACCACGGAGTGGGCGGAGCGCGAGTTCGTGCGCATCGGCGCGCGGAACGTGGTGCGTGCTCCCCTGGGCGTCGATCTGCGCGCGTGCCGTCCGGAGCTGCGCAGTACGGGGCTGCGCGCCCGGTACGCGCACGGGAACGACGTCCTGCTCCTGCTGTGCTCGCGTCTGTCGGTGGAGAAGCACCCGGGAACGGCCCTCGACGCTCTCGCGGCGCTTCGCGGGAACGGCATGAAGGTGTCACTGGTGGTCGCCGGGGACGGCCCCCTGCGGGAACGGCTGACGCGCAGGGCGCGTGCGCAGCGGCTGCCGGCCGTGTTCCTGGGGCACGTGGGGGAGCGCGGCGAACTGGCCAACCTCCAGGCCGCCGCGGACGTGTGCCTGGCGCCCGGGCCGGCCGAGACGTTCGGGCTGTCGGCGCTGGAGGCACTGGCGTGCGGCACCCCGGTCGTCGCCAGCGCCTCCGGCGCGCTGCCGGAGGTCGTCGGGGACGCGGGGCTCGCGGCCGCCGATTCCGGCGCGGCCTTCGCCGACGCCGTACGGCAACTGCTCGCCCGCCCCGAGGAGGCGCGCCGCGCGGCGGCCAGGGCGCGTGCGGAACTCTTCGGGTGGCCCGCGGCGGTGGACGCGTTCCTGGCCGCCCACGACGCCCGGACGCCGGCGCGGTCCCCGGAGGTGACGGGATGACCCCGGCCGCCCGCACCGAGGCCCCGGCCGGCGGGGTGGGCACGCCCGGCACCGTCGTACGTCCCGCGGGGGAGGCGCCGGGCCACCGGGGCGCGCGTACGCGCGCCCCGGACGGTCCGGTGGTGCTGCCCACGTCCCCCGCGCCGGCGCCCCCGCGCGACCACCCGGTCCGTTCCGTTCCCGACGACCGGACGCGCGAGCGGCCCGGCCGGCCGGGCGCCCGGGCGGGCTCCTGGCCCGGCCCCGGCAGGCCGGTGCGGTTCGTGGCGCTGGGGGACTCGCTCACCGAGGGAGTCGGGGACCCGGCGGGCGCGGGGTGGCGCGGCTGGGCGGCGCTGCTCGCCGGCGGCCTCGCGGCGCGCGGCGAAGCGGCGGAGTTCCGGAACCTCGCCGTGAGCGGGGCGCTCAGCCGCGATGTCGTCGAGCGCCAGGCGCCCCGGGCCCTTGCCTGCGCCCCGGACATCGCGTCGGTCGTCGTCGGCGTCAACGACACCCTCCGCCGAGGCTTCGACATCCACGCGTTCGCGGCCGGACTCGACCGGGTCTGCGACGCCCTGACCGGGAGCGGCGCCGTGCTGCTGACGGCGTGCCTGCCCGATCCCGGGACCATGCTGGGCCTGCCCGCTCCGCTCGCGCGTCCGCTGGCCCGCAGACAGCGCGCCGTCAACGCGGTGACTCACGCGCTGTCCGCCCGGTACGGCGCCGTGCACCTGCACATGGCCCACGGCGCGTGGGTGGCCGACCGGAGCCTGTGGAGCGCGGACCGGCTGCACCCGGGCGAACGCGGTCACCGGCTGATCGCGGCCCGCTTCCACGCGCTGCTCGCCGCCGAGGGACTCGCGACCGGGGACCCGCCGGGACAGGAACCCGAGCAGCCCCCGCC
>NZ_VBVX01000521.1 GCF_005981925.1 Streptomyces albidochromogenes
GGTCACGGGTCTGCTCATGGCAGGAGCATCCCGGACGGGCGTGGCGGGGGGAAGGAGGCGCGTAGCGGGCGTGGTCAGTCGACGGTGACGGCGCCCAGACCGGTCACCTCGACCGCCGGCCCGAGTACGTCCAGCCCCTGGAGCCGGCCGCCGCGGTCCCCGAACGGGACGCAGATGCGCCGCAGGCCGGGCAGCGCGGCCAGCTCCGGCACGACCAGGTGCTCGCCCGGCGAGGTCACGGTCAGCGTGTGGAGCGAGGGGAAGAGCCGGGTGACGGCCCGCCCGACCCCAGGGGGGAGGTCCCCGCGCAGGATGAGCTGCTGGACCGAGGGTGCGGTGAGGGAGTCCGGAGCCGACGCCAGGAACGCGGCGTACAGGTGCAGGAGCCGCAGGTCGGGCAGGAGCGCGATCTCCCGCCAGTCCGCCGCGCCCTGCGGGCCGCCGTGCTTTCCGAGCGTCAGCACCTGGAGCCGCCGGAGCCTCCCGAGCCCTTCCAGGCCGCCGGGCAGCGGGCTCGCCGGCTTCAGGTTCACATCGGTCAGCGGCGCGGCGGCGGACAGGCCCGACACCGGCGGGAGGCCGGCGCCGCCGAGGCGCACGGTGGTGAGCCCGCTCAGCGACGACAGGACGCCGAGGTCCCCCCGGCGGACGTCGTCCAGGTAGAGGGAGGTCAGGCGGGTGCCCTCCAGCGCCGAGAGGTCCGTGAGCGCCGGACAGTCGGAGATGTCGAGGTGGCGGAGACCCTCCTGACCCCGGAGGAACGCGAGGGACGTGAGGTTCTCGTTGTCCCGGATCCTGACGCTCTCCAGGGCGGCCGTACGGGCGTACGCGCCGAGCCCGTCCGCCGCGAGGTCGCCCCTGGCTTCGAGCCACGGGCGGCCGCCGAGCCGGGTCAGGGCCGTCAGCTGCGCGTCCGAGGTGACCGTGAAGAACAGACCGCGCGGGTCGAGGTGGGCGATGACCTCGTCCGCGTACTGCTCCGTGTCGAACCGGCCCCAGGACCAGACCAGTTGGGAGCGGACCGCGTTCGCCGGGTGGGCGCGGAAGCGGGCCAGGAACGGGATCGCGGCATCCGAGCCGACGTGGGAGGCGGCGACGACGACGAGCGCCGCCTCGTCGTCGCCCACGGCCTCGGGCCCCGGCAGCAGGTCGAGGATCACCGGCCCGGCAGCGGCGAGTTCGCGCGCGGACGGGGCGTCGGCAGGGGGGATCAGCGCCGACGCGCGGCTCTCGACCTGCCGGCGTACGGCGGGGTCGAGTTCGGCGGCGTGCTCCAGGCAGGCCGCGGCCAGCAGGTGGACGCGGGCCCGTCCCGGCGGGTCCGCCCGGGAGTCGCCATATGCGAGGAGACCGGTGAAGAACTCGGCGCGCTCGCGTGGCCGCGCGTGGGCCACCGACATGCGGACGACGTCCTCCCACTGGTCGTCCGCCGCGTGCCGCACGAGCACTCCGAAGTCGCCCTCGTCGACGGCGGCCCGGGCGCCGAGGAAGTCCTGGAAGGTGCGGTGGACGAACTCGACCGTCCCCGGGGCGGGTTGCCGGAGCAGTCCGCTGCGGTGCAGGAAGTGGTCGAAGACCGCGCGCGCGTCGCCGACCGCTGCCATCTCCGGGACGGCGGGCAGGCTGTCGGCGATGACGCTCTCCGCCCGCGAACGGTCCATCTGGGTACGGCCGTTGCGGATCAGCCAGTACGCGAGGCGCTGGAGCAGCTGGATCTGGGGCTCTTCGCGCAGTTCCGGTACGTCCATGTCCCGTTCGCGGTCGCGGCGCACCAGCAGCATCGACAGCGCGGCCGTGTAGAGGTCCTTGCGCCCGAGCGGCAGGAAGCCGCGGCGGTCGCGGTGCAGGGCGCAGATCAGGCCGCACATCAGAGGGTTGGTGGCCAGGCGGCCCAGGTCGGCCTTCGCCCGTACCGCCGCGAGGAGCTGGTGCTCGTACCCGCCGAGGGCCGCGTCCTCGTCCGGCGAGCCGGTACGCGCCGCCGTGTGCCAGCGCCCGATGAACGCGGCCACGTCGGCGGGGCGCATCGAGGACAGGGTCAGTTCGGTGAAGTCCTCGTCGGCCAGCCAGTCCTCGCGCACGGCCGAGGGGCGGGACGTGACCAGCCAGCGGTTGCCCGGGTAGGCGTCGATGAGGTCGGTGAGCCAGGCGCGGGTACGGGCGCGCTCGGTGTCGGGGATCTCGTCGATGCCGTCGACGAGGACCAGCGCGCGGCCCGCCGCCAGGACGCGTGCCTCCCAGCCGGCCGGCTGCTCCCCTGCCAGCGGGGAGCCGACGGCGCTCAGGAAGTCCTTGGGGGCCGGCAGGCGCTCGCCGTGGCGGGTGAGCGTGCGCAGGGGGAGGACGAAGGGGACGCGGTCGCGCAGGTACGCCATCCGCTCGTCCAGTTCCTGGCGGGCGGCCGAGACCGCCAGCCACTGGACCAGTGTGGTCTTGCCGGAGCCGGCCTCGCCGCGCAGCAGGACGCGGGCGTGGGCGGCGAGGGCCTGGTCGGCGG
>NZ_VBVX01000522.1 GCF_005981925.1 Streptomyces albidochromogenes
TCCCCGCCACGGCCCGACCGCGAGGCCCCGCCCGGCGCGCCTCTGATGGCGACCGCGCGGCGTGGCGTGGCGCTGAAGGACCGGCGAGCGGCGAACTGGGTGCACGAGAACGCCCCGTGGTCGCCGGCCAAAGCCGGGCGGCAGGTCGTCGCGCAGCTCCGCGCATGGGGGCACCGGCCCGACGAGCCCGCCGTGGAGGCTGTCTTGCGAGAATTGGTGGGCGGGGTCCTCCAGGACGGCGGCCGGCGCATCAGTGTTCACCTTTCCGACCAGGACGGCCAGGCCTGTGTCCTCGTCCTCTCCCACCAGCACAACCTGGCCGTCGGCCATGCTCCGGACGGTGACGACGTCCTCGCCGAGCTCAGCGCCCACGGCATCGTCTCCAGCTGCGGCACAGACCTCGCAGAGGACGGCCGCCGCCTCTGGGCCGTTCTCGACCTCTGACCGGTCTCCTTCCTGGCGCCCCGCGTCAGGATCGGGCGAGGTCGGTCAGGGGATGCCGGGTGACCTCGCGTCCGGGGGGACTCCGAGCATCCGCAGGACCAACCCGCGGTACCACCGAGGTCCGGCCCCTCCCCCGACGAGGAACACCGCGACCAGCCCGCTCCAGCAGGTTCCCGGCCAGTTCCAGCTCCGGTACGTCGCCGTGCCGGGGTTACCGAGGTCCAGTCCCGCTAGAAGGTGTAGCGGGTGTGGCTGAACACCTTGCCGTCGTGCCCGAAGCCGTACGCCGTGCCGGGTGCCACCGCGAACAGCAGGTCGTTGCCCGTGCGGATGCTGTCGCCGAAGCCGTGGAAGGTGCCCTCCGGCGAGGTGACGTGGTCCCCGTACTGCGCCTCGAACGCGGCGATGACCTCGTCCTGCCGCCCACGATCCGTCACCTGCTCCGCCGTTCCCTCGATCACGATGTCGAGTCCTTCGGAGAGCGAGTTGTGCCCTGTGGTGAGTGCGCAGTGGGCATTGCCGGCCAGGTTCTTCGCCTTCTGCTCGCCCGGCCCGGTGCTGAAGTGCAGCGCCCCGTCGTGCCATGCGGCGATCAGCGGCGTGACGTGGAGCCGGCCGTCCGGCCGGACCGTGGTGATCCAGAAGATCTCGGCGGCCCGCAGCCTGCGCTGCACCTCGGCCCAGTCGGTGGCGGTGACGTTCTCCGCGCCCGGGCGCGGGTTGAGAGCGGAGCTGTAGCGGGCGTCGAGCTCGGTCCTGGGCTGCTTCGGCGACATGCGGAACTCCCTTCCCTCCCTTTATAGCGAAGGCAACGCAGCCCGGCCCGGCGGCGCTCAGGACCGGCCTCTGGAGATCACGAGCATGGTGGTACGGGCGCGTGGGACGGTTTCCGGAAGGGCACCCCACCACCCCCACCAGCCCCACGTGTTGCACGTGCCCCTACTGTTGGCTGCCGGCAACGGACAACAGGCAAACGCGCAGCGCGCGAACGGGGTGAGAGCGGCCATGGAGCCACTGCAGTCGGACGATCCGCGGGAACTCGGTCCCTACCGGCTGCTGGCAAGACTCGGGGCCGGCGGCATGGGCCGGGTGTATCTGGCGCGCTCGCCCGGCGGTCGTACCGTGGCGGTGAAGGTCGTACGTCAGGACCTCGCCACCGACCAGGCGTTCAGGCAGCGGTTCCGGCACGAGGTCGACATCGCCAGGGCCGTCTCCGGCCGCCACACCGCGCCCGTGGTCGACGCCGCGCCCGACGCTCCGCTGCCGTGGCTCGCGACGGCGTACGTCCTGGGGCCCGACCTCACCGACGTCGTCGCCTCGCACGGCGCCCTGCCCGAGCCGACGGTACGCGCGCTGGGCGCGGGGCTCGCGGCCGCGTTGCAGGAGATCCACGCGGCCGGGCTGATCCACCGCGATCTGAAGCCGTCGAACGTACTGCTCGCACCCGACGGCCCGAGGGTCATCGACTTCGGCATCGCGCGGGCGGTCGACGGAAGCCGTATGACCCGGACGGGAGTTGTGGTCGGGTCGCCCGGCTACATGCCACCGGAGCAGGCGCTCGGCAAGGACGTCGGTACGGCGGGCGACGTGTTCTCGCTCGGCGCGGTGCTGGCCTTCGCCGCGACCGGCCGCAGTGCCTTCGGCGACCTGGCCCCGGCCGCGATGCTCTACCAGGTCGTCCACGAGGAGCCCGACCTCGCCGGAGTGCCGCCGATGCTCACCGGGCTGATCCGTGCCTGCCTGGCCAAGGACCCCGCGGGCCGGCCGAGCCCGGCGGAGATCCTCCAGTCGCTGGCGCCGGGCGGTACGGGCGAGGTCCTCGCCGACTGGCTCCCCTCTGCGGTCGCTTCGACGATCGCGACGCACGCCTCCCGCATCCTCGACCTGGACACCCCGGCGCACGGCACCAGTCCCGCCGCCTACGGCCCGCCCCCGACGGTCCTGGACGCCTCGTCGCAGAACCACCCGGCCAGGCAGGCACGGATCAGCCCGGTGAGCATCGGCGGCACTCCGGCGAGGTCGGGCTCCTCGTGGAC
>NZ_VBVX01000523.1 GCF_005981925.1 Streptomyces albidochromogenes
CCGAGAGACTCACGAGGGCAAGGACAACGAATGAGCGTCGCCGTGGTGCTGTTCACCTCCGACCTGCGGCTGTACGACCAGCCGGTGCTCGCGGCGGCCCTGCGCGGGGCCGACCAGGTGGTGCCCCTGTTCGTACAGGACCGGGGCGTGGCCGGGGCCGGCTTCGACGCCCCCAACCGGCGCGCCTTCCTCGCCGATTGCCTGGCCTCGCTGGACGCGGGGCTGCGCGAGCGGGGCGGGCGCCTGGTGGTCCGCACCGGCGAGGTGGTGGACGAGGTCTGCCGGGTGGTGGCCCGGTGCGGGGCCCAGCAGGTGCACGTCGCGGCCGGGGTGAGCGGTTACGCCGCGCACCGCGAGGAACGGCTGCGCGCCGCCCTCGCCGGCGTCCGGTGCGCGCTGCACGTGCACGACGCGGTCGTCACGGCCGTACCGCCGGGGCGCGTCACGCCCGCCGGCAAGGACCACTTCGCCGTCTTCACGCCGTTCCTGCGCAAGTGGGAGGCGGCCGGCGTCCGCGACACCGGGAAGGCGCCCCGGGTGGTGCGGGTGCCCGACACGGTCGAGAGCGAGCCCCTGCCGTCGCGCGCGGCGGTCGCCGGAACGTCGCCCGCTCTGGCGAGGGGTGGCGAGCACGAGGCCCGCGCACGGCTGCGCGGCTGGCTGGCGGACGGCGTCGAGGCGTACGGAGAAGGCCAGGACGATCTGTCCGGTGACGTCACGTCCCGGCTCTCGCCCTACCTCCACTTCGGCTGCCTCTCGGCGGCCGAGACGGTCCGGCGCGCGCGGGCCGAGGAGGGCCCCGGCGCGGACGCGTTCGTACGCCAGCTCGCCTGGCGGGAGTTCCACTACCAGGTCCTCGCGGCCCGCCCGGCCGCCTCGTGGGCCGACTACCGCCCGCGCGGCGACCGGTGGCGCGCCGACGAGCGGGAGATCACCGCCTGGCGGGAGGGCCGCACCGGCTATCCGGTGGTGGACGCGGCCATGCGCCAGCTGCGGCACGAGGGGTGGATGCACAACCGGGGCAGGCTGCTGACGGCGAGTTTCCTGGCCAAGACGCTGTACGTCGACTGGCGGGTGGGCGCCCGGCACTTCCTGGACCTCCTGGTGGACGGGGACATCGCCAACAACCAGCTCAACTGGCAGTGGGTGGCGGGCACCGGCACGGACACGCGCCCCAACCGGCTGCTCAACCCGCTCACCCAGGCCAGGCGCTTCGACCCGTCGGGCGACTACGTGCGGCGCTGGGTGCCCGAACTCGCCGGGCTCGCGGGCGCTGCCGTCCACCAGCCGTGGACGGCGCCGGGGCCGGACCGGGCCCGCTTCGACTACCCCGATCCGGTGGTCGACCTCGCTGAGGGGCGTGCCCGGTTCGAGCGGGCGCGGGGCCTGCTGTGACCGGGCGCCGGCCGCGTTCGCCCGCTCACGCGTACGGAGATTGACCGGATCGGGGGAACGACCAATCCGCGGCTCCGGCGGCGCCGAATAGCGGGTGTGAGCGGAGACCGGAAGCGGCGTCGGAGCGGGGCCTGACAGCTCCGCCCCCGGCGCCTCCGTGTTCCGCTCACCCCCCTTTTCGTACGTTTCGCTTGAAGGAGACCACCATGATGACCTCCCGCTACCAGCGCCTGGCCGTCGTCGTCGCCGGGGCCGCGCTGCTTCCCCTGTCGCTGACCGCCTGTTCCAGTGGCGACGGCGACGACAGCGGGGCCGCCGGATCGCCCACCGCGGCGCAGGAGTCCTCCGAGGCCACGGCGGGCGACCGGGCGGCGACTACGGACAAGCCCTTCGGCCCCGGCTGCGCGTCGGTGCCCCAGGACGGCGCCGGCAGCTTCGACGGGATGGCGAAGGACCCGGTGGCGACCGCCGCGTCGAACAATCCCGAGCTGTCCACCCTGGTCAGCGCGGTGAAGAAGGCGGGCCTGGTCGACACGCTCAACTCCGCAGAGAACATCACGGTGTTCGCGCCGACCAACGACGCCTTCGCGAAGATCCCGAAGGCCGACCTCGACAAGGTCCTCAACGACAAGGAGACGCTCACCAAGATCCTGACCTATCACGTGGTGGGCCAGAAGCTGACGCCCCAGCAGCTCGAGGACGGTTCGTTCGAGACGCTCCAGAAGGGCATGCTGACGACCTCGGGATCCGGCGAGTCGTACAAGATCAACGACACGTCGAACGTGGTGTGCGGCAACGTCCCGACGGCCAATGCCACCGTCTACATCGTCGACACGGTCCTGATGCCCAAGTAGCCGCCGTCGCGGTGCCCGGGTGACCACCGTCCGACCGCCCTCCGACGACCACCGCGACCGGCCCGGGCGGCTCAGCCGCCCCGGCCGGTGCCGACGTCCGACGCCCGCCCGAGTCCTTCGCCGCCGCGACGGCCGACGCGGCGCTGCGCGTGGCCGGTGTCGCGACGCGCCCGGCCGGCTGAGCACCGGGCCGGCCCGATCGCCGGGCGGCCCGATAGCCGGGCGGGGTGG
>NZ_VBVX01000524.1 GCF_005981925.1 Streptomyces albidochromogenes
GCGGTGGTGTGTTCGCGCGGCTGTGGGCGCGCGTGAAGGACCCGGTGGGGTGGCGGGCGGCGCTGTACGCGTTCGTCCGGCTGCCCTGGGGCGTGCTGACGTTCGCGGTGACGCTGGCCGGGCTCGTCGTGCTGTGGCCGGTGCTGCCGTATCTCGCGCGTGCGATGGCCAACGTCGACCGGGCGATGGTCCGGGGCCTGCTGTGCCCGTCCGACGAGCTGGAGCGGCGGATCGCCGAGCTGGAGTCGGACCGGGGCGTCGTCGTGGACACGGCGGCGGCCGATCTGCGGCGCATCGAACGGGACCTGCACGACGGGGCGCAGGCCAGGCTCGTGGCGCTCGCCATGGGGCTCGGCATGGCGCGGGAGAAGCTGACCGGGGACTTCAAGGACCCGGTCGCCGCGGCGGCGATGGTCGACGAGGCGCACGGCGAGGTGAAGCTGGCGCTGCAGGAGCTGCGGGACCTGGCGCGCGGCATCCACCCGGCCGTCCTCACCGACCGCGGCCTGGACGCGGCGCTGTCGTCGATCGCGTCGCGCTGCACGGCTCCGGTGCGGGTCTCGGTCGATCTGGCGGCGCGGCCGGCGGAGGCGATCGAGGGCATCGCGTACTTCACGGTCTCCGAGCTGCTCCAGAACGTCAGCAAGCACAGCGGCGCCCGGTCCGCGTCGGTGGACGTGTGGCGCAGCGGCGACCGGCTGCTGATCCAGGTGTGCGACGACGGGCGCGGGGGCGCGCGGCTGGACGGCGGCACGGGCATGGCCGGTCTCGCCGACCGGCTCGGCGCGGTGGACGGACTGCTCGCGCTCGACTCCCCCGAGGGCGGCCCGACGACGGTGACGGCCGAGCTGCCCTGGCGCGACCGCGACGGTTCGGGCCGGGGCGGTGCGGCCGGCCACAGGGCCGGGCACACCGCCGGCGCGGGTGCCGGGGTGGGCGCCGGGGTGGGGAAAACCCCCGGGCGGAAACGGTGACCGGCCTCATGGTCCAGGCCGCGCACTCCCCCGCATTCTTGAGTCACACACAGCGACGCTCACCGGAACTCACAGAGCAGAAACGGACGGCAGCGATGGCCACGGAGTACGCCCCGCAGACCCGGGACCAGTGGGAGCCCGCCGGCCGGCCCCCGAGGAGGCACCTCCTTCCGCCGGTGCTGCGCGCGCCGGTCGAGGGCCGGACCTGGCGCGAGTTCGGCTACCTGATGCTCAGCCTGCCGATCAGCGTGCTGATCTTCGTCTTCGCGATCACCATGACGTCGCTGGGCATGGGCCTGCTGATCACCTTCTGCGGCGTACCGGTGCTCGCGGCGGGCCTGGCCGGCTGCCGCGGGTTCGGGGCGATGGAGCGGGCCCGCGCCAGGGGCCTGCTCAAGCTGGACGTGGCGGACCCGCCGCCGGTGCGGATCAAGGCGGGCGGCGGGCCGATGGCCTGGATCGGCGCGATGCTCAAGAGCGGCACGTCGTGGCGTCACCTGCTGTACGCCGTGCTGCACATGCCCTGGGCGGTGTTCGCCTTCTCGGTGGCGCTGACGCTGTGGTCGTACGGCTGGGCCGCGCTCACGTACCCGCTGTGGCAGTGGGTGTTCCCGGCCTACGTCGGTGTGGACGGCATCCAGCTGTACGGCGACGCCACGCACCACGTCTACCTCGACAAGCCCGTCGAGCTGGCGGCGACCAGCGCGTTCGGTCTGGTCCTCGTCCTCGTCACCCCCTGGCTCATGCGCGGCCTGGTGATGGTGGACAAGGTGATGGTGACCGGGCTGCTCGGTCCGTCCCGGCTCGCCACCCGCGTGTCGGAGCTGGAGTCGGACCGGGGTGTCGTCGTCGACACGGCGGCCGCCGACCTGCGGCGCATCGAGCGGGACCTGCACGACGGGGCGCAGGCCAGGCTCGTCGCCCTCGCGATGGACCTGGGGCTGGCCAAGGAGAAGCTGACGCAGGACCCGGAGGCCGCCGCGCGCATGGTGGACGAGGCGCACGGCGAGGTGAAGATCGCGCTCCAGGAGCTGCGTGACCTGGCCCGCGGCATCCACCCGGCCGTCCTGACCGACCGCGGTCTGGACGCGGCGCTCTCGTCGGTGGCCTCCCGGTGCACGGTGCCGGTGCGGGTCGAGGTGGACCTTCCGGCCCGGCCGGCCGCGGCCATCGAGGGCATCGCGTACTTCACCGTCTCCGAGCTCCTCCAGAACGTCAGCAAGCACGCCCAGGCGTCCCGGGCCACGGTCGAGGTGTGGCAGACGGCGGACCGGCTGATGCTCCAGGTCGGCGACGACGGCAGGGGCGGGGCGGACACGACGGCCGGTTCGGGGCTCGCGGGGCTCGCGGAGCGGCTGGACGCGGTCGACGGGATCCTGGTCGTCGACTCGCCGGTGGGCGGCCCGACGACCGTCACGGCGGAGCTGCCCTGGCGGGGCTGACCCGGAGCGGCCGACAGCGGCGGGGGCGGCCGGCGGGCCGCCCCCGCCCCCGCTCTCCCCCCT
>NZ_VBVX01000525.1 GCF_005981925.1 Streptomyces albidochromogenes
GTGCTGGTGGGCTTGGTGCTGGTGCTGGTGCTGGTGCCGGTGAGCTTGAGGGTGGTGCTGGTGCGCCCGAGGCCGAGCCGGCGGCGAAGGGCGTCGTCAGCGCCCCCGGGCCGGACGGCCCTGTCCGCACCACGCGGCGCTTCCCGCTGTTCACCCGGGACACCGCCCGGCCTGAGGGCGGCGGCCGCGCCGCCCCGGGCGACGCGGCGGCTCCGGTCCGGCAGTGGCCGTTCCTGGCGGTGCTCGGTACGACCGCGCTCGGGCTGCTGCTCGTGGCGGTCGACGCCTTCGGCATCGGCTTCCGGCTGGGCACATTGCTGATCGGCCTGGCGCTGATCTCCGGAGCCGTACTGCGCCGCTTTATCCCTTCGGTCGGCATGCTGGCCGTGCGCTCGCGCTTCACGGACATGGCGACGTACGGCGTGCTCGGTTTCGTGATCGTCATGCTCGCGCTGATGGCGCAGCCCGGGCCCTGGCTGGAGATCCCGCTGCTGGAGCAGGCGGTCCGCTTCACGGTGCGCTGAGCCGCGTTCGCGGCGCGAGGGCAGCGAGTTCGCGGCGCTAGGGCACCGCGTTCACGGCGTGCGCGAGCCTTGTCGCGGCGTGGGCTTTGAGCCGTTCTCACGGTGCGTCGCTCGGCCTGGCGTCCGTCGCCCGCCCTCTCCCCCGAGGAAGGGCGGGCGACGGCACGGCTTTCAGCGTCATGGACGCGCCAATTCCGATCAAGGGGTGTCGGGTCCCTGTGGCACGGAGGTGACCATTCCGCCACCACGTGATCACGCTGTGACAGAAGGGGCTACGGATCGCGCCGAGCCCTCGCGGTGGGACACTGTTCCGGGGATCGGGTAGGGGCGCGCAAGGGGCGCGCCAGACGCCCGAGTGCTCCCGTGCGCTCCTACCCCAGGAACTGACATCCTGGTTTCGCGCATCCCTCTTGTTGGTCCGGAACGCGGACCGCGAAAGGGCGCGTGGCAGGGGGACACGAGAGCACGGGGCACATCAGGCACGTACGGGGGGACAAGGGGGAAGCAATGCCTCGTTGGAAAGCTCTACCGGAGGATCTCGATCCGCAGGTCAAGGAGTTCGCCAGTCAGCTGCGTCGGCTGGTCGACCGCAGCGGACTCAGCGTCGCCGCCGTGGCGGACCGGACCGGGTACAGCAAGACGTCCTGGGAGCGCTATCTGAACGGGCGGCTGCTCGCGCCCAAGGGCGCGGTCCTCGCGCTCGCCGAGGTGACCGGTACGAACGCCGGACACCTGACCACCATGTGGGAGCTCGCGGAGCGTGCCTGGAGCCGTTCCGAGATGCGCCACGACATGACGATGGAAGCGATACGCATCTCGCAGGCGCGCGCCGCGCTGGGCGAGTTCGATCAGACCCCGGCGCCCGCCAAGGGCGGCCGGCCGGGCCGGCGCGCCACGACGGACCCGACCGGTCCGGGCGCGGTCGCCGGCGGCGGGTACGGCGGTACGGGGATGGGCCCGGGCGCGGGCTCCCTCGGTGCTGACTCCCTCGGTGTTGCCTCGGGTGCTGCCTCGGGTGCGGGTGCCGGTTCGCGTGGGGCGGGGCGTACGTCGACGGGCGTGCCGCAGGGCTACGCCGTACCCCCGCAGCAGAACGGCAGGGGAGCGGGGGCGGGGCCCGGCGCGGGCGGCGGCTTGGGTGCTGGTGCTGGCGCTGGCGCGGGCTCGGGCCTCCGTGCGGGTTCCGGTTCCGGTTCGGCCGTGGGTTCGCCGGACGGCCGGCGCAGGCGCCGGAAGGTCACCATGTTCCTCGCGGGCGTCGTGGGCGCGCTGCTGGTGATAGCCGCCGCCGTACTGCTGACCGACCTGGGCGGTACGGGCAAGGACCCCGTCGCGAAGGACAAGCCGACGGCCGAACCGTCCACTTCGGCCCCCGAGCTGCCCGCCGGCGTCAAGTGCAGCGGTGACGACTGCACGGGCGAGGACCCCGAGACCATGGGCTGCGGCGGCGAGTTCGCCAAGACGACGGCCAGCGCCACGGTGGGCACCGCCTTCGTCGAGGTCCGGTACAGCAAGACGTGCGGGGCGGCGTGGGCCCGTATCACGCAGGCCACGGTCGGCGACAAGGTGGAGATCGCCTCGGAGACGGCCGGCGGGGCAGGCGGAGCCGCTGAACCGAAGGCCCAGAACGGCCTGGTCGACGCCGACAAGGACGCGTACACCCCGATGGTGGCCGTCGGAAAGGCCGCCGACGCCAAGGCGTGCGCGACGCTCGCCTCGGGTGTGAAGGGCTGCGCCACTGCGCAGTAGTGGCCTGGTGCGGGGCGGGGCTGTGCGGCGCGGTGCCGTGAATGTCGCTTATACACATCTCCGAGCCCACGAGACTAGCGCTGAACTCGGATGCCGTCTTCTGGTTGAAAAAAAAGAAGAATAAGGGCAAAGAGTAGTAGGCGACGTAGGGAAGAGGCTT
>NZ_VBVX01000052.1 GCF_005981925.1 Streptomyces albidochromogenes
GCTCCACGGTTTTCGCCGACTTCGTGTCCGCTGGGAACGACGCGACGACATCCATGAAGCCTTCCTCGGCCTCGCCACCTGTCTCATCACCCACCGACACGTCCAACGCCTTTGTTAGGGCCTCTTATGCCGAGGCCCTGTCGAAGTTCTCCGTCGTCCTCGCCGAGCTCCTCCTCCACCTGCGTGACGACCTGCCCGGCATCGCCTGGCCGGATCACTGGAGCGTTCTGGGCGGCGGCTGCGACCCCGGCGAGCACCCGGCCGCCGCGATCGTCCGCGAGCTCGACGAGGAAGCCGGCTTAGCCGTCGACGACCTGATCGAACTCTTCGAAATCCGTGACGAGCACGGCTCCGGCCAGCTGATCACGTTCTTCGCCGCCTCCTGGGACGGCGACGAGACCGCCCTGCCCCTCGCTGAGGGCGTCAAGCTCCAGTTCCTCGCCCCCGAAGGCCTCGAATTCCGCACGATCCCGCCGTTCATCCGGGACGGGATCAACCGCTACCTGGCCACCCGGCACGCCTGACCGCCCCGCCCTTGCGGGCGGGGCAGAGGTGGGGGCCGTCGGCGGCCCCCACCTCGCAAAGGAACCCCGTCATGAAGCTCACCGTCGTCGGCTGCGGCTACCTCGGCGCCACCCACGCGGCCTGCATGGCCGAACTCGGCCACGAGGTCCTCGGCATGGACTCCGACATGGACAAGGTCGCCGCCCTAAACTTCGGCAAAGCCCCCTTCCACGAACGCGACCTCGACGAGATGCTGGCCCGCCACACCGCCAGCGGCCGCCTGCGCTTCACCGCCTCCTACGCGGAGGCCATCGCCTTCGCCGACCTCCACTTCATCGGCGTCGGCACCCCGCAGCAGCCCGGCGAGAACGCCTACGACCTCGCCCATCTGTTCTCCGCCGTCCGCCAACTCGCCCCGCGCCTGAAGGGCCCGGCCGTCATCGCGGTGAAGTCCACGGTCCCGGTCGGCACCGCACCCCGCGTCCGCGACCTGCTGCACGAGTTCGCGCCCGCTGGCGACGCGATCGAGGTCGCCTGGAACCCGGAGTTCCTGCGCGAGTCGTTCGCCATCGAGGACACCCTCCGCCCCGACCGGCTCGTTCTCGGCTTCGAGACTGAGCACTCCTGGGCCGAGGCCGTGCTGCGACAGTGCTTCGACAAGATCATCGAGGCGGGGACGCCGACGATCGTCACCGACTGGGCAACCGCCGAACTCGCCAAGGCGTCCGCGAACGCCTTCCTTGCCACAAAGATCTCCTTCATCAACGCCATCGCCGAGGTCTGCGAAACCTCCGGCGCCGACGTCGGCACGCTTGCCGACATCCTCGGCCACGACGTCCGCATCGGCCGCCGCGGGATGCGGCCCGGGCTCGGCTTCGGCGGCGGCTGCCTGCCCAAGGACATCCGCGGCTTCATGGCCCGCGCCGGCGAGCTCGGCGTCGACCAGGCCCTGACGATCCTCCGCGAGGTCGACGCCATCAACAACCGGCGCCGCGAGCGCATGGTCGACCTCGCCCGCGAACAGCTGGACGGCAACCTCGCCGGCAAGCGGATCACCGTCTGGGGCGCCGCCTTCAAGCCGAACACCGACGACATCCGTGACTCGCCGGCTCTCGCCGTCGCCCAGAAACTTTACGAGCTCGGCGCGACCGTCACCGTCACCGACCCCCAGGCCCTCGACAACGCCCGCAAGACCCACCCCGAACTCGACTACATCGACGACCCGATCGCCGCCGTTCAAGAAGCCGACCTGCTGCTGCACCTGACCGAGTGGCCCCAGTTCTCCCACATCGACCCGCACCGCCTGGCCGCCCGCACGACGACCCCGAGGGTCATCGACGGTCGCGGCACCCTCAACACCGACACTTGGCGCGAAGCCGGCTGGACCGTCCGCGCACTCGGTAGGCCCTGACTCTCAAGGGGTGACCGTCAACTGGTGGACGCCAAGTCGCGAGGCGTACTACCTGTGGCACCGCACTCACACCTTCAAAGCCACACCGCCCCTGTGACTCTCAGCCGCGATCTCCGCGGTGCCCGGGCAATGGGCCCCGGGCACCGGTGGGGTGAGTCGGCGTACGCCCCCCGGGCGCGACACTTCGACTGTTCGCCCTCGAGCCCCGCTCCCAGAGCCGATGCACAGCTGATTGGCAAGCAGCTGGAGTGGCCGCGACTTCACGCCTACCTCGATCAGTTTGTCGCTCCGTCCTCTCACACCCTTGACCACCCTGTCATCGAGAAGCTGAGCATCGCTGCATTCGATCAGCTCATTCAGACGCTTCCGAACGTGCGTACCGGCCACTGTCAGAGGGCTGCCGTAGCTTGACGCCATGGACGAAATCGGCGAGCAATCCACCTCCCGTCCCGGCGTGGACCCCGTGCTGAGCCCACCAGTGGCTGGCGTGCAGGCCTACTACGCGGAGAACGCCGGCCGTCTGGCGCAGCGATATGAGAGCGTCACGTTCGAGGAGGTGCACGGCAAGGTGTTGGATCTGCTGCCGCTGGCTCCGGCGGTGGCACTGGATGTGGGGGCCGGCACCGGGCGCGACGCTGCGGCGCTGGCGCGGCGCGGTTATCGGGTGGTGGCGGTTGAGCCGACGCGTGAGATGCGGGAGGTGGCACGGCGCCTGTACGCGAGCGAGGGCGTTTGCTGGGTGGAGGATTGCCTGCCCGACCTTTCCCGGGTGGAAGGCAACTTCGAGGTGATACTGCTGTCGGCGGTGTGGATGCACCTGCTGCCGGGTGAACGTGAGCGGTCGATGGAGCGGATGGCCGCGCTCCTGGCACCCGCGGGACTGCTGGTGATCTCGCTACGACGGGGCGACCCGCCGACGGATCGCGTGATGTTCGATGTGCTTGCCGAAGAGGTCGTATGTGACGGGGAACGAGCAGGGCTACGGCTGGTGCGGCTCGTGGAGGCAGGTACCGACCAGCTCGGCCGTGCCGAGGTCTGGTGGCAGACCGTGGCACTACGCAAGGGGGAGGCGTGAGCGGACCGGCGAATTTCTACGCCCAGGACGCCTCGGCGCGGGCGTCGTGGCGGCTGGCGGTGCTGATGGGGGCCAACTCACGCACCTACAAGTTCGCTCTGGGCCAGGCTCTGCTGGAGTTCGGGCGCGAGGGGCAGGAGACCGTCCCACTTGCCGAGTTCGCCGCCATCTATGCCCTGGGCCCGGTGCGCCACGCGGCTCACAGCCCCCAGGCGCCGCAGGGTGAGAAGTTGGGTGAGAACGACTTCCTTACTATCGCCGCTGAGGAAAGCACCGCGACACTGGAGGCCGATTACCCCACCGATCGGCTGCTGGCGGCGGCAGTGCGCTCCATGCCAACGATGGTGATGCAGAAGTTCCACAACCTGCGCAGCGACACCGCGGTGCCCCACGCCTTCTATCAGCTGTTCGGAACGGGACAACATCGTTCGGTGGGCCTGACCCCCGACCTGCTCCAGTTGGCTCACTCGGAGCAAGCGCCTTCTCTGGCAGCCGAAGTGGGAGCCCGCTGGAACATCGTGGAGACGTCCTTCGCGGCGGGTATCGGCCGCAGCCTGGTAGAGGAGGGTGTCCTCCTCGACTGGGACACGCTGCAACTCACGGACAGGCGCCGCCGTCGGTCGGTAACCGGCATTATTGAGGCCACAGTCGGCTTCCAGCACGGTCGCTGCCTGATCTGTGACGATGTCTTGGGCATGAGTGATGGCATCGCCGTCGAGCACGTGTTCCCGTTCTCCCTGATGCGCAGCTTGGAGAGTGTCGACTCCTGGCACGGACCGGACCTGGATTCCCTGTGGAACCTCGCCCCCGCCCACGCCGCTTGCAACAGAACCAAAAGTGATCGGCTGCCCCACACACTCGAACTCGCACGACTGGCCGCCCGCAACGAGGCCATCATGCAGTCCCCCACCCTCTCCGCCGCACCCTGCAACACAGCCTGACCAAGGTCCATCCCGGCCGGCGAGTGCCCTCCTGGTCAGACTTCCTGAAGGCAGTACAGATCACCATCTGAGGCCAAGCACCCAGGCCTGGGACCGCGTAGAGCATGCAGCCAGTCGCACTGCTTCGGAGGCCCCATACGGCTCAGGCGATTCACCAGGTCAAGCCCTTACGGGCAGCCTCTCCCACCACGCCAAGCCGTCGTTATGGCTGCATGTCCCCGTCGGCGAGCGGCCCTGACGGCCGCTGCCCCCCAGACCGCGAGCAGCGAGGGGGTTCGGCGTGAGCGCTTAGGACGGCAGCCGGCCGGTATCGGCACCGTTGCTGGAGGCAAATCGACTAAAACTGGGTTAGGGCGGCGTGCGTGCATGGGCGACGTCCTTAGCCGCAAGTCTGACAGCAAATCCAGTCGAACAGGTGGACTACTCAACTGGCCAGCCTGGCAGTTGCTCAGTGGAAGGATGTCGCATGACGACTGCGCCTGCCGACTACAACGCCGGCGTGGACCCGGAGCGTGCCCTGAAGTACGCGGTCCAACGCATTAAGGGTGACCGCGCCCAGATCGTGGAAGGGGTTATCGAGCCGGTGTCGCCAACCTGGGACCATGAAGCGGCCGCAGAGGCGATCCGTGATCAGATTCGGCCACGCGCCCGCGAACTTGGCTGTGTGACAGGCTCCGGGTTGGTCGGGGAGGGCGAGACGAGGGTGCGGGGTGGAGCCGAGGGGGTCTCCTCGGACTTCGTTCTGGGTATTTTGGGTGGGCGCGGCTGGCCGAGCACAACCGCCAGGAAGATGACGACCATGCCGACAATTTGGAGGGCGGACAGCGTCTGGTCCTTGAAGAGGTAACCCAGCAGGGTCGCCACGATCGGGCTGCCCAGGGCCAGGAAGGAGACCGCCACGGCTGGCAGGCGTTCGATGCCTCGGAACCAGACGATGTAGCTCAGGACCGCGCCCAGGATGATGAGATAGGCGAACCCGATGACGTTGGAGCCGGTGAGACCGTTTGGCAGGTCTTCCAGCCACAGCCAGAACGGCAGCAGGACCAGACCGCCCGCCGTGAGTTGCCACCCGGTGAACGTGAGCAGACCCACGCCCTCCGGCCGGCCCCACCGCTTGGTCAGGGTGATGCCCGAGGCCATGCACAGCGCTCCGCCGACTGCGGCGAGGACTCCGATGGTGTCGAGCGACGCCGTGCCCCTGAAGACAAGCAACACCACGCCCCCGGTGCCCATTGCGCAGGCCAGGGCGTGGATGGCTCTGATCCTCTCAGCGAGGAAGAGGGCGGCGAGGATCACGACGAACATGGGCTGCGCCGACATGATCATGGCGGCGATGCCGCCCGGCAGCCGGTAGGCGGCGAAGAAGAGCAGGAAGTTGAAGGCGCCGATGTTCAGAATGCCCAGCACCAGCGCGCGCCACCACCAGATGCCGACGGGAAGCTTCAGGCCGAGGGCCAGCAGGACCAGGCCGCCGGGCAAGGCCCGCATGGTTGTCGCCAGAAGCGGCCGGTCCGGGGGCAGCAGCTCGGTGGTCACCAGGTAGGTGCTGCCCCAGACCGCCGGAGCCAGGCCGGTCAGGGCCGCCGTCAGTACATTCTGTCTGTTCTTCATCTTGCCTCAAATCCCGCGGGAATCAATGTGGTTCGCGACATCCGTCCGGCCGGCTCAGTCGAAGATCGGGGCGCGGTCGCGGCCGCGCTTCAGCTCGAAGAAACCGTCGATGCTCGCCACGGCCAGCACGCCGTCCCAGAGCGTTCCGGCGGCCTCGCCACGGGGGGCGGGGGTGAGAACGGGGCCAAAGAACGCCAGCGGCTTCCGCTCCGGTCCGGGCACGTGGATCACTGGGGTGCCGACCTCGGAACCGACAGGGTCCATCCCCTCGTGGTGCTCGGCCCGCAGCGGCTCGTCCCAGGAGGTGTCCTCCGCGGCCTCGACCAGGTCGGCGGGCAGAACCGCCTCCTCCAGGGCGGCGCGGATCATGTCGTGGCCGATCCCGACCTTCTCGCGGTGGATCAGACGTCCCATGGCGTTGTAGAGGGGGCGCAGCATCTCGTTGCCCTGCCGCTGCTGTGCCGCGACACACACGCGCACGCAGGCCCAGCCGTCGATCATGCCCTGGCGGTACTTCTCCGGGACCTCGCGGCCCTCGTTGAGGACCGACAGGCTCATGATGTGGAAACGAGTTTCCAGCGGTCTGGCCTGCTCCACCTCCAGCATCCAGCGTGAGGTGATCCACGCCCAGGGGCAGCAGGGGTCCACCCAGATGTCGGCGACGGTTGTCTCGGAACGCGGTGGCGTGGTGCTCATGGCGGTCGCTCGTCCTTTCGGTGTCACGGGCGCGAGGCCGCGCGCAGGCATGCCTCGGCGGTGTGCGCCCAGGTGCGGAGGTAGGGAAGGGGGCAGCGCAGGAGCGGCTTAGGGCATGCCGGTGGGGCCCGATCGCGGGCCCGCTCGGCAGAGTTGCTCCGAAAACGTTCCTGCTGTGTGCGGTCCTCACGAGTCTCGCGCCGGGGGTACCAATGAGTCCAACACATGCTTGTCACGTGATCGATCTCGAATCACGATGGATCCATGGAGCTCCAGCAGATGCGGTACGTGATCGCCGTGGCCGAGACGAACAGCTTTACGAGGGCTGCCCAACGCTGCCTCGTGGTCCAGTCCGCGCTCAGCCACCAGATCGCGCGCCTGGAGAAGGAACTGGGGGCGCGGCTCTTCGAACGCACCAGCCGCCGAGTCCGGTTGACCCCGGCGGGCGCGGCCTTCCTGCCCTCCGCCCGCCAGTGCCTGGATGCGGCGGAGCGGGCCGCCGCCGAAGTCGCGGCGTCCGTCGGGGAGGTGCGCGGACGCCTCGCGGTGGGGCTGATCCCCACTGTCGCTGCCGTGGACATTCCCGCCGTCCTCAGAGACTTCCACCAGCGTCATCCGAAGGCCCGGATCAGTCTCAGTGTGGGAGCGAGCGACGAGCTCGTCGAGCGGGTCAGGCAGGGCGAGATCGAAGTGGCCTTTCTCGGCATCCCGGTCACGGCCCGACCTCGGGGCGTCATGGCCCGGGAACTGGCCCGGGAGCGGCTGGTCGCCGTGGTCGCCCCGGACCACCCGCTCGCCGGCGAGACCTCGGTCGACCTCCGTCGGTTGTCCTCCGAGGTGTTCGTGGACCTCCCGGCGAAGACCGCCGGCAGGGCCCAGTCCGATCTGGCCTTCACCGCCGCCGGACTCACTCGCGAGGTCGCCTTCGAGGTGACCAACGCGGACTACTTGGCCCGTCTGGTCGGCGCGGGCCTGGGCGTGGCCCTACTTCCGCCCGCGTACGTCGCGGGCATGGCCGGGATGGTCACGATCGAGGTCACGGACGCACCAGCCCGCGCCGAGTTCGTGGTCTGGGGGCGGGAGAGCCGGACTCCGGCGGCCGCGGCCTTCATTGAGTTGTTGGGCATCGAGGAGGAGTGAACGCAGGTGCGCGCGGACGAGCCGGGACGCCCCATCCGATGCGGGTGGGGGCGCCCCGGCTCGTCCGTGACCGTTGTCGCCAGTACGGCTGGTAACTCTGAGGCCGTATCCAGGGGCGTCTTAGAACTCCTAACCGAATGACTCTTTGGGGTCGGCTGCCGGGCGTGGGGTGCTGTCGCGCAGCATGGGGTGATGGACTTCGAACAGCCGCTGCCTCGCGGTGAAGGTCATCGAATCGGCCTCGCTGTTCAGACTGGAGGAGCAGGCGGGTGACCTCGGCCTGAGCCAGCGGTTGGACCCGGCGTGGGTGCGAGCGAATGCGGCGCCCGACGGCACCCACTACCTGTGGCCGGTCCTGTGGCACAGCCTCTCCCACCGCCCGGACGTTCCACGTCACGTGCGGTGCGAATTGCTGATCACTCTGCGTGCGGGAGACCGCGTGCTGAGCCTGCTGGATGTGATTCCCGACGACTTCACCCCGCTGCCGAGGGTGACCTCACGCGAAGAGGGGATGCAGGTCAGGCGGCTCCTTGACCGAGCTCCTTCGGTCCGGGAATGGCTACTGCGGGAGGGCGAGGGCTCGGGCCTGCTGTGACAGGCGTCGCCAGCAGATGAGTGCGCATCCCAGGGTGAGGAAGGCTTTGTGGATGTCGTCGCGTATCTCCCAGCGGATTCGTAGGCGGCGGAACCAGTGCAGGTGGGCGAAGGCTCGCTCGACTACCCAGCGTTGAGTGCCGAGACCGGAGCCGTGTTCGAGGCCGCGTCGCGCTATCAGTGGCTTCACTCCCAGCGCGCGGACGAGGCGGCGGTACTTGTCGTCGTCGTAGCCGCGGTCACCGAGCACGACGTCGGGGCGGCGCCGGGGTCGGCCGCGTTTGCCCCGCACGGGCGGCACTGCCTGGAGCAGGGGGATGAGCTGGGTGACGTCGTTGCGGTTGCCGCCGGTCAGGGTGACGGCGAGCGGGACGCCAGTGGCATCGGTGATCAAGTGGTGCTTGCCGCCCGTCCTGCCCCGGTCGACGGGGCATCGTCCCCTCTTGGAGCCCCTTTTAGCGCTCTGATGGGGGAGCCGTCGACCGCCGTCAGGGAGAAGTCCAGGGCATCCGCGCTGCGGAGCTTGGCCAAGAGCGTTTCGTGAAGCCGGGGCTACATGCCGGCCTCGGTCCATTCGGCCAGGCGCCGCCAGCACGTCATCCCCGAGCCGAAGCCGAGCTCCTGCGGCAGGTATTCCAATGCGATCCCGGTATGCAGGACGAACAGGATGCCCTGGAACACCAGCCGGTCCGGATGCCGCTTCCGTCCCGGATGCCGGGCCCGACGCTCGACCCTGGGCAGCAGCGGCTCGATCACCGCCCACAACTCGTCATCGACTTCCCACGGCTTCGGCCGAGCCACCCCACGCTCCGATCAACGGTCCAGAAGTGATCCAACCACCTCGAAGATCATTTCGTTAGGAGTTCTTACTCCGTGCGGCTTCCTCATCCAGCTTGCTGAAATGGTCCACGACTCCGGCGCCAAGCCGGTGGTCCAACCGTTCGCGTGAAGGCCGCCACCATAGAGGTGGGTTGGAGACCGCTCGCGTGGAACCAGCAGGTGAACGCGCCGACGACCACATGCCCACATGTGCCTCCCTGTTGCGAGCTTCAGTCCCTGTTCTGATATGTGTCCCGGCTCTGAGCTGCAGGTCTACAGCGACGCTCCGGTCAGCGACTGAAGGCTTCATGTCCTCTCGACTCACAACCGGGCTTACTGGCCACAGACGCGTCCGTCCGGGCCGGAGCACGATTTCCCCTGGCGGGCGGCTGACACCCCCGTTCGGCTGGGGGCAGCGTGCTGTGCCCGGCTTGTCGTCGTACGGTCTGGCGGAAGGCCGCCTTTCAGACAGGACGGGCGGCTGCGGCCCACGCTCCGCAGATCGTTCTCAGCGCAGCTGTCGTCCCCCGGGTACTCATACCCGCAGGCAAGGCTGGGACGAGCGGCAGCTCCGCGGCCGCGTCCACGTCGAGCAGCAGCCAGGAGAACACGCGAACGCGGCGTTGCAGCGCGTTCCATTAATCGGGCCGAAGATCTCGGTGCGGTCGAAGTCTGCGTCCATGGCCTCAGCCCCGCCACAGCGGAGATACGGGCCGGGTACGCCAACGACAGCTGGACCCACTACCTCGCAGCTCGGACATGACGAGGAATGACCGTGTGGACGTCGCTACGTCCTTGCTAACGTCTGCGGCATGAAGCGCGCTGCTATGACGACGACGCCGGAGAGTGTCCCGGCGCGCTGACAGATGATCTGATCCGAAGCCCCTGGGCAAGTGCCCCGGGGCTTCGTCGTAGGCCCGGTCACTTGCTCCGCAACCAGCAAGGGAGACCGCGATGACCACCGTGCACGACCACCGCAAGCTCGGCCGGGGACTGAGCCTGTTCGACACCGACCCGCTCATCGGCGCCGGCCTGCCGTTCTGGCTGCCCGACGGCGCGGCCGTGAGGCACACCCTGGAGGAGTACATCCGTACCGCCGAGCTGCGGGCGGGCTACCAGCACGTGTACTCACCGGTCCTCGGCAAGCGGGAACTGTACGAAATCTCGGGCCACTGGGCGCACTACAGCGACGACATGTTCCCCCCGATGGACCTCGGCGGTGAGCAGGTCGTCCTGCGGCCGAGCCTGTGCCCCCATCACGCGGTGATCTACCGCTCCCGCTCCCACAGTTACCGCGAACTGCCCCTCCGCATGGCCGAACTGGGAGGCATGTACCGCTCCGAGCTCTCCGGTGTGCTCGGCGGGCTGACCCGGGTGCGGGCGATCCAGCTCAACGACGCGCACATCTTCTGCACCCTGGACCAGGTCGCCGGGGAGGCACAGGCGGCGCTGGAGATGATCCGCCGGGCGTACAAGGCGCTCGGCATCTCCCCGACCCGGTACCGGCTCTCCCTCCCGGGCCCCGGCGGCAAGTACGTGGCCGCACCCGAGAAGTGGCAGCGGTCCACCGCCCTGCTGACCGACGTCCTCGACCGCTCCGGCCTGCCCTACGAGGCAGCTGAGGGAGAAGCGGCCTTCTACGGCCCCAAGATCGACGTCCAGGTCACCGACGGTGCCGGCCGGGAGTCCACCCTGTCCACCGTCCAGGTCGACTTCCACCAGCCCGAGCAATTCGACCTGCACTACATCGGCGCGGACGGCGCCAAACACCGCCCGGTCATGGTCCACCGCAGCATCATCGGCAGTGTGGAACGTGCCGTCGCCCATCTCATCGAACAGCACGGCGGCGCCTTCCCCGCCTGGCTCGCCCCTACTCAGCTGGTTATTCTCCCGATCTCCGACACCGAATTGCCGAACGCCGTAGCACTCGCCGAGCGATGCACCCATCTCGGACTGCGTGCCCAGGTCGCGGGACCGGAACGCGGCAGCCTGGGCGCCCGTTTCCGAGAGGCCCGCCTGGTTCCTTATCAAGCCGTCATCGGCGCCAAGGAGGGTCGCACTGCGCTTGCGTGACGGACGCCGGCTCGACCCACAGCCGGTCAGCGACGTACTCACCCGCATCAGCGCTCTCATCGGTGCCCAGAGCACCGACCTGTGGGCGGACGCCGCCTCGTAACAGGCGTCGCGATCAACGCCTGCTGCCGCCCGGCGCGAGGAGACCAGTGAGTGATTTTTGCGATGGCGTCGGACGAGGGGTTGAAATGACGGCGGACGTTCTCCGGCTCCGGCCTTCTTGTGTCTCGACTTGGCCATCGGCATCAGCCTGCTGGCTCGGGCCTCGCCAGGCTGGGCGAGGCCCGAGCGACGGTAGTCGTGTCGGCCCGTCCCGACCTCTGCCCGGCAGTGGGCTCATCGCCAGGGGCGCGAGTCTGGGGTGACCGAATGGCGCACGGCTGAAATACCACCTCTTCACCAGTAGAACAGCGGCGTCGTGGCGGCGGAGTACCGGGTCTGGGTGGAGACGCCAGCGATGGTTTCGGTCCGTCAACGACCTCGACTACAGCTCGGTCCCGCCGATCCCGCTCCCGCCGCCCTCAGTGATCGCTGAGGCGCTCGGCCTGCGCCGCCTGTCCGGCTGGGTCCCGCGGAAGGCTGGTCCTGGCCGTGGCCTCGCCCAGGGCATCGTCCACTCTGTCGACTGCGCCGAGGCCCCGAATTATGCGCCCCGGCTCGGCTGGAGCGCGCCCTGGAGGTTGCCGAGCAGCCGGGCGTCCGGCTCTGCTCCCTCTGCGCTGCTGCGGCCGAGCTCGACCCCGTGCTCCGCGGTTTCGGCCAAGGCTTCGGCGACTGATCACATACATCAGACACTGTGGGACACGATCAGCCGGCTTGTCAGCTCCGCCGGGCCTGACCTGCGGCAACGCCCGGCCCTTGGTGACGGAGCGCGGAGGGGGTGATGGAGGAGTCCACGGAGGGGACTGCTCGTCCCGGTCAAGGGTCTACTCGGGCTCGTCTGCGGTGCTCGCTACAGGGCGCTCCTGAAAGGTGGGGCGGGTCTATCCCGCCATTCACTTCGTACAGGTGCGGTCTTCGGCTCTCGTGTGATGCCGGTCTTGAAGAACCTCTCCGTCGTAACCGCATCGTGATCAGCCGGAAGGGGAGAGCTCTCCCCCGTCAGCAGCCCGACGTTCCCAGATCGCAAGAACACGACTCCTCACGGGCGGTCGATAATTCGTTGGTTGGCGTACCGGGCCGGGACCTATGGTCTCGATCATGTACTCGGTCCTGCACAACTGGCAGTCTCTGCGCATCCGTTCGGTGACTCGGACTCGGTGCTGACCCGAGCGTTCCGTCGGCACCTGGTCATCCGCGCACTGTTCACCGTTCGCCTCAGGATGACGAGGATTCCTTCATGCGCATCACCGCACACCCCACCTTCGTATTTGTTCCCGGCGGGTCCGGCAATGCCCGTGCCTGGGGGCCGCTGCAGAACGAGCTGGCCCTCCATGGGCACCGTTCGTACGCCGTAGACCTGCCCGGTCACGGCGACCACGCCGATCACCCGGCCGCCTACTACCGCCAGCCGCAGGACCTTGCAGCACTGGCCACCGCGCCCTCCCCGATGCGAGGCGTCACGTTGCGGGACAACGTGCGCCACGTGGTGGACGTCCTGCACCGGCTCGCCCCGCTCGGGCCCCTGGTCCTGGCAGGCAACAGCTTCGGCGGCCTGACCGTCACCGCCGTCGCGAACGCCGTGCCCGAACTCCTCGACCGCGTCGTCTATCTCTCCGCGGTCTGCCTCAGTGACCCAGCGATGGTCACCGAGAAGTGGGACGTCCTCGACGACAACTTGCTGGACGCCGCAGCAGCACGCATCACCGTGCCGCACCCAGGGAATCAGGGAGTGGTACGGCTCAACTGGCGTGCCGCTCAGACCGACTCCGTACTGTTCGCGCAGCTCAAGACCGCCGTCATGGCCGACTCCACCGACCACCAGTTCCGGATGCTGCTCGACTCTATGGACCCGGACGAGAACTACGCGGTACTGGAGGAAGGAGCGGTGGCCCTGGCGGGGCGATGGGGTAGGGTCCCCCACACCTTCGTACGCCTCACCGAAGACCTGAGCATCCCCCCGGCCGTCCAGGACTACATGGTCCGCAAGGCCGACGAACTGAACCCGGAAAACCCGTTCGACGTCCGCACCCTGGCCACGTCACACGTCGGATACTTCAGCCGCCCACACCTCTTCGCAGCGCTGTTGGCCGACCTGGTCCAGGCAGCGCCGATGTAACAGGGCCTCCCGACCGGGTGCTGCAGCAGTTCGGAGTCGAGCATAGCCAGACAGTGGAGACCACGGTGCTGGTGAGAAATTTGCGGGAGAACTCGACTCCACGGAAAGTGAGCCAGAACCCGTTTTCATCAGCGAAGCCACTCGAAGATCTCGGCGTCGGCGGGCGAGGCGAAGTAGCCGTACTCCTCAACCGCCTTCGTGTACGTCTTCACGATCCGGTCGATGAGCTGCTTCAGACCGGACTCGCGCTGCGGGGTGCCGACGACCCCGCGGAAGTACTTGCTGGTGACGATGTTGACCGCGTTCACCGACCAGAAGCCGGGGAACTCGACGCCACACTGCTCGTAGTTGATCGAGCCGTCGCGCCACTTGGTCATGACGACGTCACGACGCTCCCAGGTCATGTTCGTCGGGGCGCCGTCGGGGCGCGGGGGAACGATTCGGACGGTAGGGAGCTCCACTGACACGGCGTCACCCACAGGAGGTAGGAACGGGGAGCGGTGGGCGCGGACTCGTCCAGGAGAGGGACGGCGCGTCACCTTCGGGCACGGGCGGCCGGTTTTTAACCCTTGCGGAGTGAACTTTAAGGCGCGTGTGGACGTGGCCCGGGCGGCAGGCGCAGGCCCTGCCGAGCAATGTCAGCGACGTTTCGTGACCGCTAAGTCTCAGCGGAGGTGAGTGGCCGCCAGTAGTCGTAGTCGCCTGCGTCCCGGGTGTCCCCTTCGTGGCCTTCCGCCCGCGCGATGTATGTGTCCTTCCCCCGGCCCGTCCCGGACGTCCCTTACCGGCTGGCCCGACCTGAATCCTGGAGGTATCCCCACACCCGTTCCGGAGGCTGCCGTCATGGGCGCAGCCGACCCGCCCCGGCAGAGTGTGAGGGCATGAAGGCAATACAGAAGACCTCGCGGGCCCGCCTTGCCACCGCCGCTCTCCTCGCTGCCGCCGTTGCGTCCACGGCACTCGCGCCTGGTGCTGCGGCCGCTCCCCACCCGACGTCCGCGGACACCGCGGCCTCCGCGGACGGCCGGCTCACCTCCCGGCAGCTCCAACGCGAAACGGCCCGCGTCCTTGCAGAGGGTGGGTTCGTCGGCATCACAGTGCAGGTGCGCGACGGCGCCCGCACAGTACACGCCCGAGCGGGTGAGTCCGAGCTGCACGCCGGCCGCCCTGTGCCGCGCGAGGCGGAGTTCAGGATCGGCAGCGTCACCAAGACGTTCGTGGCCACCGTGGTGCTGCAACTCGTCGCCGAGGGCCGCCTGTCCCTGGACGACACCGTCGAGCGATGGCTGCCGGGTGTGGTGAGCGGCAACGGCAACGACGGCAGCCTCATCACCGTCAGGAACCTACTGCAGCACACCAGCGGCATCCACAACTACGGTCCCGAAGAGGACACTGGGAACACCGCAGCCGATTTCGAGCGGACAAGATTTGACCACTGGGACCCCGAGCAGCTGGTCGCCGGCGCGGTGCGCCACCGACCGGACTTCCCACCCGCACCGGCCGATGCCCCCAAGCCCGACTGGAACTACTCCAACACCGGCTATGTCCTCGCCGGGATGATCATCGAGAAGGCCACCGGGCGGCCCTGGGCCGAGGAGGTACGTGACCGCATCATCCGGCCGCTCGGCCTGACCGGCACCTACGCCCCCGGCGACGACCCGTACCTGAAGCCGCCGCATGCCCACACCTACCACCTGTTCCCCGGCTCGGTCACCTGGACCGACACCACGGCCAGGAACATCTCCCAAGCGGACGCGGCCGCTGCCCTCGTCGGCACCGAACGCGACGTGGACCGCTTCTTCACCGCCCTGCTCGGCGGGCGCCTGCTGCCTCCCGCCCAGCTCGCGGAGATGCGCAGGACCGTGTCCGTCAGCGAGAACTTCCAAGTGGGGTTCCCCGGCCTGCGGTACGGCCTCGGACTGATGCAGCAGCCGCTGACCTGCGGCGGCGACACCTGGGGCCACGGAGGGGACCTGGAGGGATTCACGGTGCGCACCGGCTTCACCGCAGACGGGCGCCGCTCAGTCGTCGTCGTCGCCAACGGCACCGGCGGCGGCGAGCAGCTGCTCGCCGCCGAGCGGGCCGTCCGCGGGCTTGTGGACCGCGCCCTGTGCCCCAGTGCCGAATGACGCGACCCCAGACACTCGGTGCCCCGCCACGCCGGCCGCAGCCTGCAGGCCCGCCGCCGTCCTGCTGGCACGGTGCCGCCGTCCTGACGGCACGGTGACGGCCATGGAGGGCCGAGGCGAGACGCAGAGCGGGTCGGCGCGGGCACGGCTGGACGGCACCATTGAGCCGCCACCGACGGCACCTGGGCCGAGGCGGGCATGATCGCCTGGCTCTCGGTACTGACCATCGCCGCCTACGTCGTCGGCGGTGTGCTGCACGGCCTGGTCCAGCACCGGCACCGCGCCCAGGAACAGCGGTCGGTCACGGTGACCACCCTCTTTTGAGTTGATCTTGAAATGGGGCTCGTCATTCTCCTCAATGCCTGTCTTCGTCCGGTCGCTCCCGCCAGATCCGCCCGGACTCCTCCGCAGGGCCGGTCCACTTCGTCCTGTACGACGTGGAGGGAAGGAGCGGGCTCGCGAGCTGGCCGCCGCGCTGCACGCTGCCCTGTACGGCGACCTTGGACCGCTGGCCCAGGCGGTGCCCGAAACGTCCTGAGCCTGGCCGTCACCGGCCAGGAGCGGACGGGAGCGGACGGCGGCGTTTTCGGTGTGGTGCGATGACGTTGCGCGTCAGGCTGCAGGGGTGGTGGCGAAGAAGCAGGCAGCCGGTCGACGAGGGGTTGTTGGCAAGGTGTGGCCGACGGCGGGGATGATGTTCGCGCTCCCGCGCACCGGTTGAGCATCTTCCTGTTCACGTGCCGGCTGGCGACACATCGCGGCCTACTTTGGATGTCGGTGGTCGGGGTGTCCGGCGCAAGGGCGAGCGGGACGGGGGTGCCGGGGCGCCACGGCTGGCCGAGGCCGCGGTCGGCGGGGCGGGCACGCGCAGGAGCTTGGCGAGTCGGGACACGTGGGTGAAGCGGCCGGTGTGGTGGGTGCCGGCGACCGCGCCTGAGCGCGCGGCGCGGTGAGCCGGGTTCGGCCCGGCAGCGCGGGCAGGGGGGCGCTCGACGTGGCCTGCGTCGCTCGGGGAGGTTTCTCCGCGAACCGAAACGGCGCTTCGCGGTCACCGGGCCGTCCTGTTTGATCTTGCTCACAAGGTGCGGCGCCCGTGCGGGTTCGCCGGCCCCGCCGTCGCACTCACCCCCTTCGGCAGAGGTGCGCCAACCTTAGGCAATACCCGTTTACCTATAGGGTATAGGTAAACGGGTACTAGCCATAGGCATACCGAGAGTAGGGGATGATTGTGGTTCGGGTAGGACTGAGCCCGGAGCGGCTGACGCTCGCTGGTGCGAAACTCGCCGATGAGGCCGGTTTCGATCAGGTGACCCTGTCCGCGCTCGCCCGGCGTTTCGACGTGAAGCCGGCGAGCCTGTACGCGCACGTGAAGAACTCCCACGACCTCAAGACCCGGATCGCGCTGTTCGCGCTGGAGGAACTCGCCGACCGGGTCGCCGACGCCGTGGCCGGGCGCGCGGGCAAGGACGCCCTGACGGCCTTCGCGAACGCCTACCGGGACTACGCCCGGGCTCACCCCGGCCGGTACGAAGCAGCGCGGTATCGGCTCGATCCGCAGACCGCCGCGGCCAGCGCCGGCGTCCGGCACGCGCAGATGACACGGGCGATCCTGCGCGGCTACGACCTGGCTGAGCCGGACCAGACGCACGCGGTCCGCATGCTGGGCAGCGTCTTCCACGGCTATGCCTCTCTGGAGGCAGCCGGCGGCTTCGACCACACCGACATCGCCGCGCAGCAGTCCTGGGCCTGGACCTTGGACTGCCTCGACACCGCATTGCGGAGCCGGTCGACCCCCTGACCGGCCGCGTCACCCGCGACGGCTTCCCATTGCGACCCGAGCCCTCGTATAAAAAAGGTTTGAGGTAATGAGCACCGAACAGAATCTGATCACCACCCCTATCACCGCCGACTTCCTGCGCGGACACCTTGACGTGGAAGAGACTGCCCACGGCCTGCTGCCGCACCGGCTGCCTGCCTGGGCGCGCCGCCAGATCCCCGACGACCGGCTGGCCGTGGCCGAGGCCCAGCCCTCCGGCGTCCGGCTGGCCTTCCGTACCAGCGCCACCACCATCAACCTGGACACCCTGCCCACCAAGCGCGTCTATGTGGGCTTCCCGCCCCCGCCGGACGGCGTCTACGACCTCTTGGTCGATGGCCGCCTCACCACCCAGGCCACCGTGGACGGCGGGAACCTGCGCACCATCACCGACCTGCAGACCCAGACCGCGGAATTCACCCCGGGCCCCGCCGGCACCGCCCACTTCACCGACCTCCCCGCCGACGAGAAGGACATCGAGATCTGGCTCCCGCACGCGGAGATCACCGAGGTCATCGCCCTGCGCACCGACGCCCCCGTCGAGCCGGCCCCGGACAAGGGGCACCGGGTGTGGCTGCACCACGGCAGCTCCATCAGCCACGGATCCAACGCCGTCTCCCCCAGCACCATCTGGCCCGCCCTGGCCGCCTCCGCGGGCGATGTGGAGCTGATCAACCTCGGATTCGGCGGCAGCGCACTGGTCGACCCGTTCATCGCCCGCGCGATGCGCGACACCCCCTCAGACCTGATCAGCCTCAAGCTCGGCATCAACGTCGTCAACAGCGACGCCATGCGCCTGCGCGCCTTCGCCCCCGCCATCCACGGCTTCCTCGACACCATCCGCGAGGGCCACCCCACGACCCCCCTGCTCCTGGTCTCTCCAGTCCTGTGTCCGACCCACGAGAACACCCCCGGGCCTCTCATGCCGGACCTCTCCAGTGGAACCCTAAAGTTCAAGGCCACCGGTGATCCGGCCGAGACCGCCGCCGGACGGCTGACGCTCACGATCATCCGCGACGTCCTGGCCGACATCGTCAAGCAGCGGTCCGCCGAGGACCCCAACCTCCACTACCTCGACGGACTCGACCTCTACGGCGAGATCGACCACGACGAGTTCCCCCTGCCGGACGCGCTCCACCCCAGCCCCGAAGGACACCGCCGCATCGGCGAGAACTTCGCCAAGCTCGTCTTCGCAAACAACGGGCCCTTCGCCATCACGACTGGCTGACCTGGAGCCCCGGGGCCGGCGGGGAGAGCGTGATGGCTGGCTCCCCCGTACCGCACCACCCCGTAGGCGGACAGGACTCGGCCACACATTCCAGGGGCTACCCCTCCTCGTCACCGTTCTCGGGCGCGTCCGGATCACGGTAGGAGCGCAGGACCCTGGCCGGGGCCGCTGGCCCTGATGTTGAACACATAGCGGCCGAGGAAGTTGATGTGCCGGTCCTTGAGTGGGGAGAGACGGGCCGCGTCCTCGTCCTCGATGTCGTGGCCCTCGGCGCGGAGCCGGGCCACGGCGGCGTCCAGGAAGCGGGTGTTCCACAGCTCGTTGGAGGGGCAGTCCTGCACGACCGCCCCTGACACGCCATCAGCCCACTACACTCCCGACGATGCCCCTGACCAGGCCAGATGGCGAAGCGCTGTTGGAGTACTACTCCAACAGCGCTCGCTCATGCCATGTCACGGCTCACCCGGCGCTCACCCGGCGGGCGGTAGCCGCCCCGGCGCATCCAGCCCCATCCCACCCCAGCCGTTGGGCAAATCGATTGCAGCAAGGCGCTGTTCGCCCCCGGGGCGATCCGCTACACAAGCAACACGCCGGGCCGGGACTCGACTGGCAGCAGAGGCGGAGTCCGCGGTGACCCAGGAGTTCGGCATCGGCGAGGCGAGGGACCGACAGGTACTTTGGTCGCAGATTCACCACAGGGTGGTACTGCAGCTGGCTGCAGAATGGGCCGGATCGCGTACTAGGTTCGGCAGGGGGTTTCGAACAACACCGGACGCTTCCCGGGGGTGCACGACCAATGCACCGCCCGCGACCTTGAGGTCGTCCTGCACGGGGAGCGGGTTCTCCTACGAGTGCCAGATTATGGGGACGGTGATGCCGAACGTGGCGATGTGAATGCCCGTTGCCCTCGAGGAAGCGGTCCCGCAGAATGTGCAGATCAAGATGGTGCCACAGGGTTCCGTCAGATGAACGGGGGGCGCATGAGCGTCATTGTTTGCTTAGTGGTTGTGGTCGCAGCTGTGATCGGCGCGTGCTTGCTTGCACTGTGGCGCAGGGGCGGCACGGGAGAGCGGGGGGCAGTGGAACGTGGTACTGCCAGCCAGGATTCCGCACGAGGGCTGGGCACGGTGAGCAATCCGGGTCAGAACTTCGGGTCCTTTGGGTGAGCCGCAGCACCAGAGCTGTCTGGTATGGGGCGGGTTCTATTCCCTAAGGGCCACCCAGAAGGCGGTTCGGGCCCCTGCTGCTGGAGATCTACAGGCCGAACTCGAGGTGCCCGATGTCCGTGAACCGGGCTCGCCTGCCCCTCGGGTCCGCCCAAGCGGCCAGCTGCGATTCGGCCGTATTGCGTCCTTTCGTTTCATTTATTGCGCTGTATGGGTACCTTCTCCTCATGGGTACACGACGACTGGTTCCTCTCGCCCTTACCGCGCTCCTGCTGGGTGTTACCGCTCCAGCGGCTGCTGCTGCGCCCGCGGTTGCGGCGGTGCCTGCGCCGGATCCCTGCGGGTATTTCACCAGAGGCCACCTTGCCTTCTACAACCACTGCACCAATGACGGTTCTAGAATCCAGATCAAGATCGACCGGATCAATGTGTGGGACACCAAGCACTGTGTTGACCCCGGTACAACTCAGCTCGGTACCACTTCGCAGATCCGCAATGCTTGGTACACCGGCAAGCTCTGCCGTCCCCGGTCGCGCTGACGAAGTCGTCGTGGTGGCACGGCCCGTCACCGCAGCGTACGCAGAACGCACTAAGGCCGCCCCCACCAAGTCGAACTTCCATCAGGGTTCGTGCTTGACACCATTGGGCTGTTCCACCCGGAGGGCCACGAGATTCGCGTTTCGCTGTCTTTTGGCCTGCACCATCTGTCTCCGTATCGCCCGTTGGCTCAACGGCCGGCGGATCAGGCAGATCTCGGTCGCCCACCCGCACGTTCACGGCCCTCGACCGGCTACACAACTCGGCGGGACATCATCCTGGGTATCAGGGCTTGCCCACGCTTCGCAGCGGCGACGGCTCTCGGCACATGGCCGTACGCGCCGGACGGCGGTGGGGCGCACCGGCTTCTACAGTCAGCGGCATGTGGTGTGAGAGTGGGTGGTGGCCGGGCGCCGGCCTCGTAACAGTGGCCCTGGGCGTGGTTGTGACCTTCCAGGAGATGTTGCAGAAGTGGCGGCAGCAGAGCGGCACCTGCGGGAGCTCTTGAAGGCGGTGGCGTTGCCTTGGCACTGGAGGATTTCCGCGGAGAGGAACGCTCAGGTCCAAGTGCCGTCCGTCAACGTCACTGGCACGGCGTACGACCCGACAATGGACGTTCGCCCCGGCTCGGACAATCAGCAGCTCGAACGGTTGACCGACCAAGTTCGCGCACTTCGGGAAGCGGTCGACCGCGGCCGAGCCGCAGGCCGAGATACCGACCGGCACCTGTATGAGTTGGTCACCCGGCAGATCGCCGCGCAGCGGAAGGAATCTGTCGACGGGTTACGCGAGGAGGCTCTCGGGCTACTCCTGATCTTCATCGGCACGGTCATCGGAACCCTCCCCGGTCTGTTCTGCTGAGACACGAAGCCGTGTCTCCGCGTCCCCATGCGAAATTGCTGGTGCTGCGGTTCGCCGCTCGCTCGTGGGCCGGTGCTCGATCCCGACACCCCTCGGCTTCTGGTTCGTCTTCTGGCCGTCGCTGTTCTGCGCGCCGTTTCCGTTACTGCCCGCAGCGCGATGCGGGCCAGGTCGACGCCTGGTCGCCGCTCCGCCCGACGTGCGGTGCACTTCCCCGCTGGTCAGGCAGGTCACGCGGTGTCCGTCAGGCCGCGAGCGCAGCGGGCTCGCCGAGGTGTTGGGCGGTGGTGCGCCAGGCCAGGTGACGGCGTGGTGCGCGGCGGCGCTCGCTGAAGCGATTTCGAGCGGCAGCTGGCGGGGGCACCGACGGTCGGGCGGGGCTGTGAGGAGCCCGGCCACCTGCTTGGCACGACTGCCGGAGGTGATCCGGCGGGCACCGGCCTGGCCGATCGGAATGATCGGGGCGTCGCCGGAGGCGGTGGCCAGGCGAGCGGGGCCGCTGTGGAAGGCTACTGCGGCGTTTCTGCGGCCATGCGCCCCTCGCCGCAAAATGACCACGTGGCGGCCGGCTGCGAGCGCGGTCGCGGAGCTGCCCAGAGCGTCGGCGACGCGGCTGGCCCGGCGTAGACGGGGACATGGCCGTCGTGTTCCAGGTAGCGCAGGACCGGAATGCGGCGAGTGCGGCCAGCACGATCCCCGGCTCCACAAGGGAGATGCGGTTGGCGCTGAGGATGCCGGGGCTCTCTCTGCCCGGGGCGGCGCGTCAGGTGCTGAGTGCGGTAGTCAGTTCGTCCAGCTCTTCAGCGTTGCCGCGATCTCGCGGATATCTAAAGTGCCGGCGAGGGTCTCCTCGACAAGGTCACCGGCTGCGTCGGTGGAGACCTTGGCGTTTAACCCGCACAGATTCAGGAAGCCGAAGGCGACGCTCAGGGCAAAGATCTCATTCGAGTGCGCGAGGGCGGGGACGCGTAGGAGGCTCTGGAAAAGCGCGCGCTTCGTCGCTCAGCTCGACGTGAAATTCTTTCGCCATGCCGCCACCGTAACGGGCCGCGGCAGGTCCCGTGAAGGAAATGGTGCTCTTCCCCCGACGTCGATGTCGGTTGGCTCCCTAGCTGCGGCCGGTCGACGGATGCTGGGCCGGCTCCCCGGCGCAGATTGGTAGCCGTATGCAGATGGTCGACCTCGACTCCCCCAGTCGGAAAGGTGCGCGTCCGAGTTCCGCCCGATCAACGTCGGCAACCCGCGGACTAGGAGGTCATTTTCAGCTATTTTACGCCGCTTCAATCACCTCACGGGAACCTTGCACCTCTGTAGTGTCGGATCGGCAGGAGCAGGAGTGGGAGCGATCGCCGTTACGGCCATTCTTTGGGATGGGACAGAACTTCCCGGAATGAGACAGGTGCTCGGGCGTCCCATCAGTCGCGCTGCCCACGAGAAACACCGTCATCCCCGTGGTCACTTCTCAACACTGCGACTCGCTGGGATGAAACAGACTTCGCCGGTGAAACGAACGACCTCTGAAGCGACTGAAGTCTCCTAATTATGACGCACACGCACACACAGGTTGGGCTCATATATAGCGACCTTGAGTAACTTCAGTCGCTGTGCCTTCGCCCGCTGCCAGCTGACCTGCTCTGTTACCAGTGAGCCGGAGGAAGCGCCCCACCTACTGGGTCGCTTCGCTTCGGTCGCTGACCTCTCAGTCGCTGCCACTGGGCAGCAAAGGCAGCGACCAAAGCGACTCGCCACTGGTGCCTCCTGGCCCGCAACAGGCGGTACGTCCAACTCTGGGCCGCAGTCGCTTCGGTCGCTGTGAGCTGATGGACGCGAGGGTGCCCCCAGGTGGCAGGGCCTCCAAGCGGCCAGTGCCGTCGCCTGAGCCCCCCAACTTGGCCTGCTCGGCCAACTACGCCGCACAATTCCAGAAGGACTCGGACACGACGTCGGGGTGCCAGCCTCTAGCGTGCACTCGGTGGCACCGCTGGCCATGGGGCCGCCCCCCGGCCCTCCCCTGGCCAGGTTGCACGTCACTGGTCGCAGGACCGGCGGGGTGCTGTCATGGATAGGGAAGACGCGTAGAGGAACCAGCAGGGCCGCGGAGGCCGGCGCGCTGCGCGTCGTCGGCCCGGGCGGTCCCGTCCGTGGCGGCCCGTCGCACAGCGGAGGAGGGCAATGCCATGCTGCACCGCCGCACGGTCGGTGACGTGATGACCGAGGAGGTTGTCACCCTCCGTCCCGGCACACCGTTCCAGAAGGTCGCCGCCCTGCTGGACGCGAACGACATCGCCTCGGCCCCGGTCGTCGACGCCGATGGCGCCCCCGTCGGCGTCGTATCCGCGTCCGATGTGCTGCGGCACGAGACTGGCATGCCCGGTCCGCAGGGGCAGGACGGGAACGACGAGCGCGCCTGGGGTAAGGTCCGGGCCCGGACTGCGGAAGGGCTCATGAGCAGCCCCGTCTTCACCGCTCGCGCCGACTGGGCGATCCCCCGGGCCGCCCGGGAACTCCGCAGGCGGCATGTCAAGCAGCTGCCGGTGGTCGGCGACGATGGGCTCCTCACCGGCATCGTCAGCCGTAGTGACCTGCTCGACGCCTTCATCCGCACCGACGACGAGATCCTCGGCGAGGTCGAGCAGGACGTCCTGGGGCGCATCCTTGGCCTGGACGAAGGCACTGTCGCAGTCGAGGTCGAGGATGGGTCTGTCACCCTGCGGGGTCACGTTCCGGAACCGCGTCTCGTCCCGGTGATCGTGGGCCTCTGCCAGGGCATTGACGGTGTCGTTGCCGTCGACGCCCACCTCACCGCCGCCCGGGCGGGCTAGGTCGGGGCTTACCGCTACGCACCAAGGCCCGGAGGGGTAAGCCTCGCCAACCGAAAGCACCAAAGCTGAAACGCCGACCGCATGGCAGAAGGGCCCGGTCCACTAGGAACCGGGCCCTTCTGTGTAGTAGCGGGGACAGGATTTGAACCTGCGACCTCTGGATTATGAGCCCAGCGAGCTACCGAACTGCTCCACCCCGCGTCGGTAAACACCACCCTACGGCACCGCTGGCCTCGTGTTGGCCCCCTGTCACCGGACGGCGTGGGGACCGGGCGCTGCTCGGCTGTACTCCGGGCCCCCAGCTGGCGCATTTCGCGTGAGGCGGCTGATCCGTAAGTCAGGCTGGCCAAAGTTCTGAGACGGGGAGTACTGACCAGTCCCAGGTCCCGTTTTCGTCCGTGCCGGCGAGGAGCACCAGGTCCTCCTCGCTCATGCGGGCTCGCCCGCGGGCTGGCCAGCCGTGCCAGGTAGGCCCGCAGCGACAAACTCTCAGCGGCCGCTATGGCCGCCAGCCGGTGCTTCGCTTCCTCGGGAATGCGGACATTGGCATCGGACATCATCGTGCTCCTTGGCCCCATGGGTACGGGTACGTACCCGTCCTACTCGCAGCGGGACAGGTTTCAGTCACGACCCTGCAAAGCTGAGGTGGCGGACGGTCGGTCCCGGGGTGGGCGGCGCCGTCCCTCACGGGCTCCCACGGGAGGCTCGACAGGTCAAGGAGACCGAGAAGCTCGGCGAAGAAGATTGCCGGCCCCACGCGGTCGGCGTGACTCAGCCGAGGTACCCGAGGTCTCGGTCGGGCCTGCACATGGGACACGGAATGATGCCTTCGGTGAGTGCCCGCAGCGCCTGCGCCCGGTCAATCGCGTGAACGCGCTTGCCCGCCATGCCGCAGACCCCGACGTGTACGGCCATGGGTGGTCTTCCCTCGCCGATGCCGAGCTGAATCACCCAGTCCGGAGGCGGTGGGGGTGGCCGGCGAGCAGCGAGCTCGGCCTGGCGCTGCTCCTCTACGTGCAGCCAGCGCCTGGTCTGGTCGAGCTGCTGGAGCTGGACGCGTTCTAGGAAGCGGAGCAGCTCCAGCCGCGACGGATTATCGGACACGCGTTCTATTCTATGGGGGTGGTGCTCAAAGGAGCCTTCGACCTCGACGAGCGGGCTGCCACAGGTTCGCTACTGCGCTGCGGCAGGGGCATTGCCCAGGCGGAGCTGTGATCCGCCGCGTCCGCGGCGGATCACAGCTCGTGTGCGCTGATACTCCGGCAGGGGCATCTTCCCGTCACTGTCTCCCGAAGCGGCGTCGTTTAGATGCTCGACTCCACCCAGGCTTCGGCCCGTCAGCCACCTTTGTAGTCGTGTCGCTTGGGCGTCAAATGAGGGTCAGACCCTCGTGATCGACTGGGTGCCATGCGTGATCATGGGTACGGAAGGTGAAGCCCTGTTCATTCTTTGTGGTGTGGGCGAGCAGGGCACGACCCTGGCCTGCGTACTTCTGCATTTCATCCCACAGGACGTCGCGGATCCTCGCCGAAGGGTTGCCGATTGATGTCGTCGACGCAGCGGTCCATCAGGGAGCTTTCGGTGATTCGGTCGCGCAGGGCACGGCGGGTGCGGGCGCCTACGTCTTCGCCGTCTTCGGCGGCGATGTCGAAGGCGAGCGGGATGCCAATCTCCGTCTTGTAGTTGCGCGACGACAGTCCCGCGCACCGGCACCCTCGGTCAAGGGCGCATTCTCATCAGGCCGCGCCGGGCAGGCCCTTCGCACGGAAGCGCGCTCCCGGCGTCGCGTGCCGCGGTCAGCGGCCGGCTCGGGGTAGCGCCGTCGGGACGTGGCCGGGTCGTCGACGCCGATCTCGTACCAGAGCCCGCCACGCTTCAGCTGGGGCAAAGGGTGTTAACCCAGAGACTCCGATGGCTATGCTGGCCGGTTGTCTTCACGGCGTGGTTCACTCCACCTGTCAGCCGGGCAGCGAGCGCCGACTGCCGTAGGCACGGGTCGTGTCCGTCACCCGCGACGCCGTGCGGACCCGGCAGCTCGTCCGTCGGCCAGAGCCTGACGAGCCGGCCTGGTGAGGTTGAAGCGGGCGTGCCGGCGGAAGGATGCCTCCATGTCCAATACCCAGACGTTCACCTCGTGGTTGAAGACGCAGAGCAAGGATCGGACCGCCATTGGCGATCTGGCCCGGGACGTCTCCGCCGATCCGGACTGGCCCTCGGGCAAGGCGCTGAAGGACCAGCGCGACTACCTGGAGAGCCGGGGAGCCATCCCGGCAGCAGTCGAGACACTCGAGCGCGCGTGGGAGCAATACAGGGCCCGCCGCGACAGCGCAGGGAGCGGTGCATGACCGCTCACGCAAACCACCTACGAACCCGGCAGCCGCCGCCCCACATTACTTGATCTTCTTCTTGCCGTGATCCTGTTCGGCCCCGCTACTGAGGTTGTAGGCGTGGTGTCGTCAGTGTGAGTCCGGTCGCGGTGAGACATCCGTCGATGATGTCGCTGCGGTACTGGATCTGGCGCAGGCCGTCTCGGAGTCGGCGGATGAGGTGGTCAAGGTGGGTGAAGGCGGTGTTGACCTGGCTGGTTCGGCGGAGGATGGGCCAGATGCCTTCGACGGGGTTGAGCTCGGGTGCGTAGGGCGGTAGGTGGTAGGCGGTGATCCAGTCGTGTGCGTCGATGAAAACCCGCATGCGACGGTCTTTGTGGACGTTCAAGTGTCCCAGATGAGGACGATCGGTCCGCCGAGCTGCTGGTGGGCGGCGACGAAGAGGTTGCGGTACTCGGTCCAAGCGAAGCTCTTGCGGCCGCCGCTCTTGTGATCGGTATGCCGTCTGGGCCGGTAGATCAGGCGGGAGCGCTCGCCCGCTTTGTAGCAGCACAGAGCCGCGATGGAGAAGCGCCGTTGGGAACGGCCGCGGACCCGACTGACCGGTGTGGTTCCGCGCCGGCTCCAGGAGCGGGAGGTCGGCGGCGTCATCGAGAATCCGGCTTCGTCCTCGAAGACGAGCCAGACCCCGAGCGCCGCCGCGATCGTTCCGCCTGTGGCCACACGTTCTTCACCCATCCGGCCACGGCCTCCTCGTCGCGCTCGATGGCCCGACGTGCTGGAACCTGGTGGCTCCAGCCATGTCGCCGCAGCATCTGGGAGATCCCCGACAGCGTCATGGACTGGTGGAACCGCCGCCCGATCAGGGTCCTGATCCTGGCCAGCGTCCACCGCTGATCAGGCCACCCGTGAGCGACCGGGCCATTGGCCAACTCCTCCTCGAGCACGGCGAACAGCGCATCGCTGAGCTTCGGCCGGGACGCCGGACCACGGGAACGAACCCCGTCCTGGCCCGCCTCCTGCCAGGCCCGGCGCCACCGCTGGACCGACCGGACGCTGACCCGTAACTCCTTCGCGATCTCCGTACTGCCCCGCCCATCAGCGAACATCCCGGCCGCTTCCATCCGGACCCGCTCACGGAACACTGTCCTCTCCGCGGTCAGACCCCCACCCTGCGGATACCTCATACCTCCGGCATACCGCGACGACCACCAACCGTCAGCCCCCACGACAAGACGACTGCAAGGTCAGTAGACGGCGTTCGCAGGCTGCCATTCGAGGCCCGACGACTGCGAAGCTGCCAGCAGGTATGTACATGGGCCTGCGTTCCGCTGCTACTGCACGCCGGGCGTGAGCTCGATGCGTACACCGTCGGCTTCCCGGATGACGTAGACATGATCGGTCTTCGCCTTCCACCCGACCGGTACTGCGTAGTAGCGCCCCTCGCGTGCCGTGATAAGTCGCAAACCCGTGTAGCGGTAGCGAAGGTGGACGCTCTCACCGAGGTCCTCGAAGTGGAGCTCCGGTGATCGGGAGCTAAGACCAAGCCGCTGCGCGCTTAAGACCACCAGGCCGGTGCGCTTGACCACATCGCGTGCCGCGATCTTGGCGTTCGCCTCGCCGAGCTGGCCGGCGGCCAGGGTGACACTCCACAGCAGGAACACTCCGGCGGCGAAGATCGGCACAGCCGTGTCGAGCATGCCCCTCGGGCGATACACGTCAGCGGGCCGCGCTTCACCGAGCAGAAGGCCGATGGCGATGAGAAGCGGGCCGACCCAGCGGTACGACAGCAGCAGTTGCCATTGCCACCACGCAATGAGCATGAACAAGCCTGCGGCCACGACGACCAAGTAGTAACGGGCCAGTGTCGACGTGCCCAGCGACGTGCCGCGCACCAAGCCGCCGGGTAGTGCTTGTCGCGGTCGGCGCCCGCTAATGGCAACCGCGATGAGCAGCACGACGGAACCCACGAGAACCGGGAAGGTCATCAGCTGCAAGCTCTGCAGGACAAACTCAGCGAAGCCGAAGCCGAGCGAGAATGGGGAAAGGTGGAAATAGCTGTAAAACGCGCTCGTATAGATCACGCCCACGTAGAACATCAATGCGGCGATGAACGACGCCTGGGCAACCACAATGTTGACCAGCGCCGTCGGTGACGCCAGGTCCGGGCCCGCTCGCTTGGCCCACCGTACCGGGCGAGGCTCTGTTTCGCTCACGTACCGTCCGGCGAGGGCTTTTGCGGCTGGCGGTTCCCAGGAGGCGGCGGGCATTCAGGAGCATCGGGGCAAGCGGGAGCAGGGGAGGTGGGCTCATCCGGTGGCGGAACGATCTGGGGATGCGTCTTTTTCGAAGGTCCGGTGCCCTTCGGAACAGGCGCAGGCGGAGGGACCGACTCACCACCATAGGAACGAGAACCACCGGACGGCGAAGCGGTCGGGCTCGTCGATGGAGTAGTGGGGCTCGGATCTGACGCAGTGGGGCTCGGAGTCGGGGCCGTGCTGCTCATCGCGGTTGCCATTAGCGG
>NZ_VBVX01000526.1 GCF_005981925.1 Streptomyces albidochromogenes
GGGGACGGAGGGCCGGTCGGCGCTCCGCTGCGGTGGGCGGCTCAGCGGCACACCGCGAGCGCGTCCAGTGCCACCGCCCCCTGGCCGCGCGGGAGGACCATCAGGGGGTTGATGTCCAGCTCCGAGAGGCTGTCGCCCAGTTCCAGGGCCATGCGCTGGACCCGCAGGACCACCTCCACCAGCGCGTCCACATCAGCCGCCGGCGCCCCCCGTACGCCCTCCAGCAGGGCGTGGCCGCGCAGTTCGGTGAGCATGGTGCGGGCCTGGTCCTCGCCGAACGGGGGTACGCGGACCGTCGCGTCGCGGAGCACCTCCACCAGGACGCCGCCGAGCCCCACCGTCACCGTCGGGCCGAACAGCGCGTCGTGCGTGACGCCGACCATCATCTCGACGCCCCGCTCCACCATCTGGCACACCAGGACGCCGTCCAGCTCGATCCCCTCGTACCGCGCGATGTCCGTCAGCTCGCGGTACGCGTCGCGGATCTGACTGGCGGAGGTCAGGCCGACCTTGACCAGGCCCAGCTCGCTCTTGTGCGCGAGGCGGGGCCCGGACGCCTTCATCACCACCGGGTAGCCGACGAGGCCCGCCGCCCGGACGGCCGCCGCCGCGCTGGTCACCAGCTGCTCGCGCGGCACGCGGATGCCGTACGCCCGCAGCAGTTGTTTCGCCGCGTGCTCGCTCAGCTGCTCGCCGGGGCGCATCAGGGCCTGCGCCTTGCGGAAGGAGGGGGACGGTGTGCGGGGCGCCTCGTCGAAGGGGGAGCGGTAGGAGGAGGTGAAGCGGTGGTGGGCCAGGTAGGCGCGCACGGCGGAGACGCAGTTGCCGAACGTGCGGAAGGTGGCGACGCGCGACGAGCCGAGCAGTGTCTCGCGGTACGCCGCCTCCGTGCCCACCGGCGAGCCCCACACGACGCACACCAGCTTGTCCGTCGCCTCGGCGGCGTCGGCCAGGTCCTGGGCGAGCCTGTCGCTCATCGGGGGGAACGGGCCGGTGATCGGGCAGACCAGGACGCCCACCGCCGGGTCGGCCAGGACGGCGTCGATGATCTTGCGGCCGCGCCAGTCGCCGACCGGGTGGCCGCCGTTGTCGACGGGGTTGGCGACGCTCAGGTACTCCGGTATCCACGTGTGCAGCTCGGCCTGCCGGGCCGCCGAGAGCTCCGGCAGCCGCAGCCCCGCCGCCGTCGCCAGGTCCGCGAAGTGCGCGCCCGTACCACCCGAGATCGAGTAGACGACGACGCCGTCGGACACCGGCTTGCGCGCCCTGGCCAGCAGGGCCGCCGTGTCCTGGAGTTCGTCGAGGCCGTCCACCCGGATCACGCCGAACTGCCGCATCGCGGCGTCCACCACGTCGTCCGCGCCGGTCAGCTTGCCGGTGTGCGAGGCGGCGGTACGGGCGCCCCGTTCCGTGCGGCCCACCTTGACCGCGACGACCGGCACGCCCGCCCGTGCGGCCCGGTCGGCGGCGAGCAGGAAGGAGCGGCCGTCCTTGAGGCCCTCGACGTAGCAGGCGATGGCGCCGACCTCGGGCCGCTGGGCGAAGTACGAGATGAAGTCGGCGGTCTCCAGGTCGGCCTCGTTGCCGGTGGGCGCCCAGTGGGAGAGGCGGATGCCGAGGTCCTGGAGGGCGTGGACGGGCCGGCCCTGGTGGCCGGACTGGGTGATCAGGGCGATGGCGGGCCCTTCGAGGTCGTCGCGGAACCGCTCGAAGGCGTTGAGGTTGGTGTTCGGCCCGAGCAGCCGTACGCCGGACCGCTCGACCGCGACGGCCAGCCGCGTCTGGGCGACGGCGCCCGCCTCGCCCGTCTCGGCGAAGCCGGACGCGAAGGCGACGGCGAACCTGACCTTGGCCTCGCCCAGTTCCGCGATCACCGGGACCGGATCGGCGACCAGCAGTACGGCCAGGTCGACCTGTTCGGGCAGGTCGCGGACGGAGGGGACGCAGGGCAGCCCGAAGACGGACGCGCGGGTGGGGTGGACGGGGTGCAGCCGGGTGCCGACCCGCTCGGCCCAGGCGATCAGCTGCCGGGTGATCCCGGTGTTGGGCCTGCCCTCGGCGTCGGAGGCGCCGACGACGGCCACCGACTCGGGCCGGAAGAACCGGTCGAGGTCGGGGACGTCCGCGTACAGGGGCCGGCCGCTGACGTCGAGGTCGCCGGCCGAGGTGGCGGTGGGGGTCGCCGTGTCGTGGACGGCTGCGTGCGGAACCTCGCCGCAGGCCACGACGCGGGCGCGGAGATCGGTGGTCAGGGTGCCGTGGGTAGATCCAAGCATGTCTCAGCCCGCTCCTGCTCGTCGGCCAACGTAACTGACGCGTAGTCAGATTACTGAACTGACGGCATGTCAGGAACAGTCCGGCGGGCAAAGCCTCGGGGAGCGGCGCGGGCGGGGCCTCGGGGCGGGAG
>NZ_VBVX01000527.1 GCF_005981925.1 Streptomyces albidochromogenes
CCCGAGACCGCCCCCGACCCCCCGGCGGCCAGCACCCCCAAGAGCCGTGGCGCGGACACCAGGGCCCTCACGCAGGTGCTGTTCGCGGAGCTGAAGGGGCTGGACCCGGGCACGCCCGAGCACAACCGGGTGCGCGGCGCCCTCATCGAGGCGAACCTGCCGCTGGTGCGGTACGCCGCGGCCCGCTTCCGCAGCCGCAACGAGCCGATGGAGGACGTCGTCCAGGTCGGCACGATCGGCCTGATCAACGCGATCGACCGGTTCGACCCGGACCGCGGCGTCCAGTTCCCGACCTTCGCGATGCCGACCGTCGTGGGCGAGATCAAGCGGTACTTCCGCGACAACGTCAGGACGGTCCACGTGCCCCGGCGGCTGCACGAGCTGTGGGTGCAGGTCAGCGGGGCCACCGAGGACCTCACGACGGCCCACGGGCGCTCCCCCACGACCGCTGAGATCGCGGAGCGCCTGCGCATCTCCGAGGACGAGGTGCTGGCGTGCATCGAGGCCGGGCGGTCGTACCACGCGACCTCGCTGGAGGCCGCCCAGGAGGGTGACGGGCTGCCCGGCCTGCTCGACCGGCTCGGGTACGAGGACCCGGCGCTGGCCGGCGTCGAGCACCGCGACCTCGTGCGGCACCTGCTCGTACAACTGCCCGAGCGCGAACAGCGGATTCTGCTGCTCCGGTACTACAACAACCTGACACAGTCCCAGATCAGCGCCGAGCTCGGCGTCTCGCAGATGCACGTGTCGCGGCTTCTGGCACGGAGCTTCGCCCGCCTCAGATCCGCAAATCGAATCGAGGCGTAACCGGATCGGGTAAGACCCGCCTATGGCCGAAAAGCCGCACACCCCCTCTTTCCTGCGCAGATTTGTCGACTTGGCGCTACAGCGTGTTGCCGACATGTGACATTCTGCTGGAACCGCGTTTGCCGCAGCTTCGCCGCCGGTATTCAGGTGGAGGCTGCTTCCTCCGACGGGAGCGCCCCGACGCTACCGTCAGCGACCGCAGGACTGAAAGGGGGCCGGCATGTCCGCAGAAATGGGCAGCTCGAAGGTGCTCACCAAGGAAGTGCCCGCCGTGCTCGACCAGGTGACGGCTCCTCAGCCGCCACCGCTGGTGTCGCAGCCGGAAGCCATCGACACCCGCACTCTGTCCCGCTCCCTCTTCCTGCGGCTTGCCGCCCTCGACCAGGACAGCCCCGACCGTGTGTACGTGCGGGACACCCTCATCGAGCTGAACCTCCCTCTGGTGCGGTACGCCGCGGCCCGCTTCCGCAGCCGCAACGAGCCGATGGAGGACATCGTCCAGGTCGGCACGATCGGCCTGATCAAGGCGATCGACCGGTTCGACTGCGAACGGGGCGTGGAGTTCCCGACGTTCGCGATGCCGACGGTCGTCGGCGAGATCAAGCGCTTCTTCCGCGACACCAGTTGGTCGGTACGGGTCCCCCGCCGCCTCCAGGAGCTGCGGCTCGCGCTGACGAAGGCGAGCGACGACCTCGCGCAGAAGCTCGACCGGTCGCCGACCGTGCCCGAACTCGCCGCCGTGCTCGGCGTCTCGGAGGACGACGTCGTCGACGGGCTGGCCGTGGGCAACGCCTACACCGCGAGCTCGCTGGACTCCCCCTCCCCGGAGGACGACGGCGGCGAGGGGTCGCTTGCGGACCGGCTCGGCTACGAGGACATGGCGCTGGAAGGCGTCGAGTACCGCGAGTCGCTCAAGCCGCTGCTGGCCAAACTGCCGCCGCGCGAGCGCCAGATCATCATGCTGCGGTTCTTCGCGAACATGACGCAGTCCCAGATCGGCGAAGAGGTCGGCATCTCGCAGATGCACGTCTCGCGCCTGCTCACGCGCACGCTCGCACAGCTGCGGGAAGGGCTCATCGCCGACTGACCCCGGACACCGGGTCCTGCGGGGTTACTAATTGACGGTGCGTCAGACACACTGGCGCGATGCGACGTCATGGTCTGACACACGGCCGCCGAGGTGCCGCCACGGGCGCCGCGGCGGTTGTGCTGTGTCTGGGCGGGGTCCTGGCCACGTGCGGCGGCGAGAGCGGCGACGGTTATGTGGCGGTCGGCGCGGCGGGCTCGGGGGCCGAACGGGCGCCCGGGCGGACCGTACCGCCGCAGGGCGAGGTCGAGCTGGTGCCGCTCGACAAGAAGAGCGCCCGCGGGGACGGACGTGACGGGCCGCGCCGCGCCGGCCCGCCCGCCGGCCGCCCGGACGCGGACACCGGCGACGCCGACGACACGGGCGCGCCCGGCGACGGCAGCGGCTCGGCGACGGCGCCGCCCGGCCGGGGCGGCACACCGGACTCCGGCGGGGGCGCCCCGCGGACCCCCGGCGCGCCCGGCCCGGGCGAGGACGGCAGCGGCGGTGGAGGAGGAGGC
>NZ_VBVX01000528.1 GCF_005981925.1 Streptomyces albidochromogenes
GTTCGGGGGCCTCAGCAGGCGCGGGCTGCTCACCGGGCTGGCCGCGGGCGCGGCGGGGCTGCTGGTCGGCGGTGGCGGCGTACTCGCCCTCTCCGGCGGCGAGGACGACGCGCCCCCGGTCCGTACGGACGATCCCGAACCCGCCGCCCGCCGCAAGCCGCTGCCGGGCGTCGCCCCGGACCCGCTCTGGCACTACCGGCACCCCGTCGCGCTGGTGGCCGGCGGACCGGCCGCCCGTCTCTGGCGCGATCAGGTGCTGCTGATCCCGGGCGAGGACCTGACGACCGCGCTGGACCTGCGTACCGGCCGCCGGCTCTGGGAGCAGAAGGCCGCCGGTACGAAGTACGGCCCCGAAGCCGCCGACGGCAGCCACTGCTTCGTCGTCACCGCCACCGACTTCCTCTGGCTGTCCGTGAAGGACGGCACGGTCAAGCACCGGGTGCCGTACGCAACCCTTCTGACGAAGGGCCAGAAGGACACCCGGGCCACCCTGGGCGGGAGGGTGGCCGCCGACGGCCCCGTCGTCTGGTTCTCCGCCAGGGTCGAGACCCTGGGCGGCAAGAAGAACAAAGTGACGCGCACCCGGACGTACCTCCTCGCCTACGACATGGCCGTGCGCAAGGAGCTGTGGCGCACCGAGATGCCGAACGGCCGCCCCGGCCCCGTCCCCCGCTACGAGGCGGTCGGCCTGCGCCCCGGCGGCCTGCTGGTCCGCCAGGACAACGGCTCGCTCACCGCCGACCAGCAGAAGAAGGCGAAGGGCAAGGCGGCCTTCGTCCTCGTCGACCGCAGGACCGGCAAGACGCTGTGGCGCAAGTCGTTCCCCGGCGTGCGTCCCGACGCGGGCGTCACCGACGACCCGTCCGGCCGGCTCTACGCGGCGGTCGACGGCGGCCTCCAGGCGTACGACACCCGCAACGGCAAGAAGCTGTGGAAGGCCGAGGACGCCTCCGGCCCCGCCGGCTCCGCACCGTACGGCTTCGGGCGCGGCGTCGTGGGCGGCACGACGCTGTACGTGCCCAGTGGGCGCAGCGAGGTGTACGCCGTCGACACGGCGTCCGGGGACCAGCGGTGGCAGCGGGCCACCGAGTACCCGGGGCAGGCCACCGCGCGCATCGCGCTCAGCGGCAGCGGCCGTACCGTCCTCGCGCTCAACGACACCCAGGTCACCGCGATCGGCGCGGCAGACGGCCGCCGCCGGTGGAAGTTCCAGGACTCCGGCGAGACGGCGGCGGGCGCCGAGGACGCCTGGGCGGCGTACCGGGCGCAGCCGTTCGGCGACCGGGCCGCGGTGGTGTGGCGGGGCCGCAACTTCTACGCGCTCCCGCTCGACTGAGGCCCGCCGGGCGAGGGTTGTACCGGAACGCGTCTCGATTGCGTGGCTCTGCCGTTGCGCGGGCGTCACGATCTCGCGCGCGGGCGTAATTCATTGATCATCCGGGGCTCGCAGGTCGTAGATTCACTGGCCAGCAACACATTCCGCGTGTCACCGGACGGGTGAGCGTCACGCGGGGGGATCCGTTCACCGAACCAGAGGAATGCTGTTCCATGCGCCGCACCACTGTCCGCCGTACCGCCGTCGCCGCCTCCGCGCTCTCCCTGGCCCTGCTCGTCGGCGCCTGCGGCGGCGACAAGTCCGCCGATGACGCGCCCGAGGGCAAGGGCAAGAAGGAGGGTGCGGCGGCCGCGTCCTCCGCGAAGACCCTGTCGCAGGCCGAGCTGGACAAGCTCGTCCTCGCGGAGGGCGACGTGAAGAACCACAAGGTCATCAAGCCCCTGAAGGCGGACCTCGCCGCCGCGGAGATCGCCGAGCCCGACAAGCCCGCGTGCAAGCCGCTCGTCGACGCCACCTCGATGCGGACCCCGGGCTCGCCCGCGGCCAAGTCGCTGCGCCGGATCTCGGTCATGCCCGAGAAGCCGGCCGAGGACGCCTCGCCCGAGGAGAAGCTGAAGGCCGGTCTCGACGCCGTCGGCAAGGCCGTGATCATCACCGACACCCTGGCCTCCTACGAGGGCGAAGGCGCCCAGGAGGCCCTCGCCGCGCTGCGCGACGCCGGCAAGGCGTGCGCCGGCGGCTTCACCACCATCGCCGGCCCGGACAAGGTCACGTACTCGAAGGTCGCCCCGGCGTCCTACACCGCCGGGGACGAGGCGGTCGCCTTCACCCTGTCGACCGACATGGGCGGCGAGACCGGCACGGCCCAGCTGGTGACCGTGCGCAAGGGCAACACGCTCGCGTCCTTCTTCGCGATGAGCCTGATGGGCAAGGCGGACCAGCCGAAGGAAGCCATCGACGCGCAGCTGGCCAAGCTCGGCTGACCCTTCCCCACGGCTGACCCCTCCACCGCGGCTGAACCCGAACGGCCCCGTCCCCGCCCCGTGCGGGGGCGGGGA
>NZ_VBVX01000529.1 GCF_005981925.1 Streptomyces albidochromogenes
AACCGGACCGCACCATTCCCGCCGGGCCCGCGATCTCCTGGCACATGCGGTACACCGCGACGGCCGATTCGGTTCCCATGAACTTCACGCCGCTGGCGTCACCCGGCGCGAGCGTCCCCGCCCCCACGTCCCCCACCAGCCGCCAGTTCAGCAGCCGCACCGCCGCCAGCCGGGCGTGCGCCTCGGCCAGCCGGGCCCGTACCCACGGCCGGTCGGCGGGCCGCTCGCCGGTCGCCGGGTCGGGGGTCGCGGCGTAGGCGAGCACCTGGTCGTAGCAGTCCTCGGCCTGCATGCCGATCGCCGCGAGCGCGACCCGCTCGTGGTTCAGCTGGTTGGTGATCAGCCCCCAGCCGCCGTGCTCGGGACCGACGAGGTTTCCGGCGGGCACGCGTACGCCGTCGTAGTACGTCGTCGTGGTGGTCAGGCCCCCGACCGTCTCGATCGGCGTCCACGAGAAGCCCGGCGCGTCCGTCGGGACCAGCACGATCGAGATGCCCCGGTGCTTGGGGGCGTCCGGGTCCGTACGGCAGGCGAGCCAGATCCAGTCGGCGTGCTGCGCGTTGCTGGTGAAGACCTTCTGCCCGTCGACGGCCCACTCGTCGCCCTCGCGCACCGCGCGGGTGCGCAGCGAGGCGAGGTCCGTACCGGCCGACGGTTCGGTGTAGCCGATCGCGAAGACGCACTCGCCGCGCAGGATCCGGGGGAGGAAGTAGTCCTTCTGCGCGGGCGTCCCGTACTTCATCAGCGTCGGCCCGACCGTGTTGAGCGTGACCATGGAGACGGGGGCGCCGGCCCGGTACGCCTCGTCGAAGAACACGAACTGCTCGTCGGCGCCGCGTCCCTGGCCGCCGTACTCGACGGGCCAGCCGAGCCCGAGCACCCCGTCGCCGCCGATCCGCCGCAGGAGCGCGCGCCGCGCCGCGGCGTCGTGCGGGTCCGTGCCGCGCATCACTTCCCGGAAGTACGAGCGCAGTTCGGCGCGCAATCGCCGCTGGCGCGCGGTGGGGGCAAGGTGCACGGCGGCGTCCTCCGGGGCAGGCGGTGTCACACGGCGAAGGTTTCTGACTGTCCGTCAGTTCCGCCCGCGCTGTCAAGACGCACGCCGGGGGCGGCAGCGCCCCCGAAACGGGAACGGCCTGCGCGACAGCGACAAACGTCGCCGTCGCGCAGGCAGTCATTCACCCCGCAACACAGACCCCGGTCCCGCCACGGCTCACCAGAGCTGCGCGAAGTTGACGGCGATGGTCTCGTTGTCCTGGTCGATGGCCGTGAAGCCGGAGCCGTTGACGCTCGCCGTGTTGTTCTGGTTCGACGCACCGGAGCCCGTCGCCACCTGCTGCGTGGTGGTCGAGTTGCCGCCGTTGTGGCCTCCGACACCGCTGCCGCTGATCGTGGCCACGGCCGCGTTCGACCCGTTGCTCGCGAAGGAGCCGTTGTCCGCGACGGCGACGCCCGAGAGGAGGGCGGCCGCCAGGGGCAGCGCGGCGACGGCTGCGACGACACGGGCGGTACGGATGCTTGCCATGTGGATTCCTCCAGTAGCGGTAAGTACGGCTGATCCCCGGGCAGTTGGCCGACTGCCTCAGCGTTGTTCACGACGTCGCGAGATCAGAATTGCCCACCGAATCCCCGGCGAACCACCCAGGAGGGCCCGATTCCCCCTCAAGCGTGAGGACATGTCGATAAACACCCTTCACGCCCCCAAAGCCCCAGGCCACCCTCCCGCACCACGGTTCCCCGGACGCCCCAAGGGGAGAGAGGGGCCCGCGCACGCACGGCAGGCCCGCGCCCCCTTCCCTTCATCGAACGTACGTACGAACATGGATCCATGGCCACCATCGACCGGCGCACCGCCACCCTGGCCCTCGCCCACGCGCTGTCCGCCGCCGAGCGCGGGCTCCCCGTCATCCCGCTGTCCCGCACCAAGCTCCCCGCCCTGCGCTCCCCCCACCGGGACGCGCCCGAGCCGCTGCTGTGCCGGGGCGAGTGCGGGGGCCCGGGGCACGGCGTGCACGACGCCACGACCGATCCCGCGACCGTCCGCGCTCTCTTCGCCGCCGCCCCGTGGGCCACCGGATACGGCATCGCGTGCGGCCGCGCGCCGCACCACCTCATCGGCGTGGACCTGGACACCAAGGCGGACACGGACGCCACCGCGGCCCTGCGGCACCTGGCCCTGCGCCACCTCTTCACGATCCCGGAGACGGTCGTGGTGCTCACCCCCAGCGGCGGCCGTCACCTCTGGCTGACCGGCCCGCCCGGCGTCACCGTCCCGAACTCCGCGAGCCGCCTCGCCCCCGGCATCGACATCCGGGGCGCCGGCGGCTACCTCGTCGGCCCCGGTTCCCTCACCGCCCACGGCGTCTACCGCAC
>NZ_VBVX01000530.1 GCF_005981925.1 Streptomyces albidochromogenes
AGATGTGTATAAGAGTCAGCAGATGGCGACGGAGAGTCGTCCCAGCAGTCACACCAGGCCCAGTGGTTGTGCCGGGGCGCGTCGACTGTCCATGAAGGGTCACGGGTCGTCGGTCGGGGGACCCAACGGTGGGGGCCGTGAACCCGGGTACGCGAGGGCCGTAGGGCTTTCGGAGTGTCGCGTACGAGTGGGGAGAATCGCGGATGTCGGTCAACTTAGTCGGGTTTGTAGGGGTCGTACTGCTCGCGTACGTCGTTCCGGGGCCGGACTTCCTCGTCATCGTCAGGGCTGCGGCCCGGCGGCGGGCGCTGGGATGGGCGGCCGCGCTGGGGGCGCAGGCCGGGTTGTGCGTCCACATGGCGGCGGCGGCCTTCGGGCTGTCCGTCGTGGCGGCCCAGTCGGCGGTGGTCTTCACGGCGATCAAGCTCGCCGGTGCCGGGTACCTCGTGTTCCTCGGCGTACGGGCGTTGCTGGCCGCCGGGAGGGGACCGGAGAGGGCAGGCGCGCCGGACGGCCGACACGGGACGAAGCGCGGCAGTTTCGCCGAGGGGTTCCTCACCAACGTGCTCAATCCCAAGGCCGCTCTCTTCTTCCTGAGCGTCCTGCCGCAGTTCATCGACGGCGGTGGTTCCGTGACGAGCCAGATCCTGCTGCTCGGCGTGCTCGATGTGCTGATCGGCGTTCTGTACTGGCCGTGGGTGGTCGTAGTGGCCGCCAAACTCCGGGGGTTGCTGGCCAGGCCGGTGTTCCGCCGCCGCTGGGAGCGGACCACGGGCGTGCTGTTCGTGGGTACGGGAGCGGCGGTGGCGGCCGGCTGACCCCTACTGGAGAAGGACGTGGGCACCACGGCGTTCGAGCAGCCGCACGATGTCCTCGAAGTACGTGAGCCCTTCTCCCGAGACGACGCCCGCGAGCGCTCGGCGCGCCACGTCCGCGTCGTGCCAGATCAGCGTGAAAGGCGCGGTGACGCCGAAGCCCCCACCCAGGCAGTCCGCGAACGCGTTCCACTCCCGGCCGAAGTAGCCCCCGGGCCCTGCGAGAGCCTCTGCCATCGCGCAGTGAAGACCGGGCACGTCGGTGACGGATGTCCCGTCGAGGTGGTACGTGCCGCCCGAGCGGTCCGGGCCCTGGCGGTCCATGCGGGTGGCCGTCAGGTCGAGCCACGCGGACCTGCCCTCCTCGGAGTAACGGGCCCATTGGTCGCGGGTCGTCGGGACTCCCCGGTACCAGACCTCCCAGATCGGCCGGGCCACCAGCGGAGGCCGGTCGTCCCCGCCGTCCGTGAGCGTGATGTCGACCAGGCTGCCTCCGAGCACGGACGGGCGGGCCTGCTCGATGTGCGGATCGACGGTGTGGCGGTACATCACCTCGCCGTGGCGGTCGAGCGCCAGCAGCTGCACCCAGTCACGGTCCTCGCGTGGCCGACGCAGGGCGGCGAGCAAGGGCTCAGCGGCTTCACATCCGATGAGGTGCAGGGGGGACGACGGTTGCGCCTCGCGCGGGGCGAACAACCCTTCGACTCCGGCGCAGTGCCCGGCAGGAAGCCCACTGGCGGCCCCCGCGAACAGTTGGAACTGCGGTGACGCCGGAAGGCTGTGTTCCCCTGCGTCCTCTTCGACCCCCGCGCTCACGACGACATCCACGAGGGCTGGGTCGTTTCGGTTCGGCCGATGGGCGAGGACGACGGCGTCCACCAGGCCCCACCACTGCAACGGCCGCTGGCCGTCCCCTACTTCGACACACATGCCGCCGAGCAACCCGGTGCTTTCCCCGGTGGCTGACAGCGCGTCGAGCAGCGGACCTTTCGGAGCGCACCCCCGCAGCGTCAGAACCTCGCGCGGCGGAGGCGCCTTGTCCGCGAACATGCCCTCGACGCCCGCGCACTGCCCCCAGTACTCTGCGTGGCCTTCTTGGTCCTCGTGAACAAGCAGGTACTTGACCGGGAAGCCCCGGTCCCAGACAGCGTGATCCGCGATCCGCACACATCCCCCGAGCAGATCTAATGATCTTGAGCTTTCCAATGTACGGCGTCGAACAGAGGGGGGGGCGTGCCGTGCGCGTGGTTCAAAACCCACACTTCGTGAGGAGCAACGCCCCTTCAGCCCCGCTCGTCACACCCGTTGCGCTTCTCCTCGCCATCTGCGGGTTTCGATTCACCCCCGCCGGCCGAACCCGCGCACGCCCCTGCAGGGGCACCCCTCCGCCGGTGCCGGTGTGCGTTGCGGCGCGGTGGTGGTGTCGCACCAACGGCCGTCGCCGCAGTCGCTGAGACA
>NZ_VBVX01000531.1 GCF_005981925.1 Streptomyces albidochromogenes
CCCCTCGCGGCGCAGCAGCAGCCGCAGGGAGGTCAGGTGGGCGGTCGGGAGTCCGGTCTCGCGGGCGATCTGGACATCGGTCACACCGCCGCCGTGCCTGGAGACCGTCTCCAGTACACGCAGGGCGCAGCGGGCCGGGGCGGGCGCGCCCGGGCGGACGCCGGCACGGCCGCGCCCGGCCGGGCGGCGGTTGCGCCCGCCCCCACGCGCGGCTGTTCGCCGGTGCCCTTCCTGCGGCTGATCACCGAGGCGCCCGGCGGCAGGGTCAGCGCGGTCGGGCCGGTGTCGTCGCGGAACAGCAGGTGCACCGGGATCTCGACGGTGGACTCGTTCCTGATGACCGGCGCCCTCGGCGCGGTCTCGGGCCCCGGCCGGCCGGGAGCGGACGGCGCGTTGGAGCCGTCCGGCTCCGAGGTCTCTGAAGTCGTGGTGCTCATCGTTCCTCCGTCATGCCGTCATGCGAAGAGCCGCCGCCAGGTCTGCGGGCCCGGGTAGCCGTCGGCCGCCGCGCCGCGCCAGCCCTGCGCGCGCTGGAACGCCTCGACGTTGCGCCGGTCCGCCTCGGTCCAGCGGGGTCCAGGACCCGAGGTGTAGTGCTTGCCGTATCCCTTCTTCACCAGTTGCCTGCCGAGCTTCTCGACGTACTCGTTCGACCGGCCGGGCCGGAAGTGCTCCCGGCCGGGGAACGCCGTGGCGCCGGCCGTGCCGCCGGTGCCGCCGTCCCCGCCGCCGCCCTGGCCGCCGTCGCCGGCGGCCGGGATGTCCTTGCCGGCGTTCTGGACGAGCAGCCGCCAGGTGTGCGGCCCCGGCAGTCCGTCCGCCTCCGCGCCGCGCCAGCCCTGCGCGCGCTGGAACGCCTCGGTGGCGCGCCGGTCGGCCTCGCCCCAGCCGGGCCCGGGGCCCTGGCTGTAGAAGCGCTTGCCACCCCGGGCGACGAGCATCTTGCCCAGCCGGGTGACGTAGCGGTTGTTCGCACCCGGACCGAAGAACTTCGCTCCCGGGTAGGCCGTCGTGGTGGACCCGCCGCCACCGGTCCCGCCGCCGGCCCCGCCGCTGATCCCGTTGTAGCGGTAGCCGACGTAGCGCGCCGAGTTGTTCCAGTAGGCGTACGGAGTGGCCAGCTTGCGGGTGTGCGGGCGGGTCTGCTCGTACGCGATGTAGTGGGTGCGGCCGTCGTCGGACCAGCCGCCGAAGATCGTGACGTGCGAGCCCTTGTTCGGATCGGCCGGATTGTGGAAGAGCAGGATGTCGCCGGCCTCCAGCTGCTCCTTGGCGGTGAGCGTGCCGTACTGGGCGAGGCTCCCCGTCCATTCGTTGCCGTCGAGGTTCCAGGCCATCGAGACATAGCCCGAGCAGTCCTGCCGGTACCCGTCGCTCCAGTACTTCTCCATGCTGTACGGGACCCTGGCGTCCACCCAGCGCTTGGCGCGGTCGATGATCTCGGCCCTGGTGGTGAACCGCAGGGCCGGCCGGGTGGCGGTCGGCGTCACGTGCGCGGTGGGGGTCGTCTCGCCGTCCCGGCCCGGCCGGCCGCCGTGCAGCGGTCCGGGTCCGCCCTGCGGGGTGTCCGGGTCGTGGTCGGCTCCGGTGCGGGCCGGCGCGTGTCCGGGGGCGACGGCGCTCGCGGCGCCGGGCGCGCCGCCACCGAGGACCACGCCCGCGGCGGTGGCGAGGACCAGCGCGCGGCGGGCGCCGTGCGCGGCCGGGTGGCCGCCGGCCGCGACCGCCAGGCCGAGGGCGGCGGCCCGGCGCTCCTGGGCGCAGCCGGGGCAGCCGCAGTCGGCCGCGGGTTCGTACTCATCGAAAACCGGCATCGTCATGCGGTTCCCCTCCCGTGGGTTTTTCTGGCGGATCTGCACGGGTGACAGTGTTTCAACTGTCTGGACATAACGCATGTTGACGGTCCAAATGATAATCAATCAGACAGAGTACGGCGTGGCCGGTCCGGAGCACCCGCGACCGTCGGGTAAAGTTCTCGGAGTCAGACAGGCGCCGCTAGCTCAGTTGGTTAGAGCAGCTGACTCTTAATCAGCGGGTCCGGGGTTCGAGTCCCTGGCGGCGCACACGATGCCGAAGCCCCCTCACCGAGCGTGAGGGGGCTTCGGCGTTTCGGGACACTCCGGGCGTGTCGCCCTCGCGTCGAACCCATGTCGAACCCGGATCACAGAGCGACCCCAAAGCCCGCGTATGACCGGTAAACACCTTGTTTCACCCTTGCGATCAAGACGGGGGTCGTAGACCCTATCCTGGAGCCAGTGGCTCCAATGGGGCGGGCGGCTCCGGCACGTTGGGGGCGAAGCCGGCAGCCGGGGGGCTGCGGGAGCAC
>NZ_VBVX01000532.1 GCF_005981925.1 Streptomyces albidochromogenes
GAATGAACCAAACCGCGCTGTAGGTGCAGGGGGTGCCGAGATTGTGCCTTTGGTGCCGTTTTGACTTGGCTCGGTGGGTGTCATCTGTTGGGTTGGGTGTATTGAGGGGCAGCGGAGTTGCGACGTGAAACGGGAGGTCCGGAGAGGGGGAGTTGGTTACGGTCGCTGCGGAGGTGCGTACATGTCCTGGCCGTCTGTGATCATTCTTGCCCCCGTCGAGGAGCGCTCGACGCTTGAGGCGCGCATTCGGTCCTTCGGCGTCGTACCCGACCCGGCGACGGGCAGCGAACGCCTGCACTGGCAGGGGTACTCGTACTACTTCGATCTGTCCGGCGCGATTCTCGTGGACTTCGAACCCGATGAGGTCGAAGAGATCACGGCTCGGATCGGGGAACCGTACGGGGCCTATGTCTCATGCCAGTCCATGGACGCGGCGCGAGCGTTCCTGGGACAGGTTCTGCCCGGCGTCGACGGGCTGCTCGACACCAATCACCATGACGTTCTTCCGGCCGGTGAGTTTCTTCGTCTCCTCACCCTGCACCCGCAATGGGACTGGCGCCGCGTCCCGAGCACCGGCCTGCGGTCTTCCGCCGCCGGAACGGACCGATGAGCGTCGCCGAGGGCCGCGCCTACCGCCGAACCGGCCCGAGTGCGTCCAGGGCGGCCGGGGCGTACGGTGCTCCCCAACCCCAGCTGGCGTGCATCGCGTCCGCGAACGCCGCCGCCAGTTTGTGTTCGCCCGTCGGGCCCGGGTGCGTGCCGTCGTAGGTGTCCTCGTGGATGTCGTACGTCGCATGGCGCGACGCCAGCACCAGCGGGGACGTGCCCGGAGCGTCGAGGTTCGCCACCGCCTTCGCCAGCAGTTCGTTGAAGCGGTCGCACTCGGCGGCGAAGGGCGCGTCCGACTCCGCCCGTACGTTCGGGATGACCGGATGGATCACCATGCGCACGCGCGGATTCGCCGCGCGGGCCTCCGCGACGAAGCGTTCCGCGTTCTCGGCGGTCTGGCCCGCGTCCGTGTAGAAGCCGAGGTCGATCAGGCCCAGTGAGATCAGCAGCACGTCCGCCTTCGTCGACGCGACCGTCTCCCCGATCACGGGTGCCATGTGCAGCCATCCCTCGCCCCACCCCGACAGGTGGCGCCGGGCGTGCTCCGGGAAGGCCGGGTCGGCGTAGGCGTACGACAGAGGGGCGTTCGCGCCGGTGTCGTACAGCTCGGTGCGGGGGCCGACGATCCGGAACGGCCCGCCGTACGACGCCACGAGGTGCTGCCACATGCGATATCGCCATGTGAAGTCGCCGGCGCGCCCGATGGTCATGGAGTCGCCGACGAACAGGAAGCGCATGGCGTCATCATCCCGGATCACTGCCGTGGCCTGCGACGTGATGATGAACACTTGGGCCATGCGCCCGTTCTCGTACGTCGTCGCCCCCAGTGCCGCAGCCGTCCTTCTCCTGCTCGCGTGCGGTGGCACCGCTGTCGCCGACGACGGCTTCACCCTCAAGGACCCGAGGATCACCGAGTCCAGCGGCCTGGCCGCCAGCCGCCTCCACCCCGGCGTCTACTGGACGCACAACGACAGCGACGACGGGGCGTTCGTCTACGCCGTCGACTCCAGGAGCGGCGAGACCGTCGCGACCCTGACCCTGCGCGGGATCGGCTCCCCCCGCGATGTCGAAGGCATCTCCGTCGGGCCGGACGGGAACGTGTACGTCGGCGACATCGGGGACAACCTCGACGGCAGTTGGAGCCACGTCTGGATCTACCGCTTCCCCGAGCCCAAGCAGCTCGGGAACGCCACTGTCGACGCCACCCAGTTCACCGTGAAGTACGCCGACGGGCCGCGCAACGCCGAGGCGCTGATGGTGCATCCGAAGACCGGCCGCGTCTACATCGCCAGCAAGAACGAGGACGGCGGCGGCCTCTACGAAGGGCCGGCCCGGCTGTCGGCCGGCGGTACGAACGTCTTCCGGCGGGTGGGCGAGGTGCCGTGGGTGACGGACGGGGCGTTCTCGCCCGACGGGAAGGAGCTCGTACTGCGCTCCTACTTCAGCGCCCGCGCCTACGCGTGGAAGGACAGCGGGCGGCTGGGGGCCGACCGGGCGGTGAGTGCGCCGTTCCAGGGGCAGGCCGAGTCCGTCACGTACACGGCTGACGGCACGGCCATGCTGTTCGGCTCGGAGGGTGTGGGGAGCGATGTCCAGCGGGTGGCTGTGGAGCGGCGGGGAGACGGAGGTGGCAACGGCAAGTCGCCGTCCTCCGGTGGCGGTTCGGGGGAGAGTGGCAAGGGAAGCGGGGAC
>NZ_VBVX01000533.1 GCF_005981925.1 Streptomyces albidochromogenes
AGAGGTGTATAAGAGACAGACCCAGCGCGCAGCCGCCGCCCCCAGTGGCCTGCCGCGCCGCAGGCTGCTCGCGGTGGGCGGCGGCTGCGCGCTGGGTCTGGCGGCGGCGGGAGCGGGGGCCTGGATGTGGTCCGCGGGGCGGAGCGAGGGCGGCGGGAAGAAGAAGCCCGCCTCCACCGCGAGCGACGGGCCCCGGCCGCTGTGGCGCACCGATGTGGCCGACAAGTGGCAGCGCCAGCTCCCGATGCCGCTGGGCAAGGTGGTCGCCACGCTGTCGGACGACGCGCTGCGGGGTCTGGACACGAAGACGGGCAAGGAGGTGTGGTCGTACCCGCTGCTGACCAGCGGGCAGCAGATCACCACGGACGGCGAGGCCGTCTACGGCTTCCTCCCCGAGTACGACGAGGGGAAGGGCCTGTCGCTGCACGCCTTCTCGCCCGACGACGGCACCATGCGCCGCCGCGTCGCCCGGCTCGCCGACTTCAACGGCACGGTGAACGACGCGGAGATGATCGCGGCCGCCGGCGGAGTGCTGTACCTGGCCGCCCGGCAGAAGGGCGCGTCGTCCACGGACTACACCGCCCAGGCCAAGGACTGGCGTCTGCTGGCGGTGGACCAGCGGACCGGGAAGAAGCTGTGGCAGCGGTCCACCGCCGTCGTCTACCCGAACACCGGCTCGACGGCCATCAGCGCCCGGGCCGTCGGCAAGCGCCTGATCGTCGCCGCGAGGGGGGCCGTCTCGTCCGAGTTCACCGTGGGAGCCGTGGACATCGGCACGGGGGAACGGATCTGGAGCATGACCGTCCCCAGGGAGCGTCTCGACTCCTCGTTCCTCATCCCGGGCCAACTGGCCGTCGACCGCGAGCACGTCTACGTCAGCAGCGGGCGCGTCTGGGCCCTGAAGCTCTCCGACGGCAAGGTGGCGTGGGAGTTCGGGGACGACCGCAATCCGGGCGACATCGAGCAGAACGGGCGGCGCTACGGCGCCCCGGCCGTGCGGGACGGGGTGGTGTACGCCGCCGAGGGCAGCCGGGGCCTGGTGGCCCTGGACGCGGGCACGGGCAAGCTGCTGTGGGCGGAGGAGGAGGACCTGACGAAGGACGACACCCCGCGTCTCGACAGCCCTCCGGTGATCGGCGGGAAGCACGTCTACGCCCCGCTCACCGACGGCATCAGCGCCGTCGACCGCCGTACGCACCGCTCGGTCTGGACGTACGCGACGCCCGCCCTGCGCTTCGTGGCGCACAAGGCGGCCGGGCAGCTCATCGCCGCCGACACCACCACCGTGACCGCCCTGCCCTTCGAGTGAGAAAGCCTCCATCATGCTCCCCCTCAGCACCGGCGATCCCCTGCGTCTCGGCCCGTACCGCCTCCTCGGTGTGCTCGGCGAAGGGGGGATGGGCAAGGTCTACTTCGGCCGGGACGGCGCGGGCGACGCGGCGGCGGTCAAGGTCCTGCGCCCGGAGCTCGCGCACGACGAGAACCTGGCCCGCCGGTTCGTGCGCGAGGCGCAGACCGCGCAGGCGGTGACCGGCGAGGGCGTCGCCCGCGTGCTCGGCGCGCGGACCGAGGGCGGACGGCCGTGGATCGCGGCGGAGTTCCTGGCGGGCCCCACCCTCGACGACGCCGTGACGGCGTACGGTCCGCTGGACGACGCCGCCCTGCGGGCGCTCGCGTCGGCCCTCGCCCGCACCCTCCAGGACATCCACGCCGCCGGACTGGTCCACCGCGACCTCAAGCCGGCCAACATCGTGCTCACCTCGCGCGGCCCCCGCGTCATCGACTTCGGCATCGCCCGCCCCGAGCACGGACTGACGCTGACCACCACCGGCCAGATCCCGGTCACCCCCGGGTACGGCGCGCCCGAGCAGGTGCTCGGGCAGCGGGTCGGCCCGCCCGCCGACGTCTTCTCGCTCGGCGCGGTCCTCGCGTACGCCGCCGGTGGACGCCGCGCCTACGACGGCCCACACGTGGCCGGCGTGCAGTACCAGGTCGTGCACGGCGAGCCCGACGTGAGCGCGGTGCCGGAGCACGTCCGGGCCCTCGTCCTGCCCTGCCTCGCCAAGGATCCGGCGCGGCGCCCCGAACCCGCGCGGATCGCGCAGGCGTTCACGCCCGCGCGCGGGGCCGGGAAGGTCTGGCGGCAGGGCCCGCTGGCCGCCGACATCGGCCGGCGCGAGGCCGCCGCCCGGCAGCTGGCGGCGACGTTCCCGGCCGAGC
>NZ_VBVX01000053.1 GCF_005981925.1 Streptomyces albidochromogenes
GGGGTGGGCTGGTGCGTGATGACGTTCCTGGTGGCGCCCGCCGCCTGGGTGTGGCGCGCGGTCCTGGTCCCGGTCGGGCGGGAGCTCGGCGCCGCGTGCGGGCACGCCTGGCGTGTCGCCGGGTACGTCTCGCGGGCCGTGGGGCGCGGGCTGAAGTGGCTCGGGTGGAACCTGGTGGGGCGGCCGGTGCGCTGGGTGTGGCTGGCGGTGTGCGCGCCGGTGGGGCGCTGGGTGCGGGACACCCTGTGGGCGCCGGTGCGGCGGGCGGGCCTCGAAGCGGGCCGGGCGGCGCGCGGGGCGCTGCGTACGGCGCGGGAAACGGTGCGCCGGGCCCGGCGCGACGCGTGGCGCGCGCTGGTCGGCGGCCCCGCGGACACCTGGCCCGCCCCGGATGCGGCCGAGGCCGTGGAACCGGTGCGGGCTCCTGCGCGTACTCTGGGTAGTAAGACCACTGCCTCCAGCGCGGCACCCGCGTCCGAGATCTCCCTGCTTGGCGGAAGCACCGCCGGGCGGGGGTGAGCCGGCCGCCGGGACGCGAGGGGGCGACCCCACGCCGGAAGGGTGACGCGCGGACAGCGCGCCACCCCGCACGAGGAGAAGAACCACTGGGCAAGCGACAGCCCGAAGGCCCGCCGCCCGCACCGGCGGTGCAGCGCATCCGACTGCGCTACACCAAGCGCGGCCGCCTCCGGTTCACCAGCCACCGTGACTTCCAGCGCGCTTTCGAGCGGGCGCTGCGACGCGCCGACGTACCCATGGCGTACTCGGCCGGCTTCACCCCGCACCCGAAGGTCTCGTACGCCAATGCCGCACCCACCGGCACGGGCAGTGAGGCCGAGTACCTGGAGATCGCACTGACCGCCCCGCGCGACGCGGACGAGCTGCGTGAGCTGCTCGACGCGTCGCTTCCGGACGGGCTCGACATCACGGACGCGGTCGAGGCGCGTACGTCGGGCCTGGCCGACCGGCTCCAGGCCTCCGTCTGGGAGATGCGCCTCGACGGCGTGTCGCCCGAGGACGCGCGGAAGGCGGTCGACGCCTTCCTCGCCGCCGAGAGCGTCGAGGTCCAGCGCCGTACCAAGAACGGCATGCGGTCCTTCGACGCCCGCGGTGCCGTCGCCGGCCTGGAGGCTGTTCGTCCGCCGTCCGATAGGCCGCAGGACAAGCCCTGTGCGATACTGCGGCTGGTTGTTCGGCATTTGACACCCGCCGTACGACCCGACGACGTCCTGTCCGGTCTCCGAGCTGTGGCCGACCTGGCGCCGCCGGTCCCCGCAGCGGTGACCAGGCTGGCGCAGGGGCTCTTCGACGAGGAGTCCGGCACGGTGACCGACCCGCTCGCGCCCGACCGCGAGGCAGTCACGGCCGCCCCACCCACGGCCGCCGGACTGACCGCCGCGAAGGCGCCGGAAGGTGCAGGTTCCGCGTAGGGCGGTCGTTGTAGCGCAGCCCTGGTACTCGGGAGCCACCTGGGTCGGGCGGCGCACTGACCAGAAGACTTTCGCCAGGCCGTGCGCACTCCGCGTACGGAACCGGCGAGCTAGACAACAGCTCCCGTGCGGCGCCCGCGCCCCGGACGGCGGTACCGCGCTCATCGCGCGGACCGGACCGGACCGGAACCAGGCGCGGCGCCCGGGAGCGTGACGGGAGAACCGCCCGCATGCTTGAGCCGAACGATTCCACCGAGCCCTCGGCAGGTACCGCGCGTACCGCCGGGGACCCCGACGACAACCACTCGCCCAGCGACACGCTGCCGCCGCGCCGCAGGCGCCGCGCGGCCTCGCGTCCCGCCGGTCCGCCGGCCGGTGACGCGAAGACCGCAGCCCAGTCCGCCGCCAGCACAGAGGCCGCGGCTCCGGCCATACCGGCCGGAGAGGGCACCGTGAGCGAGCCCGTAGAGAGCACCGAGTCCGCAGCGGCCGCGCAGGGCGGCGAGTCCGCCGCGCCGGCCCGTCCCCGTCGCCGTGCCACCCGTAAGGCGACGGCGCCCGCCGGTGCGCCGAAGCCGGCCGAGGCCGAGGAGACGCCGGCGGCCCCCGCCGAGGAGCCCGCCGCGGCCGACCGGCCGGCGGAGAGCGCCGAGTCCGCCGCGCCGGCTCGTACGCGTCGTCGTGCGACGCGCAAGGCGACCGCTCCGGCCGGTGCGCCCAAGAGCGACGAGCCCGCGGTCGAGGCGCCTGCCGTGGAGGCCCCGGCCGCGCCCGCCGCTGCCGAGGCCGTGGAGGAGTCCGCCGCGCCGGCCCGTACGCGTCGCCGTGCCACCCGTAAGGCGACCGCTCCGGCCGGTGCGCCGAAGCCGGCCGAGGCCGAGGCCGCCGAGGCGGAGCCCGTGGTGGAGGCGCCTGCCGCGCCCGACGCCGTGGAGGCCCCCGCCGCGCCCGCCGCCGAAGAGGCCGCCGAGGAAGCGCCGCGTGGGCGTGGCCGCCGCCGTGCCACCCGTAAGGCGACGGCGCCCGCCGGTGCGCCGAAGCCGGCCGAGGCCGAGGCGGCCGAAGCGGAGACCGAGGCCGAAGAGGCACCTGCCGCCGTCGAGCCCGCCCCGGCGCAGGCCGAAGAGGCGCCGCGTGCCCGTACGCCGCGCCGTCGCGCCGGCCGCAAGGCCGCCGACGAGGCCGCCGCCGCGGAGGCTCCCGCCGCCGAGGCCGCAGAGCCGAAGGCCGCCGAGGAGCCGACGCGTTCGCGCCGCCGTGCGACCCGGCCCGCCGTGGCCGTCTTCCAGGCTCCGGTCTTCACCGAGCCGATGTTCCAGACCCCCGAGACGGCTGCCGCTGCCGCCGCCGCCCGGGTGACGGAGCCGGACTACATCGAGGACGTGGAAGAGGACGAGGAGGCGGAGGAGATCGTCACCGTCGAGACTCCTCCCGCGCCGCAGGCCGCACCGCGCGGCCGCCGTCGCCGCCGCCGGGGTGAGCCGTCCGAGGACGAGCGCGCCGAGCGGTCGGAGCGTACGGAGCGTCCCGAGCCTGCCGTCGAGGCCGCGCCGCAGCCCGCCGAGCCGGCCGAGGCCGTCGAGGAGGAGCGCGACGAGGAGGCGCACGACGAGTCCGACGAGGCGGAGGACCGCAGGGCGCGTCGTCGTCGTCGCGGTGGCCGTCGCCGCCGCCGCGGCGAGCTCGCCGACGCCGAGGAGGCCGAGGAGCAGGAGACGTCCGAGGAGGCCGCCGCCGAGGGGGCCGAGGACGAGGAAGCGCGCGCCGAGGAGGAGGACGACGAGTCGGGTGCGGGTTCCGCGTCCAGCCGCCGTCGCCGCCGTCGTCGCCGCCGCAGTGGTGACGCGGGTCCGGAGACCGAGGCCAACGGCGTCGACGACCCGGAGCGTACGGTCGTCAAGGTCCGTGAGCCGCGCAAGAAGGAAGCAGCGGAGCGCGAGCCCGGCACCGGCTTCGACGAGGTCCAGTCCATCAAGGGCTCGACCCGCATGGAGGCGAAGAAGCAGCGCCGCCGTGAGGGCCGTGAGCAGGGCCGCCGCCGTGTCCCGATCATCACCGAGGCGGAGTTCCTGGCGCGCCGTGAGGCCGTCGAGCGCGTGATGGTCGTACGGCAGAACGGCGACCGCACCCAGATCGGCGTGCTCGAGGACAACATCCTCGTCGAGCACTACGTCAACAAGGAGCAGTCGACCTCGTACGTCGGCAACGTCTACCTGGGCAAGGTCCAGAACGTGCTGCCGTCGATGGAGGCCGCGTTCGTCGACATCGGCAAGGGCCGCAACGCGGTCCTGTACGCCGGTGAGGTCAACTTCGACGCGCTCGGCATGGGCCACGGCCCCCGCCGCATCGAGACCGCCCTCAAGTCCGGCCAGTCGGTGCTCGTGCAGGTCACGAAGGACCCGATCGGCCACAAGGGCGCCCGCCTCACCAGCCAGGTCTCGCTGCCCGGCCGTTACCTGGTCTACGTGCCCGAGGGCTCGATGACCGGCATCAGCCGCAAGCTGCCCGACACCGAGCGGGCGCGTCTGAAGACCATCCTCAAGAAGATCGTTCCCGAGGACGCGGGCGTCATCGTGCGTACCGCCGCCGAGGGGGCGAGCGAGGACGAGCTGCGCCGTGACGTCGAGCGGCTGCAGCAGCAGTGGGAGGACATCCAGAAGAAGTCGAAGAGCAGTGGCGCGACCAGCGGTCCGACGCTTCTCTACGGCGAGCCGGACATGACCGTCCGGGTCGTGCGCGACATCTTCAACGAGGACTTCTCGAAGGTCATCGTCAGCGGTGACGAGGCGTGGCAGACGATCCACGGTTACGTCAGCCACGTCGCCCCGGACCTGACGGACCGGCTGTCGCGCTGGACGTCGGAGGTCGACGTCTTCGCGACGTACCGGATCGACGAGCAGCTGATGAAGGCGCTGGACCGCAAGGTCTACCTGCCGAGCGGTGGTTCGCTGGTCATCGACAAGACCGAGGCGATGATCGTCGTCGACGTCAACACCGGCAAGTTCACCGGTCAGGGCGGCAACCTCGAGGAGACCGTCACCAGGAACAACCTGGAGGCGGCCGAGGAGATCGTGCGCCAGCTGCGGCTGCGCGACCTCGGTGGCATCGTCGTCATCGACTTCATCGACATGGTCCTGGAGTCGAACCGGGACCTGGTGCTGCGGCGCCTGCTGGAGTGCCTGGGACGCGACCGTACGAAGCACCAGGTCGCCGAGGTGACCTCGCTGGGCCTGGTGCAGATGACCCGCAAGCGGGTGGGCCAGGGTCTCCTTGAGTCCTTCTCCGAGACCTGCGTCCACTGCAACGGGCGTGGCGTGATCGTGCACATGGAGCAGCCGACCGCGGCCGGTGGCGGCGGCAAGCGAGCGAAGAAGCGCGGCCGTGGGGCGGAGGCCGAGCACGAGCACGTGGAGCCGGTCGAGGCCGAGGCCGACACCGACGTCGAGACCGAGGCGGAGGTCGCCGCGGAGGTGGCTGCCCCGGTGGCGCTGCCCGAGCCCGAGTTCGTGCCCGACGAGGAGCTGTACAGCAGCGCCGCGGAGGCCGAGGCGGCGGCGGGACGCGGCCGTTCGCGTCGTCGCGCCTCGCGCAAGGCGTCGGCCCCGGCCGGTGCGCCGAAGGCGGCGGAGCCGGTGCGCGCGCCGGAGCCGGAGCCGGTGGTCGTCGCGGAGCCCGAGCCGGTCGTCGCGGCCGAGCCCGAGCCCGCGGTGCAGGAGGCGGCCCCGGCCCGTACGCGCCGTCGTGCGACGCGCAAGGCGACGGCTCCGGCCGGTGCGCCGAAGGCCGCCGAACCGGTGGTCGCCGAGGAGGTCCAGGTCGTCGCCCCCGCCGCCGTGGCGGAGGCGCCGAAGGCCGAGGAGCCCGAGGTGGCCGAGCCGGTGGCCGAGGTCCCGGCCGAGGAGCCCGCGGCGGCTGCTCCGCCGCGTGCGCGCCGTCGTGCGACCCGCAAGGCGTCCGCGCCGGCCGGGTCGCCCAAGGGCGCGGAGGAGGCGGCCGTACTGGTCGTCGAGGCTCCGGCGGCCGGCAAGGACGCGGAGGCCGCGGGTGAGGGCGGCGGCGAGCAGGCCGGCGCCGAGCCCGAGGCCGAGGTCGCGGCCCCGGCCAAGAAGGCGGCGCGCAAGACGGCCGCCAAGAAGGCCCCCGCGAAGAAGGCGGCGGCCAAGAAGACGGCCGCGAAGAAGACGACGGCGAAGAAGACGACGGCCAAGAAGGCGTCCGCTTCGAAGAAGACCTCGGCCGCGGAGCAGCCGCCGCAGTCGTCGGTCTCGGCCACGACCGAGGACTGACCTTCGCGTCGTACGTCGCGCTCTACGGCGCTGTGGGCCGCCCCGGAAGGATCGGGGGCGGCCCACAGCGCTGTCCCCGCAGGGGCCGTGAGGGCGCCGCGGGACCCGGTTTGACCCTCCCCGCGGTGGACCGTACTCTTGACCGTCGGCGTGTTTCTGTGCACGCCATCTCCTGAGCACCTCCCTTCCGGCTCTCCTTCGGAGAGCCGTGAGAGGCCGCTCGTCCATTCGGATTCGTCATGGGCCCACGGCTCGTGCGAGCGGCTGGCATCAGGGGTCCCGTCCCGAGCGAAAGAGAGATCAGCGTGTACGCCATCGTGCGCAGCGGTGGTCGCCAGCACAAGGTTGCTGTCGACGACATCGTTGAGGTTGACAAGATTCCCACGGCCAAGGTTGGCGACACGGTCGAGCTCTCGACCCTGCTCGTTGTCGACGGCGACTCCGTCACCAGCGACCCGTGGGTCCTGGCCGGCATCAAGGTCACCGCCGAGGTCGTGGACCACCACAAGGGTGCCAAGATCGACATCCTTCGGTACAAGAACAAGACCGGCTACCGCCGTCGCCAGGGTCACCGCCAGCAGTACACGGCGATCAAGGTCACCGGTATCCCCACGGCTGCGAAGTAAGGGACTGAGACATGGCACACAAGAAGGGCGCATCGTCCACTCGGAACGGTCGCGACTCAAATGCCCAGCGGCTTGGCGTGAAGCGCTTCGGCGGTCAGACCGTCCTCGCCGGTGAGATCCTGGTCCGCCAGCGCGGCACCCACTTCCACCCGGGCACGAGCGTCGGCCGTGGTGGCGACGACACGCTGTTCGCACTCGCCGCCGGTGCGGTCGAGTTCGGCACGCACCGTGGCCGCAAGGTTGTGAACATCGTTCCGATCGCCGAGTAATTCCGGCTTTCGTCGAGCGGTAACGCACAGCACTTTCCGAGGGCGGACGCTCTTTCCCGGACACCGGGGAAGCGCGGCCGCCCTTGGCGTGTTACGTATGTAGACATTTCCGTATGTACTGGAGGACCCACCCATGACCACCTTCGTGGACCGCGTCGAACTGCATGTCGCCGCGGGTAACGGAGGCCACGGCTGCGCCTCCGTACACCGTGAGAAGTTCAAGCCGCTCGGCGGCCCGGACGGCGGCAACGGCGGGCGTGGCGGCGATGTCACCCTCGTCGTCGACCAGTCCGTGACCACCTTGCTGGACTATCACCACAGCCCCCACCGCAAGGCCACCAACGGCCAGCCCGGCGCGGGCGACAACCGCTCGGGCAAGGACGGCCAGGACCTGATCCTGCCCGTGCCCGACGGCACCGTGGTCTACGACAAGGACGGCAACGTCCTGGCCGACATGGTCGGTCACGGCACGACGTTCGTCGCGGGTGAGGGCGGCCGCGGCGGCCTCGGCAACGCGGCGCTGGCCTCGGCCCGCCGCAAGGCGCCCGGCTTCGCGCTGCTCGGTGAGCCGGGCAAGGGCGGCGACATCGTCCTGGAGCTCAAGACCGTCGCCGACGTGGCGCTGGTCGGTTACCCGAGCGCCGGCAAGTCCTCGCTGATCTCGGTGCTGAGCGCGGCCAAGCCGAAGATCGCGGACTACCCGTTCACCACGCTCGTCCCCAACCTCGGTGTCGTCACGGCCGGTTCGACCGTCTACACGATCGCCGACGTCCCCGGCCTCATCCCCGGCGCGAGCCAGGGCCGCGGCCTGGGCCTGGAGTTCCTGCGGCACGTCGAGCGCTGCTCGGTGCTCGTGCACGTGCTGGACACGGCGACGCTGGAGTCCGACCGCGACCCGCTCACCGACCTCGACGTGATCGAGGAGGAGCTGGCGCAGTACGGCGGTCTGGGCGACCGGCCGCGCGTCGTCGTCCTCAACAAGATCGACATTCCGGACGGCAAGGACCTCGCGGACATGATCCGCCCGGACCTGGAGGCGCGCGGCTACCGCGTCTTCGAGGTGTCGGCGGTCGCGCACCTGGGTCTGAAGGAGCTGTCCTTCGCGCTGGCCGAGGTCGTCTCCAAGGCGCGTGCCGCCAAGCCCAAGGAGGAGTCGACCCGCGTCGTCATCCGCCCGAAGGCCGTCGACGACGCGGGCTTCACCATCACCGAGGAGGACGGCGTCTACCGCGTGCGCGGCGAGAAGCCGGAGCGCTGGGTGCGGCAGACCGACTTCAACAACGACGAGGCCGTCGGCTACCTCGCGGACCGCCTCAACCGTCTCGGCGTCGAGGACCGGCTGATGAAGGCCGGCGCCCGCGCGGGCGACGCGGTCGCCATCGGCGCGGAGGACAACGCGGTCGTCTTCGACTGGGAGCCGACCGTGATGGCGGGTGCGGAGATGCTCGGCCGCCGCGGTGAGGACCACCGTCTGGACGCCCCGCGTCCGGCGGCGACCCGCCGCAAGGACCGCGACGCCCAGCGTGACGACCCGCAGCGCGAGTACGACGAGTTCAACCCCTTCTAGGGGCGGGCCGCCACTCCCTGTGGCATCACTCACCCCCTGGGTGTGAACCATGACGCCCTCCTGGACGTCTCACTGATCGCGGGGCGGACTCAACGTACCGAGTCCGCCCGGCGGTTGGTGCACGGTGGAGGTTTCGTACAGGTGTCGGCAGAGGGACGTCCACCTTGCGAGACGGTCACGGAGAGTGCGACCATCGCGTTGTCTCCCAGTCCCCGCAAGGTAGGTCGTCTGTGTCAGTGCAGCCCATAGCCAAGCCCCGAACCACAGCAGTCGTGCTCGCCGGTGGTACCGGTCAGCGTGTGGGTCTGTCGATCCCGAAGCAGCTGTTGAAGATCGCAGGCAAGGCGGTCATCGAGCACACGCTGTCGATCTTCGAGCAGGCGGAAGGCATCGACGACATCATCGTTCTCATGGCGCCGGGCTATGTGCCCGACGTCGAGAAGATCGTCGCGAAGGCCGGTCTGACCAAGGTCACCAAGGTGATCGAGGGCGGTTCGACGCGCAACGAGACCACCGAGCGGGCCATCTCGGCGCTCGGCGAGGGCCTCGCCGAGGGCGAGGAGCGCAACGTCCTGTTCCACGACGCGGTGCGCCCCCTGCTGTCACAGCGCGTGATCCAGGACTGCGTCGACGCGCTGGAGCGCTACGAGGCGGTCGACGTGGCGATCCCGTCCGCGGACACCATCATCGTGACGCGTACGCACGGCGGCGACGGCGAGTTCATCACCGAGGTCCCGGACCGGTCCCGGCTGCGTCGCGGCCAGACCCCGCAGGCCTTCAAGCTGTCGACGATCCGCAAGGCGTACGAGGTCGCGGCCGGTGACCCCAACTTCCAGGCCACCGACGACTGTTCGGTCGTGCTGAAGTACCTGCCGGACGTGCCGATCTACGTCGTCGCGGGCGACGAGTACAACATGAAGGTGACCCAGCCGGTCGACGTCTTCATCGCCGACAAGCTGTTCCAGCTCGCCTCCACGGCCGCTCCGCAGCAGACCGACGAGGCCGCTTACCGTGAGCTGCTGGCGGGCAAGACGCTGGTCGTCTTCGGCGGCTCGTACGGCATCGGCGCGGACATCGCGACCCTCGCCGAGCAGTACGGCGCCAAGGTGTACGCGCTGGGCCGCTCGACCACCGGGACGCACGTCGAGAACCCCGAGCACGTCGACGACGCCCTGTCGAAGGCGTACGCGGAGACCGGCCGCGTCGACTACGTGATCAACACGGCGGGCGTGCTCCGCATCGGCAAGCTCGCCGAGACGGACAACACGACCATCCAGGAAGCGCTGAACGTCAACTACCTGGCCCCCGTGCAGATCGCCCGCGCCGCGCACAAGTACCTCGCCGAGACCAAGGGCCAGCTGCTGCTCTACACGTCCAGCAGCTACACCCGCGGCCGCGCCGAGTACAGCCTCTACTCCTCCACGAAGGCTGCCATGGTGAATCTCACCCAGGCCCTCGCGGACGAGTGGGCGGCCGACGGGGTGCGCGTGAACTGCGTGAACCCGGAGCGCACGGCGACCCCGATGCGCACCAAGGCGTTCGGCGAGGAGCCCGCGGGCTCGCTGCTGTCGTCCGAGGCCGTGGCGCGCACGTCGCTGGACGTGCTGCTGTCGGAGCTCACCGGTCACGTCATCGACGTGCGGCAGGTGGACCCGACCCGTGGCGCGTCCGAGGCGTCGGGCTTCGAGCAGGCTCTCGCGGCCGTCCTTGACCGTCAGGAAGATGTGTAATACTGCTTGACAATTGAGAATTCGGGCCTCTGTAGTCGCCAAGACAGCGATTTGCAGAGGCCCGACTTCGTGAAACCGGACTTCATAATTCCATTGCACCGATTCCATTGCACCGTAAATAGCCGGCACCCCTCTGGAGCAGGTTCTTCGTGATTTCGACCGCCATCCGCCTGGCCCGCGTGGGCAGCGGGTCCGAACTGGCCGCCGCCGCTGTCATCGGCCTCGGGTATCCGTGCGTCATGCTCGCAGCGCTGATCCCGAACCTCTGGTTCTTCGCGGCCGCCGTCGCCGCGACGTACCTCGCGGACCGGCATCTGCACCGGCGCGGCAGCTACTTGATCAACCGCCTCGGCAAGGTCCGGGCCGGCCTCTCGATCCGCTTCCTGGTACGCCAGTTGCTGCTGATCCTGCTGCTGGCCCGGATACAGCTGGCCGAGCAGACGATCTTCTACGTGACGATCGCCACCCTCCTGCTCTTCTACGCGCTCCAGGCCCCGCACGGCGCCCTCGTCACGCTGATCCGTCTGCGCCGCCGGATGCCGGTCGTCACGCGCAACATCGACCTCGGCATGCTGAGCATCCCGCCGGCCCCGCCCAAGCGGCTGCTGAACCGGTCCGCCGAGAAGATGCTGCACCTCGACGTCTTCGCCGTGGCGGGCGTGCTGATCGCCGTCCAGAGCGGCGAGTATGCCGTCGGCTACGCGGGTCTCGCGCTCACCCTGGTGCTGGCCGTCGCCTACGTCGCGGTGCTGCTGCCGTACCTGCGGCGCGGCCGCCGCGTGCCGCCGGTGGACACCGTGCTCGAAGGCGTGGACAGCTGGCTGCGCGACTACCGCCCCACCACGGTCCTGTACTTCTCCGGCTCCCGCGAGTCGGCGTACCAGGTCAACATGTGGCTCGACACGATGAAGCAGCTCGACGGCAGGCCGCTGATCGTCCTGCGCGAGCGCCACATCGTGCCGCAGCTCGGCCCGACCTCGGTCCCGGTGATCTGCGTCCCGAGCGCCACGCATCTGATGAACATGGACCTGTCCACGGTCCGCGTCGCGCTCTACGCCGCCAACGTCGGCAAGAACATCCACATGTTGCGCGTCCCCACCATGAAGCACGTCTTCATCGGCCACGGCGACAGCGACAAGGTCGCGAGCATCAACCCGTTCAGCAAGGTGTACGACGAGGTGTGGAGCGCGGGCCGGGCCGGCCGCGACCGCTACGCCCTCGCCGACGTCGGTGTCCGCGACGAGGACATCGTCGAGGTGGGCCGCCCGCAGCTCGCCCCGATCCAGCCCTGGAGCGGTACGCCGAAGCATCCCGTCCCCACCGTGCTGTACGCCCCGACGTGGGAGGGCTGGGACGACAACCCGGGCAACACCTCGATCCTGCTGGCCGGCGAGAACATCGTCAGGCGGCTTCTGGAGGCCGAGCAGCCGGTCCGGGTGCTCTACAAGCCCCACCCCTTCACCGGGACGCGCAGCCCGCAGGCCAAGGCCGTCCACGCCCGTATCACCGCGATGGTGGAGGAGGCGGCCGCCGCGCGCGCCACCGACGCCCGCTGGGCCGCGGACGCCGCCGCTCTCCAGGCGGAGCAGAGCGCCGCGAAGGCCGAACTGGACCGTATCGACGCCCGTCTCGGCGAGCTGGGCGCCAAGGGCAAGGGCGCGGCGAAGAACGGCAAGGACGAGGCGGAGATCTCCCGCGACGCCCTGGCTGACCCCGCGCGCGAGGCCGAGCTGGAGCAGCTCAGGGACGAGTGGAACGACGCGTACTGGCGCTCGTTCGGCTGGTGGGAGCACCGGGTCATCAGCGGCGCCGAGCCGCGCCTGTACGACTGCTTCAACGAGTCGGACGGCATGGTCTCCGACATCTCCAGCGTGGTGTCGGACTTCATCGCGAGCGGCAAGCCGTACGCCGTGACCGACTCCGCGGAGCTGGGCGTCGAGGAGTTCAAGCAGCAGAACACCGCCGTACGCGCCGCCGTGATCCTCGACAACAGCGCCGCGCAGCTCGGTGAGTTGCTCGCCGCCATCACGGGCGGCGAGGCCGCCGACCCGCTGGCGGAGGCCCGCCGCGAGCTGAAGGCGTACCTGCTGGGTCCCGACGAGCCCGCGTCCATCGTGCAGTTCAACGACGCCGTACGGACTCTCGCGGCCAAGTCCGAGGCCCGCAACCTGGGGGTGGCCCAGCGCACCGGCGCGGAGGTCGCCGCCACCGCGGCGGACCCGAGCGACTCGGCGCCGGAGGCGAGCGGCATCGACTCGACCGTGCCGGGCTGACCCCGGCAGTCGGTCGATACCTGGACAAAGGTGCAGAACCGGCCCGGCAGGGCGTCTTTCAAGACGATCTGCCGGGCCTTTCGTGCGCGGTGTGGCGCGCATCACGTGGAAAAGTAACGATGGTGAACAACCCACACCCATGTGCCGACTGTCTTGGATGTCGATGAACGAGAATGAGACGGGCATGGCCGCAGTCGAGATTCCCGATGTAACCGTGATCATCGGTGCGTACGAGGCGATGCCTTACCTGATCCCCTGTTTGAAGTCGGTCGAGGCTCAGACGCTGGGCGCCGACCGCATAGAGATCGTGGCCGTCAACGACGGCTCGACCGACGGGACCGGAGAGTACCTCGACGAGTTCGCAGCCAGGAGCAAGGTCTCCACCCGCGTCGTTCACCAGGAGAATTCCGGTGGACCCAGTGGCCCCCGCAACGTAGGTCTCGACATGGCCCGCGGCCGCTATGTCTTCTTCCTCGACGCCGACGACTACCTCGGCGACGAGGCGCTCGAGCGGATGGTCGCGATGGCCGACCGCAATGGCACGGATGTCGTGCTGGGCAAGATCGAGGGCATCGGGCGCGGTGCGCCGAAGTCGATGTTCGGACGCACCATGGAGCGTACGGACCTCTTCTCCTCCAACATCAAGTTCACGCTCAGCGCGGAGAAGCTCTTCCGGCGTGAGCTGTTGGAGAAGCACCGGATGCGCTTCGACCAGCAGCTGTATACAGGCGAGGACGCGCGCTTCACCCTTGAGGCGTATGTGCGAAGCAACGGGGTCTCGATCGTCGCCGACTACGTCTGCCTCTACATCGTGCGGCGCGACGACGGCAAACACATCACGCAGAGCGGCAGTTACGCGATGCGCTTCGACTCGGCGACGGCCCTCATGGACCTGATCGCCGACTTCTTCCCGCCCGGCGACCAGCGGGACGAGCTGATGATCCGTCCCTTCGTGATCACGCTCCTGCCGCAGTTCGACCACCGCTGGCTCAAGGCGAAGACCGGCACCCGGCAGGACAAGCTGGACCTCGCCCAGCCGCTCACCGACAAGTACTGGACGCCCGGCGTGGCCCGCCGGCTGAAGGTGCCCGAGCGGCTGCGGCTGCACCACGTCGCCGCGGGACGGGCCGATCTCCTGGAGGAGCACCTGAAGTTCCTTCAGGCGAAGGAGGTTCCGGAGGTGGTCCGCAAGGGCCGGGAGGGCAAGCCGTACCTGGCGTACCCGCACTTCGGCGACAAGAAGGCGGGCGTGCCCGACGAGATGTACGCCGTCACGGTCCCCGAATGGGTCGACGGGGTGCGCGTGAGCGTGCCCAAGGCCGGTAAGCCGAAACCATCCTTCGCCCGGCGCGTGGTGCGCAAGTTGCGCAGGATGGCGCGCGGGGCGGCGAGTCGCCCTGCGCGTTCCTGACGGTCCCTCATCGTCCGCCGGCCGTCTCCGCGTCCCACCCGGGGCCCCGGAGACGGCCGGCGGCGGTCGCGGCCGTCGCGCCGGACGGGCCGCCCGGCCGTCCCACGGGGCGAAATGCGCGAGCGGCGCCCGGAGCGGCTCACGTACATTGCGGGGAGAACCGGGCGAGCAAGAGTGGGGTCTGTACGTGTCAGGGGCAAGGCAGGGCGTTTCGAAGGCCCGCAGGATCGTGGTGAAGGTCGGCTCCTCCTCGCTCACCACCGCGTCGGGGGGACTCGACGCCGACCGGGTCGACGCGCTCGTCGACGCACTGGCCAAGACGCGCAGCGGCGGTGAGAAGGAGATCGTGCTCGTCTCGTCCGGCGCGATCGCCGCCGGGCTCGCGCCGCTGGGACTGGCCCGCCGCCCCAAGGACCTGGCCCGCCAGCAGGCCGCCGCCAGCGTCGGCCAGGGCCTCCTCGTGGCCCGCTACACCGCCTCCTTCGCACGGTACGGCGTACGCGTCGGCCAGGTGCTGCTCACCACCGACGACACCAGCCGCCGCGCCCACTACCGCAACGCCTACCGGACGCTGGACCAGCTCCTGGCCATGGGCGCCGTCCCCGTCGTCAACGAGAACGACACCGTGGCCACGGACGAGATCCGCTTCGGCGACAACGACCGGCTCGCCGCCCTCGTCGCCCATCTCGTACGGGCCGACCTGCTGGTGCTCCTGTCCGACGTGGACGGGCTGTACGACGGCGACCCGAGCCTCCCCGGCACCTCGCGCGTCGACGAGGTGCGCGGCCCCGGCGACATCGCGCACGTCTCCATCGGCAGCGCGGGCAAGGCGGGCGTGGGCACCGGCGGCATGGTGACCAAGGTCGAGGCCGCCCGGATCGCCGCCGCGGCCGGCATCCCGGTCGTCCTCACCTCCGCCAGCCAGGCCGCCGACGCCCTCACCGGCCGCGACACCGGCACGTACTTCCACCCGACCGGCCGCCGCAGCGCCGACCGGCTGCTGTGGCTCGCGCACGCCTCCACGCCGCAGGGCGCGCTCGTGCTCGACGACGGGGCGGTACGGGCCGTGGTGGAGCGGCGTACGTCGCTGCTGCCGGCCGGAATCGCCGGTGTCGAGGGCGAGTTCAGCGCCGGCGACCCCGTGGAGCTGCGGGACGCGGCGGGCGTGGCGGTCGCCCGCGGGCTCGTGAACTACGACGCCAAGGAGATCCCGCAGCTGCTCGGCCGCTCCACGCGCGACCTGGCGAAGGAGCTCGGTCCCGCGTACGAGCGAGAAGTCGTACACAGGGACGATCTGGTCGTTCTCCACCCCTGAAACGGCTGAAAGAACCGCTTCGCGGCAGAGACCTTCCGGAAAACCGCCCCGCGCCAGGCCCAGGACTGGTCAACTTTGTTGCGGGGGAAACAGCGCGGGGTACAGCAGAGCAACGCATTACAGGAGGCCGCCGGTGAGACGAGCGCGTCCGGGGGCGCTGCCCCGAGGGACGGCCGAACGAGCCCTGACCAGTGTCGGGGCCGGGGCGGACTTCGGCGACGCCCCGGAGCCGGGCCAGGGGCCCGCACCCGCCCCGGAGGTCCACGGCACGCGGGAGGTGTCGAGGCTCTGGCACATCACCCTCAGCGTCTCGGGCGCCGAGGCACCGCTGCAGGAGGTACGGCGAGGACTCGAACAGCTCGCCCACGACCACCCCTTCCTGCTGACCAGCAGGTACGCCAACGACCATGCGGAGATCCGGTACTGGGAAGAGGCGCGCGACCTGCACGACGCGGCTGCTGTCGCCCTGCGCCTGTGGGGCGAGCACCGGTCGACGTCGAAGCTGCCGCCTTGGGAGATCGTGGGCCTGGAGGTCATCGACCGGGACACCTACCACCAGCGGGTGGCCGAGGGGTACGGCCCGCCGCCCGCGGCGCCGGTCGGGGTGCATCCGTACTGACCGCGGCGACGCCCCGTCGGGCGACCGGGCCGCACGCGGCGCCCCGCGCAGGTCCGGCCGAGGTCCGGCCGAGGTCCGGCGGGCGTCTCGCGGAGCGGGATACCCGGTGAACCCCCACAGAGCGCGCATTACCCTGCGGGTATGACCTCGCACTCTCCCCTCGCCGGCACCGACACGACCGCGGCCGCCGGGTCCCCCGTCACGCTGACCGCCCGGCGGGCCCGCGCCGCCGCCGACGCGATCGCGCCACTCCCGCGCTCCGCCAAGGACGCCGCGCTGCTGGCGGTCGCCGACGCGCTGGTGGCCCGTACGGACGAGATCGTCGAGGCCAACGCCCAGGACGTCGCCAAGGCCCGGGCCGCCGGCACGAGCGAGACGGTCATCGACCGGCTGACGCTGACCGCCGAGCGGGTCGCCGCCATCGCCTCCGACGTCCGGGACGTGGCGGGCCTGCCCGACCCGGTCGGCGAGGTCGTACGCGGTTCCACCCTGCCCAACGGCATCGACCTGCGGCAGGTGCGCGTGCCGCTCGGCGTCGTCGGGATCATCTACGAGGCCCGGCCGAACGTGACCGTGGACGCCGCCGCGCTCTGCCTGAAGTCCGGCAACGCGGTGCTGCTGCGCGGCTCCTCGTCGGCGTACGCCTCCAACACGGCCCTCGTCGGCGTCGTGCGCGACGCGATCACCGCGGCCGGCCTGCCCGCCGACGCCGTGCAGCTCGTACCGGGGGAGTCCCGCGACTCCGTGCGCGAGCTGATGCGCGCCCGCGGCCTGGTCGACGTCCTGATCCCGCGCGGCGGCGCGTCCCTGATCCGTACGGTCGTCGAGGAGTCCACGGTCCCCGTCATCGAGACGGGCACCGGCAACTGCCACGTCTACGTGGACGCCGCGGCCGACATCGACATGGCCGTCGACATCCTCGTCAACTCCAAGGCGCAGCGGCCCAGCGTCTGCAACGCCGCCGAGACGCTCCTCGTCCACCGGGACATCGCGGACCTCTTCCTGCCGCGCGCGCTGGACGCGCTCGCCGGGGCGGGCGTCACCGTCCACGGCGACGAGCGGGTGCTCCCGTACGCCGAGGGGTCCAAGGCGGCCGTCGTGGCGGCCACGGAGGACGACTGGGAGGCGGAGTACCTCTCGTACGACATCGCCGCCGCCGTCGTCGACTCGCTGGACGGCGCCGTCGCGCACATCCGCCGCTGGACCTCCGGGCACACCGAGGCGATCGTCACGACCTCGCAGGCCGCCGCGCGCCGGTTCACCCAGTTGGTGGATTCGACCACGGTCGCCGTGAACGCCTCCACGCGCTTCACGGACGGCGGTCAGTTCGGCTTCGGCGCCGAGATCGGGATCTCCACGCAGAAGCTGCACGCCCGTGGCCCCATGGGACTTCCCGAGCTGACGTCGACGAAGTACATCGTCACGGGCGACGGCCACACGCGCTGACGAACGCCCCGGGCCGCCCCCGCGGCGTTTGCGGTTTCCCTGCCCGAAGCGACCGTCCAGGTCTACGCTGAACGAGTGCCGGACGACGTGGGGGGCAAGCCGTTCCAGGACGGCTGGGAGCCCGACGACGACCGCGGAGGCGCGGACGAGGACTTCGCCTCCGTGGTGTTCGACGAGGACTTCGTACGGGCCGCCGAGATCCACGAACCGACCGCCGTCGAGCGGCTGCTTGCCGCCGCCCAGGCGCGCGCCGAGGCCGAGGCGGCCGCCCGGGCGAGAGCCGGCAAGGTCCCCGCGGACGACGACCTGTACGACGACGCGTACGGCTCCGACTACGGCGCCCGCGAAGGCCGCCACGACGGCGCGTACGGGCCGCTGGACGGCGACGAGGCGTACGAGGACGGCGCGGGCCCGTACGGGCGTCACGGCGGCGCCCTGCGCCCCTACCGGGGTCACACGCGCTGGCGCCGGCCGGTGGCCTGGATGCTGGCCCTGCTGATGGGCGTCGGGATGGTGGCGCTCGCCTTCACGGCCGTCTACCGGGGGGCGTCCGGCGGGCGGGAGGACCAGGTGCCGCCGCCCGCGACGAGCGACAACTCCCGCCCCGGAGGCCCCGGCGGCCCCTCCGCCTCGGCGGAGTACGCGCCGCCCGCCGTGCCCGCCGTCCCGCGCACCACGCCCTGACCGCACCCGTCCGCGGGCACCCGCCCCCTCGAAGCGGCGCTATCACGCTGTGTGCAGGGCGTCGTCACCAATTGTGGCGCACCAGGGCGTTTACGTTCCCTCCCGCCGACCTACTCTGAAGGTATGGCAGGGCGCGGAGAGCCACCTGAGGGGGCACCCGAGGGCCTCCCGGGTGGCAGCGACGACGAGTACCGGTCCGTCGTCTTCGACGAATCGTTCGTGCGGGCTGCCCGCCTCCAGGAGTACTCCGCCCAGGAGCGCATGAGCGACCACGAGAATGCCGTTCGCGACCGGCCCGGCTGGACGGGCCGGGACCACGACGGCGGTCGCGGGGGCGGCCGTGGCGGGGCCAAGCAGGCGCTGGTGCTCGTCCTGCTGGTGGCCGTCGCCTTCGGCACCGCGGTGTACCTGGGCGTACGCCACCCCTACCAGCCGCCGCCGGCCACGCGCGCGGGACTCATGCGGACCGCGGTGATACCGCTGGCCCCGGAGGGAGCGGTGCCGGGCGGTGAGCCCGCCGAACTCTTCGAGCGCAGTCCGGCCGCTCAGTACCGAACGGGCGCCGAGGGCATCACCCTGCCGTCCGCGCGGCGCACCGCCCACTTCTCGGAGGGGCAGGTGATGTCCGCGCTGACCATCGCCAAGGACTACCTCACCGCGTCGTCCCTCGATCCGGCCGTACTGAAGGGCGCCACCGTCCGCCCGGTGCGCGCGCTGCTCGACCCGGACCAGCTGACCCAGTTCGACCGCAGCTTCGACGCCCCGGCCGACGACGGCAGGCACGCCGCCACGGGATGGCTCGTCCGCTTCGACCCCGCGAAGGTGACGCCCGCCGACGAGCCGGTTCGCGTCCAGGGCGTCCTGCGTGTCGAGGAGAGGGAGTCCGCCCGCCTCGAAGTGACCTCCGACCACACCTTCGTGTACGCGCTGCGCCCGGCGGCGAGCGCGGCCGGGGACCCGCGGGCGGACGGCGCCTCGCTGTTCACCGTCCGCCGCGAGCTGCATCTGCGCTTCGACCGCGACGACCTGCGGACGCACCGGGCCGAGCTGCTCGTCTCGTACGCCCAGGCCGGACCCCAGGCGTGCTCGGCGGACGCGACGGGCCACCTGCGGCCGGTGCTGGCCGGACAGCGCGCCCGCGACGAGGGACCGGCCGGGACCGACCCGTACGCGACGGGCCCGGCCGCGGCGGCCCTCTGCGGCGTGCTCGCACCGAGCGCGATGCCCAGCCCGCGGGGCGGCGGCTAGCCCTTGGTGGTGCCGGTCGTGCCGTTGCCGCCGCCGGTGAACCTGTCCCGCAGCTTCCCGCCGAGGTCGCCCGCGCCGCCCGCGATGTCGCCGACCAGCTTCATCAGCGGGTCCTTGCTCGTGCGGACCGTGTCGGCGTAGTGGGACGCGGACTCGCGGAAGGAGTCCGTGACGGAGGTGTCGCCGTCCTCGTCGCGCTTCGGGTAGTGGCCGTCCATGATCCGCTGGTAGTCGCGGCTCTCCGCCCACTTCTTCAGCTCGGCGGCGCGGACCGTGGTGAACGGGTGCGTGCGCGGCAGCACATTGAGGATCTTCAGCACGGAGTCGCGAAGGTCGCCCCCGGCCTCGTACTCCTCGGCCTGCGCCAGGAACGCGTCCACGTTCATCTCGTGCAGGTGGTTGCCGCCGGCGATCTTCATCAGCCCGCGCATCGACGCCTGGAGGTCCTGCCCGACCAGCAGGCCCGCGCGGTCGGCGGAGAGCTCCGACTTGCGGAACCACTCGCGCAGCGCCGTCACGATCCCCATGATCGCGATGTTGCCGAGGGGAATCCACGCGACCTTGAGCGCCAGGTTCGTGAGGAAGAGGAGGATCGTCCGGTAGACGGAGTGGCCGGACAGGGCGTGGCCCGCCTCGTGGCCGACGACGGCCCGCATCTCCTCCTCGTCGAGCAGCTCGACCAGGCCGGTGGTGACCACGATGATCGGCTCGTCCAGTCCGATGCACATGGCGTTGGGCTTCGGGTCCTGCGCGACGTACATCGGCGGGACCTTCTTCAGGTCCAGGATGGAGCAGGCGTCCAGCAGCATCGTGTGCAGATGGGCGAACTGGGCCTCGCTCACCCGCACCGAGTCGGAGAGGAAGAGCAGCCGCAGGCTGCGCTCGGGAAGCAGCCCGCTCATCGCCTTGAAGACGGTGTCGAACCCGGTGAGCTTGCGCAGGGCCACCAGGGCCGAGCGGTCCGCCGGATGTTCGTACGCCCGGGACGAGATGTCCGGGAAGCGCCGGCGATTGCGGCCCGGTACGTTCTCGTGATTGCCGTCGGTCATGGGTGGCCCCCTGTCTACGAGTGTTTCCCGTCCCCCGGACCGCCTCAGCGTAAGTGCTCCCGCACGGCACGCTCGGCCGGTTCGTCGGGCCGGACATCGCGTGAACGACTGAGTCGGCGTGAGCGTGCCCGCACCGCCCGCATACGATGTCCGCGAAGTCTCCGCTCCGACTCCCGATAGGTCCTGCCGAAGATGAGCCTCCACAGCACCGCTGCCTCCCTCGTGACCCTCGCCTCCGGTGAGGGCGGCGAGCACGGCGGGAACCACGAATCCCTCAACCCCTACCTCACCGGCGGTGGCGCCCTGCTCGCGCTCCTGCTGCTGCTGTGGATCACCACGCGCTTCAACCGCGACCGCTGAGGCGGGGCCGCGAGACGGGGCCAGTAGGCTCTGCACGCATGGGAGAGCAGCAGAGGCCGAGCGGTCCCGGCAAGCGCCGACTCGGCGTGATGGGCGGGACGTTCGATCCGATCCATCACGGACACCTGGTGGCCGCCAGTGAGGTGGCCGCCCAGTTCCACCTCGACGAGGTGGTGTTCGTACCGACCGGGCAGCCGTGGCAGAAGAGCCACAAGCACGTCTCCCTCGCCGAGGACCGCTACCTGATGACCGTCATCGCGACGGCGTCCAACCCGCAGTTCTCGGTGAGCCGGATCGACATCGACCGGGGCGGCCCGACGTACACCATCGACACCTTGCGGGATCTGCGCGATCTGAACAGCGACGCGGACCTCTTCTTCATCACCGGTGCCGACGCGCTCGCCCAGATCCTCACCTGGCGGGACGCGGAGGAGCTGTTCTCGCTCGCCCACTTCATCGGTGTGACCAGGCCCGGCCACGACCTGACGGACGACGGGCTGCCCAAGGGCGGTGTGTCGCTGGTGGAGGTGCCGGCCCTGGCGATCTCTTCGACCGACTGCCGGGCGCGGGTCGCGGCGGGCGAGCCCGTCTGGTACCTCGTCCCGGACGGTGTCGTCCGCTACATCGACAAGCGCGCGCTGTACCGCGAGTGAGCGGTCGGCCCGGCCGTACGGGGAGCACAGACCAGCAGGGAGAGGGGCACCGGTGAACGACCAGAACTACCCGTACGACCCGTACGCGCAGGATCCGTACGCCCAGCAGCCGCAGATCATCGGCTACGACGCGTACGGGCAGCCGGTGTACCAGCAGGCCCAGCAGCAGACGCAGCAGCAGGACCAGCAGCAGTACGACCCGCACCAGCAGCAGGGATACGGCTACGACCCGTACGCCCAGCAGCCGTCGTACGACCCCTACGGGCAGCAGCCGGAGCACCAGCAGCAGCAGTACGGGTACGTCGACACTGCCCAGCAGCAGCAGTGGATCCCGCAGCAGGCCGCGCCCGCCGAGATGCCTCCCCCCGCGCCCGAGCCGGAGCCGGTCCGCGAGCCCGTCGCCGTTCCCGAGCAGCGCCGTCCCAAGAACGAGTACGCGACCGAGCAGTTCTCCTTCGTCGAAGAGCCGGACGAGAACTCCGAAGACGTCATCGACTGGCTGAAGTTCACCGAGAGCCGCACCGAGCGCCGCGAGGAGGCCAGGCGCCGCGGCCGCAACCGCGTCGTCGCCCTGGTCGTCGCCGTCGCGCTCGTCGTCGCGGGCGGTGTCGGCTACCTCTGGTACGCGGGCCTGCTGCCCGGCCTCTCCGGCAAGAAGGACGCTCCGCCCGCGGCGTCCGGTCCGCAGAAGCGCGACGTGATCGCCGTACACCTGCACACCACCAAGGGCGCCACCTCGACCGCGCTGCTCGTGAACAACACCACCACCGGGCAGGGCACCACCGTCCTGCTCCCCAACTCGCTGTCCGTCGCGAACGACGACGGCACCACCACCACGCTCGCCAAGTCGGTCGACGACGACGGCACGGCGGGCACGCGCGAGGCGGTCGGTTCCGTACTCGGGACGAGGATCGGCGGCACCTGGCGGCTCGACACGCCGTACCTGGAGAACCTCGTCGAGCTGGTCGGCAACATCGAGATCGACACCGACACCGACGTGCCCGACACCAAGAAGGGCGCCGCGCCCGTGGTGCGGCAGGGCGAGCAGCAGACGCTGAGCGGCCCGATGGCCGTCGCCTACGCCACCTACCGGGCGCCGAGCGAGGCGGAGACCGAGCAGCTCCAGCGGTTCGGGCGGGTCATGCAGGGCGTGCTGAAGAAGATCTCGGACGATCCGCAGGCGGCGACCACGACCGTCCGCTCGCTGGCGCAGATCCTCGACCCGTCGCTGCCGGAGAAGGACCTCGGCGCCTCGCTGGCGAAGCTCGCCGAGCACGCCAAGGGCGGCGATTACAGGACGGCGCTGCTGCCGGTGCAGCCCGACGGCAAGCTGAGTGATTCCGCCGCCGAGAGTGTGGTCAAGGACATCCTCGGCGGCTCGGCCAGCAGCCCGGAGCAGGGCGCGGCCGTGCGGGTCGGCGTACGCAACGCCAACGGGAACACGGACGCCAACGAGACCGCGAGGATCGCCCTGGTCAACGGCGGCTACACGTTCGTCGACTCCGGCAAGGCCACCTCGGTCGTCACGTCGTCGCAGGTCACGTACGGCGAGGCGGCCCAGAAGGCGACGGCCCAGGAGGTCGCCAAGACGCTGGGACTGCCGCTGGGCACGGTGCGCAAGGGCAAGGCGGCCGCGAACGCGGATGTGACGGTCGTCCTGGGCCAGGACTTCAAGGCGGAGTAATGCCGTCGGGGCTGTCGGCGGTCCGTGAGACCCTGGGGGTATCTCTGACCGCCGACGAAAGCCTGCTAGTGACCGCCACTGACCGTTCCATCGAGCTCATCAACGCCGCCGCCCAGGCGGCCGCCGACCGGCTCGCGCACGACATCATCGCCTACGACGTGAGCGATGTGCTGTCCATCACCGACGCCTTCCTGGTCGCCTCGGCGCCCAACGACCGCCAGGTCAAGTCGATCGTCGACGAGATCGAGGAGCGGCTGAACAAGGAGCTCGGCGCCAAGCCGGTGCGCCGCGAGGGCGACCGCGAGGCCCGCTGGGTGCTCCTCGACTACGTCGACATCGTCGTCCACGTCCAGCACAGCGAGGAGCGTGTCTTCTACGCGCTGGAGCGCCTGTGGAAGGACTGCCCCGAGATCGCGCTGCCCGAGGACGCCGTGAAGACCCGGGGCCTGGCCGAGGAGCACGCGAAGCTGCGTGCGGCCGGTGAAGTGGACGGAGACCTGAGCTGAACGGCAGCGACGCCGGTACGGGCAAGAAGAGCCGGGGCCGCCGCATCGTCCTGTGGCGGCACGGCCAGACCGCGTGGAACCTGGAACGCCGGTTCCAGGGCAGCACCGACATCGAGCTGACCGAGACCGGTGTCGCGCAGGCGCGCCGGGCTGCCAGGCTGCTCGCCTCCCTGAAGCCGGACGCGATGATCTCGTCCGACCTCAAGCGGGCGGCGGCCACGGCCGGCGAGCTGGCCGCCCTGACCGGCCTCGACGTGACGCACGACGCCGCACTGCGCGAGACGTACGCGGGCGCCTGGCAGGGCCTGACGCACAACGAGATCATCGCGCAGTTCGGCGAGCAGTACGCCGCGTGGAAGCGCGGCGAGCCGGTGCGGCGCGGCGGTGGCGAACTGGAGACCGAGGTCGCCGACCGGGCGGCTCCGGTCGTGCTGGAGCACGCCGACAAGCTGGCCGACGACGGCACGCTCGTCGTCGTCAGCCACGGCGGCACCATCCGCACCACCATCGGCCGGCTCCTCGGTCTGGAGTCGTACCACTGGGAGGGTCTCGGCGGACTTTCCAACTGCTGCTGGTCGGTGCTGGGCGAAGGCGCGCGCGGCTGGCGGCTCCTGGAGCACAACGCCGGGACGCTTCCGGAGCCGGTGCTCGGGGACGACGACTAGCGGATTTCACTTTCTGGCAGGTCGCAGGCTAAAGTTCTTCTTGTTCGCAGCGCACAGCGCACAGAACAGCGGGGCTATAGCTCAGTTGGTAGAGCGCCTGCATGGCATGCAGGAGGTCAGGAGTTCAATTCTCCTTAGCTCCACAATCAGGATCCCGGTCCCTTCTTCAGAGGGGCCGGGATTTCTTGTATCCGCTGCGGGCTCTCCTCGTCGTCCGGCGCACGGACGGCAATCCGGCCTGTGCGTCGGGGGAGAGCGGCACCGGCGTCCCCTGTGTCAACTCCATGCGTTCGGGGGTGGCTTGCGCAGGTCTCGAACCTGCCGGGCCCGGGGCTGCCGGTGACCGCCGTGCCGCTGTGCACATCGCCGCTGACGCTCGGACAGGAGTCAGGGGTGCGGTGGGGGTTCCGACCGTTCCTGAGGGCCGTGGCGGGGCCTTTCGCGGCCTTCCTGACGCACGCCTCACGGCCGGCCGCTCACGGCGCCCTTCGGAGCCTCCCGTCGCGCCACGCGGGCGGTTGCCCGATGCCGCGACATTGGGCACTCTCTTCCTCAACCGGCTGAACGCGCCGGGGAGCGCATGCGTACGCCTATGTGCTGTGGGTATGCGCTCCTGAGCCCACCGCCGCGTCGATCTTCGCCGGCGCGGCGGGCCTCCTGCGCTCACGCCACTGACCCCCTTGCGGAGCCATGGCAGAATCGGACCGCCGGAGGGGGACGACGGTCTGATGGGGAGGGAGAGCGCGATGCCCGCGAGCATCCTCGATGCGGTCCGTGGTCTGCCCGGCAGCGACAACGGAGGTATCTCGTACGTGTGCACGGCCTGCCGCCGCAGCTGGAATTGAGTGATGGGCGCACACAGGAGGAAATGCGACTGGTGCGGCAGTGGCACGCCCATCGTCAGGGACATGGAGCCGGTCAACGCCGACTATCAGTACTGGTGCGAGGAGTGCGCCCGGGCGCTGATCATAAAAGGCGACCCCATCGAGACGTACCGCGAACTCGAAGGGGAGCCGATCTACGGACGGCTGCTCGACGAGCACTGCACGCTCAAGCGCTTCTACTCGTTCGCCACGGCCTGACCGGTCCGCACACCGCGCACAGCGCGGCGAGGGCCACGAGCGGATAGAGCGCCGACAGGACCATCTGACCGGCGCCCTGGGCGAGTTCGAGCCGCCCGGGGCCGTGCGGGACCCACCACAGCGCGTACGAGCAGAACACCACTCCTGCCGCCACCGCGGCCCCGGCGCGGCCGCGTGCGGCCAGGAACAGCACCACGGGAACGCACCACACCCAGTGGTGCGACCAGGACACCGGGCTGACCAGCAGCGCCGTCACCGCGCAGGCGACCACAGCCCCGGCCCGCTCACCGCGCAGTTCGGCCCGCACGGCGACGGCGACGCCCGCCACGGCCGTCAGGCAGGCGGCAACGGCCCACCACCCGCCCGGATCGCCGGTGTGCAGCAGCCGGGCCAGCACGCCGCGCAGGGACTGGTTGGCGGTGTCCTCGGCATGGCCCACCCGGCCCGCCTCGAAGATCATCCGAGTCCAGTAGCGGCGCGAGTCGTACGGCAGCACGGCCGCCGAGACGGCGGTCGCCGCGAGGAAGACGCCGGCGGCGGTCGCGGCCTGCCGCAGCCACGGGTTGCGGGCCTCGCCGCGCGGGGCGCCCCCGGCCCGTACGAGACCGGTGATCAGGAGGAAGACCGCGAAGAGAGCCGGTGTGAGCTTCATCGCAGCGGCCAGTCCGATGCCGGCGCCCGCCCAGCGGTGGCCTTCGCGGCGGGTGAGGTCCCACAGCACGGCCGTCGCGAGCAGCAGGTTGATCTGCCCGTACCGCAGGGTCGTCCACACCGGCTCGCACCAGACCGCGAGCGCGGCGGCCGACAGGACGGCGGTCGCGCTCTCGCGGCCCACCAGGCGCAGGGACAGGCGCGCCAGCGCGACGACCAGGAGGAGGTTGGCGACGGTGGCCAGCGCGCGCATCTCGGGAACGCCGAGCAGCGTCAGCGGGGTGAACAGCAGGGCGGCGAACGGGGGGTAGGTGGTCGGCAGGTTCGCCTCGGTGGCGCGCATCGCGTAGAGGTCCCCGCCGGCCCGTACGGTCTCGCCCTCGGCCCGGTAGACCATCAGGTCGATCATCGACACGTCGGCGGCGCGCTGGGCCGCCCAGAAGGACGCGAAGGAGAGCAGGCAGACCGAGGCGGCGACGAGTATCGGCCGCCGGGCGGCGACGGCGGGGCGGGCGGCTGCGGTCTGCGCGGTCACGGTCACGCCGGCTGACAGTACCGGGCGTATGGGGACAGAACGGGTGTGCGGACAAAGGATTTGGTGGAGGGCCGGGGGGACCGTGTAATGTTGGCGGAGCCGCCGGGGAAACCCGCAGGGCGGCGGAACACAAGGGGCTATAGCTCAGTTGGTAGAGCGCCTGCATGGCATGCAGGAGGTCAGGAGTTCAATTCTCCTTAGCTCCACAGGACGAAGGTCCCCCGGTCGATTCGACCGGGGGACCTTTTCGTGTCCCGGGCGGCTCAGCCCTGGCCGCTGCCGAGGGCCTTGCGGCCGCCGGGCGGCAGCGCGGCACGCGCCGGCCGCTGCGGAGCCTCTTCCTCGATGCGCAGTGCCAGCGCGGGGCAGCGGCGTACGGCACGCTGCGCGCGGCCGCGCAGGTGCACCGGAACCGACGCGTCCGCGAGGGCCGGGTAGCCGTCGGGGCCGAGCCGGATCAGCTCGGGGACGATGTCCGCGCACAGGCCGTGGCCCTTGCACAGCGTCCAGTCCACCGCGAACTTCTCGCCGCTCGGGATGCCCTCTTCCTCGTAACCGGGGCCCGGCAGCGGCAGCACGCCCATCGTCTCGCGGCCGCAGCCGCCGCCCAGGACGTGCGCCGCGAGGTCGTCGGTGAAGGCGTTGAGCGTGGAGACGAAGAAGCGGACCGATCCGTCGGGGTGCTTGCACGCGCCGCGGCCCTTCACGGCCTGCGTCACCTCGCGCAGCGCCTCCAGGGCGGCCTGGCCCCCGCCGTTGAGTACGTCGGACAGGCCGCCGGCGGCGGCGGGCAGGCCCAGCCGGCAGGGGCCGCACTGGCCCGCCGTCTCGGCGGCCAGCCAGTTCGCGACACGCAGCGACTCGCCCAGGGGGCAGGTCTCGGGGCCGATGGGCAGGATCGCGCCCGCGCCCAGCGCGCCGCCGAACGAGGCGAGGGACTCGCGGGAGATCACGGCGTCGTGGGCTGCGACCGCGTCGATCCAGTTGCCGTGATAGCCGCCGGTCAGCACGCCCTGGGGCAGCGGCGGGGCGCCGGCCATCTGCAGGACGTAACGCAGCGGAACCCCGGTGGGCACCTCGACGACCATGGGGCGCGAGACGGCGCCGGAGATGGTGAGCATGACCGTGCCCGGCTCGTTCTCCAGGCCGGTGTGGCCGTAGCGGCGGGCTCCTATCCGCGCGGCGACGGCGAGCTGCGCGAACGTCTCGGTGTTGGACAGCAGCGTCGGCGCGCCTCCCACGCCGGTCTCCGAGGCGCGCTCACGGCGTCCTGGCGGGAGCGCGGGGCCGCCGTTCGCGGCACGGATCAGCGAGGACGCCTCTCCGGAGACCATGCGTTCCGGGGTGCGTACGATCCGCGCGCGCAGTTGCTGGCCGCGCCGGTCGGACAGGCCGCGCTCGGCGAAGGCCGCGCGTATGGACGCCTCGGTCGAGTTGCGGGTGACGCCGACGATCAGGGTGCGGGCGCCGAGCGCCTCGGCCGCCAGCAGGGCGCCGTCCAGCACCAGGTGAGGGGCCCGGTTGAGCAGGACGGTGTCCTTGCGGCAGGCGGGCTCGCCCTCGCTGCCGTTGATGACGACCACGGGGCGCACCCCGCGGCGGATGGAGGCCTTGGCGACCGCCCGCAGTTTCTTGCCGAAGGGGAAGCCGGCGCCGCCGCGCCCGCGCAGCGAGATGTAGTCGGCGAGTTCGGCCAGGCGCTCTCCGCCCATCGGCTCCAGCGGGCCGTGGACCTTCAGGTGCATGCCGAGGTCGAGGCGCTCGACCAGGTCGAAGCCGGTGGTCAGCTGGGGAAGGCCGACTACGCGTACTTCGGGGACGTCGGGAAGGGGGACGTTCAACGTCGATCTCCTGCGGGTGCGTGCCAGGGCTCTCCGGCGGCTATCACGGCAACTGGATCGACGCGGTCGCAGCCCACGACGCCGTGATCTCCCGCGAGTCCCTCGCCTCGTTCGGCGGCGCGCTGGGCGCGGGCGCGATCCTGCCCATCGGCCC
>NZ_VBVX01000534.1 GCF_005981925.1 Streptomyces albidochromogenes
CCCGCGTCCCCCGCGAACCGAACACCCTCCCACGCACACTCGAACGCCGAAACCAGTGCCAGCCCCACATCCAGGACGACACTGCGCCGCCTGTCCCACCACCAGTAGCGCCGGGCGGTCATGCCCGTGGCGTCCTGGTCTGCCCCCGTTACGGTCATGCCATCCACCCTACGGGCGGCCGCCACCCAATATCCGGAGACCGGACGAGTGCGAAGACGGCCGCACGCGAGCGGAACACGCGTTGTCCACACGAACTGTTGAATCGCCCGCGTATTCGACCCGCGCGTCCGCATGCCGAACAAGGCTGTTCGCATGACGGAAACGCTCGGCAAGTACGCCGACTTCGAAAGCCTCCGCGAGCAGGCCGTCCAACTTCGTCGGGACGGTCTCAGCCTGCGGCAGATCCGCGATCGACTGAGGGTCTACAACAACGACATCCTCCAGCGCCTGGTGAGCGGCCAGCCCGCACCGGAATGGACCAAGCGCCCGAACGCCAAGGACGACCTCCGGGCGAAAGCGCGGGATCTGCGCCTTGAGGGCTTGACCTACGACCAGATCCAAGCCCAGTTGGGATGCTCGAAGAGTTCCATCTCGCTCTGGGTCCGGGATCTCCCTAAGCCGGCTCCGCGCTATACGGACAAAGAATGCCAAGCCCTCATGAACGCGGGCCTCGCCCGCCTGCGACAGGCTCAGGACGAGCAGCGCCAAGAAACGAAGCGCTTGGCGCGCGAGGAGATCGGGCCCCTCGCGAATCGCGAGCTCTTCCTGGTCGGCGTCAGCCTCTACTGGGCCGAGGGGACCAAGGACAAGGAGTACCGCCGCTCGGAAGTTCTGCAGTTCATCAACAGCGACCCGAACGTGATCCGGGTCTACCTCCGCTGGCTTGAGCTGCTGGGGGTCACGCGTGAGCGGATGAGGTTCCGCGTCAGCATCCACGAGTCGGCAGACGTTTCCGAGGCCGAGCAGTTCTGGGCAGACCTGACCGGCCTCGATGTCGCCGACTTCAAAAGAGCGACACTCAAGAAGCATCAGCCCAAAACCGCACGAAAGAATACGGCCGAGGCATACCGAGGCTGCCTGATCATTTACGTCTCGAAGAGCGCCGACCTCTACCGTCGCGTGGAGGGTGCCTGGTACGGCATAGTGTTGGGTGCCGATCGAGCGACCTGACGAAATGTCCGGTTCGTTCGGTTTGTTCCCCTGTGGTGTAATTGGCAGCACTGAGGCTTTTGGTGCCTTATGTCCGGGTTCGAGTCCTGGCAGGGGAGCACCCACGCGCGGGTCCTGACCACACAGGTCAGGACCCGCGCGCGTTTCGGGCATGACACCCCCCGGTATCCTGCGGGTGTCCACCACCCGAAGCCGAAGGGCATCACCGTGAGCGCCAATCGCCCGGCCGCCGTCGTCGTCCTCGCAGCGGGTGAGGGCACCCGCATGAAGTCGGCCACCCCGAAGGTCCTGCACGAGATCAGCGGGCGTTCGCTCGTCGGGCACGTCGTCGCGGCCTCCCGAGAGCTGGACCCCGAGCACCTCGTCGTGGTCGTGGGCCACGCCCGTGAGCAGGTCGCCGCCCACCTGGGCGCGATCGACGCCGGGGTCCGCACCGCCGTGCAGGAGCAGCAGAAGGGCACCGGTCACGCGGTGCGCATGGGCCTGGAGCAGCTCGGGGAGGGTCTTGACGGCACCGTGGTCGTCGTCTGCGGGGACACCCCGTTGCTGACGGGCGACACGTTGGCCCGGCTTGCCGGGACGCATGCGGCCGACGGGAACGCGTGCACGGTGCTGACCGCCGAGGTTCCGGATTCGACGGGGTACGGGCGGATCGTGCGGGACCGGGACAGTGGTGCGGTCACCGCGATCGTCGAGCACAAGGACGCGTCCGACGCCCAGCGGGCGATCAATGAGATCAATTCGGGTGTGTTCGCGTTCGACGGGCGGCTGCTCGCCGACGCGCTGGGGAAGGTCCGTACGGACAACAGTCAGGGTGAGGAGTACCTCACGGACGTGCTCGGCATTCTGCGGGAGGCCGGTCATCGGGTGGGGGCGGCGGTGGCGGCCGACCATCGGGAGATTCTGGGCATCAACAACCGGGTGCAGCTCGCCGAGGCGCGTCGGCTGCTCAATGCGCGGTTGCTGGAGCGCGCGATGCTCGGTGGTGTGACGGTGGTCGATCCGGGGTCGACGTTCATTGATGTGTCGGTGACGTTCGATCAGGACGCGACGGTGTATCCGGGTACGCAGTTGCTGGGGGCGACGCATCTCGGTGAGGGGTGTGGGG
>NZ_VBVX01000535.1 GCF_005981925.1 Streptomyces albidochromogenes
CATAGTGTTTCGGTGGTCATAGCGTTAGGGAAACGCCCGGTTACATTCCGAACCCGGAAGCTAAGCCTTTCAGCGCCGATGGTACTGCAGGGGGGACCCTGTGGGAGAGTAGGACGCCGCCGAACAATAATTCAACGCTGGTCCCCGAACTTCGGTTCGGGGACCAGCGTTTTTTTGTGCCCGGTCACTTGGTGTTCACGTTGTAGGACGAGCATCCAAGGCATGGGGACGATCGGAATGCTGAAGTCCGCGGGTGTCGGCATCGGTGACGAGGTCATCGTGCCGGCCTTCGGGAACGCCGAGGTGGCCGAGGCCGTGCTCGCCGTCGGGGCCATGCCGGTGTTCGCCGACATCGACGGCGCCACGTACTGCCTCGACGCCGCCGCTGTGGAGGACGCCGTCACGACGCGTACGGCCGCCGTCGTCGCCGTACCGCGGTTCGGGTACCTGGCCGGCGTGCGGTCGGTGCGGGAGCTCGGACAGCGGCGGGGCCTGCTGGTGGTGGAGCACCGCGAGGAGGGTGACTCCCGCGAGCCGAGTGTCCTCGCTCAACGGCAGGTGCACGCCGCCTACTTGAACCGGCGCCTCACCGGGGTGCGGACCCCAGAGGACTGTGCCGGACACACGTACCAGCAGTACGTCGTGCGGGTGCCCGGGAACGGGCGGCCCGACCGTGACGCGTTCGCTCGCGCTGTGCGGCGCAAGGGTGTCGACTGCCAGGTGCCGGTGAAGACGCCGGTGCACCGGCTGCCCGCGTTCCAGCGGGCGGTCTGCCTGCCGGAGACCGAGCGGGCCGCCGACGAGACGCTCGCCCTGCCCGTCGGCCACCCGCTGTCCCGCCGTGACCTGCAGCGCGTCGTCGCGGCGTGCAATGCGCTCGGCGGCCTGCTGCAACCCGCCTTCTAGAGAGTTTGTTTGAAGGGTGGCGTGTGCGAGGAGAGCGGCGGGTTCGGAGCACGGCTGATGTTCGGGTAGGATCTACCTCGTTGCCGCAGCGCAGCGAAGGCCCCAATAGCTCAGTCGGTAGAGCGTCTCCATGGTAAGGAGAAGGTCTACGGTTCGATTCCGTATTGGGGCTCAACACGCGAAAGGCCCCCGCCGGTTGGCGGGGGCCTTTCGCGTTTCTACGGGTGGTGGGGCATCGGTACGCGCATGGCGAGGATGGCCATGTCGTCGGAGGCCGGTTCGGCCGCGAAGCGCTCCACGGCGCGCAGGATGCGGGCGGCGACCGCGCCGGCCGTCAGGCCCGTGCAGGTGGCGAGGACGTCGGCCAGGCCGTCGTCGCCGAGCATGCGGGTGCCCTCGCGGCGTTCGGTGACGCCGTCGGTGACGCACAGGAGTACGTCGCCGGGGTCCAGGGTGACGGTCTGCTCGTACAGCTCCAGGTCCTCCATCACACCGAGCAGCGGCTGCGGTTCGGCGGCCGGTTCGACCGAACCGTCCGGGCGCAGGCGCAGCGGGAGGGGGTGGCCGGCGCAGACGACCTTCAGGACGGCGCTGCCGTCCTCCTGCGGCCACAGCTCGCCGTACAGGAGGGTCAGGAAGCGGCTGCGGGCGCCCTCGTCGAGGATGGCCGCGTTGAGGCGTTCCAGGACGGCGGGGCCGCCGAAGCCCTCGCGGGCGAGGAGGCGCAGGGCGTGGCGGGCGAGGCCGGTGACGGCGGCCGCCTCGGGGCCCGTACCGCAGACGTCGCCGATGGCGAAGCCGTACGCGCCGTCGCGGATGGGGAACAGGTCGTAGAAGTCGCCGCCGACCTCGTTGCCCTCTCCCGCTGCCCGGTAGATGACCTCCACCTCGACGTTCGGGACGTGGGGGAGCTCCGGGGGGAGGAGGCTGCGCTGGAGGGACTGGCTGATGGCCATGCGCTCGGAGTACAGCCGCGAGTTGTCCAGGGCGAGCGCGGCGCGGCGGGAGAGGTCCTCGGCGAGTTCGAGGATCTCCTGGCGGAAATGGTCGTCGGTGGGCTTGCCGAGCGTCAGCATGCCGATGACGCGGTTCCGGGCGACCAGGGGCAGGACGACGGTCTCGCCGCCGACCGCCGCGGCTGTGGCGAGCGTGGTGCCGATGCCCGAGCCGACGTGCGGGGTGGAGCCGAGGCCGAGGCTGCGCATGGAGGTACGCAGTGCTGCCTGGTGGGCGGCCTCGGTGGGGGCGTTCCAGACGCGGGCGCCTGTCTCTTATACGCATCT
>NZ_VBVX01000536.1 GCF_005981925.1 Streptomyces albidochromogenes
GTGTACGGGTCGGGCCGGCGGGCTTCGGGGTGCTCGGGTTCGTGGGTCACGCTCTCCACTGTCGCACCCGGGTGTGACAGCGGGTGGTCATCAGATCGAAACCCCGAAGGGGTGTTGTGGGTGTGGCTCGTTGGGCCAGAATCTACGCGCGTCACGTTGTGCGACGGAAGCACGGAACGAGGAGACAAGAAGCATGCCGCTGAACCGTAGGACGTTTCTGGGCCGCTCGGCTGCCGCGGGGGCCGGTGTCGCCGTCGTCGGCGGTGTCGGGGCGGCGCCCGCCGCAGCGCACGGTCACGGGCGTGGGCCCAAGCGCTACTCCTTCACCGTCATGGGCACGACGGACCTGCACGGCAATGTCTTCAACTGGGACTACTTCACGGACAAGGAGTTCGACGACAAGGCCCACAACGACGTCGGTCTGGCGAAGATCTCCACCCTGGTGAACCGGGTCCGCGAGGAGAAGGGCCGCCGCAACACGCTGCTCATCGACGCGGGCGACACGATCCAGGGAACGCAGCTTTCGTACTACTACGCCAAGGTGGACCCGATCACCGCGAAGCGCGGTCCGGTGCATCCGATGGCGCAGTCGATGAACGCCATCGGGTACGACGCGGCCGCTCTCGGGAACCACGAGTTCAACTACGGCATACCGGTGCTGCGGAAGTTCGAGGAGCAGTGCGACTTTCCGCTGCTCGGTGCGAACGCGCTGGACGCGAAGACGCTGCGTCCGGCGTTCCCTCCGTACTTCATGAAGAGGCTGCGTACGCCGCACGGCCGTGACGTACGGGTGGCGGTCCTCGGTCTGACGAACCCGGGTATCGCGATCTGGGACAAGCAGAACGTGCAGGGGAAGATGACGTTCCCGGGTCTGGAGGAGCAGGCGGCGAAGTGGGTGCCGAAGCTGCGCTCCATGGGTGCGGACGTCGTGATCGTGTCGGCGCACTCGGGTTCGAGCGGCACGTCGTCGTACGGTGATCAGCTTCCGTACGTCGAGAACGCGGCGGGTCTGGTCGCCGAGCAGGTTCCCGGTATCGACGCGATCCTGGTGGGCCACGCGCACACGGAGATCGCCGAGTACTTCGTGGAGAACAGGGCGACGGGCAAGAAGGTGGTCCTGTCGGAGCCCCTGAAGTGGGGGCAGCGGCTGACGCTGTTCGACTTCGACCTGGTGTGGTCGAAGGGCCGCTGGACGGTCGAGAAGGTCGGCGCGAAGGTGCTGAACTCGAACACGGTCCCCGAGGACCCGAAGATCGTGCGGCTGCTGGGTGACGAGCACGAGAAGGTCGTGGCGTACGTGAATCAGGTCATCGGGACGTCGACGGCCGCGATGACGACGGCGGAGGCGGCGTGGAAGGACGAGCCGCTGATCGATCTGATCAATCACGTGCAGGCGGAGACGGTACGGGCCGCGCTGGCCGGCGGGGCGTACGCGGGGCTGCCGGTGCTCTCGCAGGCGTCGTGCTTCTCGCGGACGGCGAAGGTGCCGGCGGGCGAGGTGACGATCAAGGACGCGGCGGGTCTGTACCCGTTCGAGAACACCCTTGAGGCGCGGCTGCTGACCGGTGCGCAGCTGAAGGAGTACCTGGAGTTCTCGGCGCGGTACTACGTGCAGACGGCGGCCGGGGCTCCGGTGGACACGTCGAAGCTGACGAACGCGGGTGGTACCCCGGACTACAACTACGACGTGGTGTCGGGTCTGACGTACGAGGTCGACATCGCGAAGCCGGCCGGTTCACGGATCGTGAACCTGGCGTTCGAGGGGCGGCCGGTGGATGCGGCGGCTGAGTTCGTGCTGGCGGTCAACAACTACCGGGCGAGCGGCGGCGGGGCGTTTCCGCATGTCGCGGGGGCGAAGCAGCTGTGGGCGAATTCGGAGGAGATCCGTAACACGATCATCACGTGGGTGAAGGCGAGGGGCACGCTGGATCCGGCGGAGTTCGCGGTGGTGGGCTGGAAGCTGACGCGCGACGGCGTGCCGGTGTTCTAGTCGGCGTGGATCTTCGGGGGCGGGTCGTCCGTCGTGGTCGCCCCTCGCCGGGCGGGCCGGCTCCGGGGCGGGGCGCTCCCGAAGATCACGTGATTCTCCGTACGGCTCCTAGTGTCCCTGGACCAGTGGGGTGAGGGCCGGCTGCTGGGCGGCGAACTCGGGCCAGGGCGTGGCCGCGTACATCCGCTGGAACGCCTCGTCGCGGCCGTAGTCGGGGGCGCAGGTGGTGAAGTGCGCGCCGCCCGGCGTCTCGATCACCCCGG
>NZ_VBVX01000537.1 GCF_005981925.1 Streptomyces albidochromogenes
CGGATTGCCGTGAAAGCCGAAGAGGCGGGCGCCGGGCGGGCGGCCGCCGCGCCCTGCGGGGCTCCGGCTGCGGACGGGGAGCGGCGGCGGGTGGTCCTGCGCTGCTGAGGGGACCGGCGCGGCCCGGCACCTCGCCATGCCGTCGCCGTCGCTCCGGCGCCGCATCACCCCCTCGACGTAAGGACGTTCACCATGCCCATCGACCCGTATGCCGCACTGAACGCCATGGTGCGGGCCGAAGTCGCCCGTTCCGCCGCACCGCACGACACCGCGCGGCACGAGCCGCGACATCCGGACGCCGGCGGCGCGGCCGCCGACGCGGACCGGGCCGGCGACACCGGCCCGGGCAGGGGCGGCGAAGAGGACCCGGCGGTCGCCCACCGCCCCTGAGCCGCTGCGGCGGCGGCGCTCCGCGTCGCGGGGCGCCGCCGCCCTCGCCTCTGAGCTGCGAGTACGCCCGGTACCAGGCCCGCGGAGGGGCGGAGTAGGGTAATGGAAAGGTAAAGCAGCCGGTCGCGCTGCTCGTGGATCACGGCCGACGTGCCCCGCGAGTGCGCACGTGCCGCGGCCGGGCAGCAGACCGGGAGGGCAGACCATGGGTACGCGCCGGACCACGTTGCCGGGCGTCGGTACGCAGTACGACTTCACGACCGAGGACGGCCAGCACATCTCGGTCGTCGTCCACAAGGACGGCCGGCGCTTCATCGGCTTCTACGACCGCGACGACCCCGACGCGTGCCTGCTCTCCGTACCCCTGTCGCCCGACGAGGCCACCGCCCTGGCCCACCTGATCGACACGGCGCCCATCGACGCCGTACGCACCGACGGCATCGACCTCGTCACCGAGCACATCCAGGTGACCGCCAGGTCGCCGTACGCCGGACGGCCGCTCGGGGACACCCGGGCGCGCAGCCGGACGGGCGCGTCGATCGTCGCCGTACTCCAGCGGACCGCCGCCACGCCGTCACCGGGGCCCGACTTCCGGCTGTCCATCGGCGACACGCTGGTCGTCGTCGGCACCCGTGAGGGCGTCGACGCGCTCGTCGAGATCGTCGCGGAGGGCTGAGCCGTGCACAACACCACCGCGCTGCTCATCGAACTCGGCTCGCTCATCCTGGCGCTCGGCCTCATCGGCAGGCTCGCGGAGCGGGTGGGCCTGTCCCCCATACCCCTCTACCTGCTGGCGGGGCTCGCGTTCGGGCAGGGCGGGCTGCTGCCGCTCAACGCCAGCGAGGACTTCGTGGCGGTCGGCGCCGAGATCGGCGTCATCCTGCTGCTGCTCCTGCTGGGCCTGGAGTACAGCGCCTCCGAACTGGTCACCAGCCTGAAGACCCAATACCCGTCCGGCGCCGTGGACTTCGTCCTCAACGCCACACCCGGCGCGGCCGCCGCCCTCCTCCTCGGCTGGGGGCCAGTGGCCGCCGTCGCCCTGGCCGGTGTCACCTGGATCTCGTCGTCGGGCGTCGTCGCCAAGGTGCTCACCGACCTCGGCCGCCTCGGCAACCGCGAGACGCCGGTCGTACTCGGCGTCCTGGTGATGGAAGACCTGTCGATGGCGGTCTACCTGCCGCTGCTGACGGCGCTGCTCGCGGGCGTCGGTCTCGCCGGCGGCAGCGTGGCGCTGGTCGTCGCGCTCGGGACGGTCGGGCTCGTCCTGTACGTCGCCCTGCGGCACGGGCGGCTGATCAGCCGGGCGGTCTCGTCGGACAACCCCGAGATGCTGCTCCTCGTGGTGCTCGGGCTGACGGTGCTGGTCGCCGGGGTGGCGCAACAGTTGCAGGTGTCCGCGGCCGTGGGGGCGTTCCTCGTCGGCATCGCACTGTCGGGCGAGGTCGCGGAGGGCGCGCGCAAGCTGCTGACCCCGCTGCGGGACCTCTTCGCGGCCGTCTTCTTCGTCTTCTTCGGCCTGTCGACGGACCCGGCGGCCATCCCGCCGGTGCTGCTGCCCGCCCTGCTGCTCGCCGTCGTGACGACGTTCACGAAGATCGCCACCGGCTGGTACGCCGCGCGACGCGCGGGCATCGGACCGCGCGGCCGGCTGCGGGCGGGCGGAGCCCTGGTGGCGCGCGGCGAGTTCTCCATCGTGATAGCGGGCCTCGCGGTGGCGACCGAGCCCCGGATCGGCCCGATCGCCACGGCGTACGTCCTGATCCTCGTCGTCCTGGGCCCGCTGACGGCACGGTGGACCGAACCGCTGGTGTCGCGGATGCGGAAGGCCGACCGGTGGCGCCGGGGCCGGGGAGAGGGGGAC
>NZ_VBVX01000538.1 GCF_005981925.1 Streptomyces albidochromogenes
CAGGTCGACCCGGCGCTGGCCGCCCTGACCGGCGAGTACAGCATCGACCCGGCGCACAGCAGCATCGGCTTCACCGCCCGTCACGCCATGGTCACCAACGTCCGCGGCTCCTTCCCGGACTACGCGGGCACGCTGGTGCTCGACGGCGCGAACCCGGCCGCGTCCACCGCCTCGATCGACGTGAAGATCGCCTCGATCGACACCGGCAGCGCCGACCGCGACAACCACCTGCGCAGCGCGGACTTCTTCGACGCCGAGCAGTTCCCGCTGATGACCTTCCGCTCCACCTCGGCCGAGGCGCTGGGCGGCACCGACTACCGGATCACCGGCGACCTGACCATCAAGGGCGTCACCCGGCCGCTCTCGATCGACCTGGAGTTCAACGGCTCGGCCACGGACCCGTTCGGCAACGAGCGCGTCGGGTTCGAGGGCAAGGCCGACATCCTGCGCTCCGACTGGGGCCTGACGTGGAACGCGGCCCTGGAGACCGGTGGCGTGCTGGTCAGCGACAAGATCAAGCTGACGTTCGACATCTCCGCCGTGAAGAGCGCCGCCACCTCTTGACTCGGGAGGAATCGGGAGGACAATTCCAAATACACCGGAAAACCGGAGCGAGCCGCACGATCGGCGGAGACGTTCGCCGACTTGCGTGACGACCCACTCGCAGGCTCCGGCCAGGCCCCCGGCAGATCCCCCCGGACCCGGAGTTCCCAGCGACGGCTGGGCCTCGCGGGAACGGGACGGACTACCGGGGACTGCTTGTGTCCGGGGCCGCCCGGACGGGACCCGAGGGCGCAGGCCCCGGGCGGCCTAGAAGCCGCCTCCGCCGAAGTCGCCTCCGCCGCCGAAGCCGCCGCCGAAGTCACCTCCGCCGCCGAAGTCACCTGAGTTGAAGTCGCCCCCGGAGAAGTCGCCGCCCTCGTAGCCGCCGGCACCCGGGTCCGCGTAGGCCGGGGTGGAGAGCATCGAGCCGAGCATGGTGCCCATCAGCAGGCCGGGCAGGATGCCGCCGCCGTAGTAACCGCCGATCCACGGGGCGTACGCCGGGCCCGCCTCCCAGTACGGACGGCGGCCGTCCGCCGTCTCGACGGTGCGGGACATCGGGTCCCGCCCCTCGGACAGCCGGGTGGCGTCCGCCGCGCACACCGGCACCTGGCGGCTGTGGCCGCCCGCCGGGGCCCAGCCGACGTCGGTCGTGGACGGTCCGTGGCGCGGGTCGAAGAAGCACGGCGGCCGGCGCTGCGGCAGCGGGTCGCCCTCGCGGCGCGCGGCGAGCACGGCGAGCGAGAAGCGGCCGTCCTCCAGCGCCTCGGTGACCACGCGGGCGTCGTCGGCCCTCGTCGCCCTGGCCATGGCCGATTTGGCTTTCTCGTACGCGTCCAGGGCACGTTCGTAGTCGGCCCGCATCGCGTCGTCGGCGCCCGGTTCGCCGGGATGGAAGTCCAGGCGCTCCAAGGTCTCTCCGAAGGCGGTGATGTCCTCGTCGACCACCACGCGCACCTTCTCCAGCGCGGCCCGCTCGCGCTCCGCCCGGCGCCGGCGGCCGCGCCTGGCCACCAGGAGGACGCCGGCGGCTCCGGCGACCAGCACCAGGCCGAAGGTCACCAGACCGACGACGGACGACGGCCCGCTCTGCGCGCCTTCCCAATTGCTGGGGGCGTCGCCCCGCGCCTGTGCCAGCGCGTCGTCGACGAAGGCGTTCAGCTGGGTCACGGCGTCGCTGCCGCCGGCCGGTTCCACCGAGGCGGTGAGATTGCCGACCGCCTGACGTGACATCACGACCGGGTCGGCGCCCGCGTCGAAGCCGTCGCCCAGCCGGACGGCGTACACGCCGGTGATCCCGGTCTGGGTGCGCAGGTCGGCCAGCAGGCCGTCCGGCGGGAATTCGGCGCTCTGCGGCAGTACGGCGACGAAGACGGGCTTGTCGGCGTCGAGGATCTTCTGCTCCAGCGCGTCCGCCTCACGCGGCGGCAGCTGGTCGCCCGCGCGTTGGTCGACGTACACCGGCCCCTGGCGCAGCGCGTCCGCCGCCGCGTCGAGTCCCGTGGCCGCCTGCGCGCCCGGCGCGATGGCGAGTACGGCGGCCGCCACCGAGAGCAGCAGCCCTGACAGGATGGAGAACGGTCGTGTCCTCATATCTAAAAGCTACCCGAAAGGGTGCATTTTAGGACAGATGCGTTTGCGGAGGCCGCCCGGCGGACCGGCGGGTGCCCCGGCCCCCGGGCCACCCGCCGGT
>NZ_VBVX01000539.1 GCF_005981925.1 Streptomyces albidochromogenes
GCTTGGGGCCGTCGGGGGTCGCTGGGCCCTGGGAGGGGGGAGCCGCGTCCGGGGCCGTTCGCCCCCGGTGGGGACCTGCGCCCGGGGCCGTTGCGCCCCCGGTGGGGACCCGCGCCCGGGGCCGTCAGGGCTGGTGCGGGGCCCTGTCAGGGCTGGTGCCGGGCTCCGTCGGGGCTGGTGCCGGGCCCCGACAGGGCTCGTGCCGGGCTACGGCAGCGGTCCTGCCGGCTGCCGCGTCAGGAGCCGTAACGCCGGTGGCGGGCCGCGTAGTCGCGCAGGGCGCGCAGGAAGTCGACCTTGCGGAAGGCGGGCCAGAAGACTTCGCAGAAGTAGTACTCCGAGTGGGCGCTCTGCCAGAGCATGAAGCCCGAGAGCCGCTGCTCGCCACTCGTACGGATCACCAGGTCCGGGTCCGGCTGGCCGCGCGTGTAGAGGTGCTCCGAGATCCGCTCGACGTCGACGATCTCGGCGACCTCCTCCAGCGAGGTGCCCTTCTGCGCGTGCTCCAGCAGGAGCGAACGCACCGCGTCGGCGATCTCCTGGCGGCCCCCGTAGCCCACGGCGACGTTGACCAGTATCCCCTCGTTGCCGACCGTGGCCTGCTCGGCCTCCTTGAGCACCGCCTGCGTACGGGCGGGCAGGACGTCCAGCGTCCCGACGTGGTGCACGCGCCAGCGGCCGTCGGCGGCGAGGTCGCGCACCGCGCCCTCGATGATGCCGAGCAGCGGCGTCAGCTCCGCCTCCGCGCGGTCCAGGTTCTCGGTGGAGAGCATCCAGAGCGTGACGACCTCGACGTCGGTCTCGGCACACCAGCCGAGGAGCTCCTGGATCTTGCTCGCACCCGCCTTGTGGCCCTGCTCGGTGGTGCCGCCGGAGGCCTTGGCCCAGCGCCGGTTGCCGTCGAGGATCACGCCGATGTGCTTGGGCACCTGGTCGTGATCGAGGCGGCCTTCCACCCGGCGTGCGTAGAGCCTGTACACCAGGTCGCGCAGGTTCACTGGGTCTCACCTCATGGCGTCGTGCGGGTTCGGTACGTCCCTGGGACCACAATCCGGCACGCGCGGCTCCCCCAGCCGGACACGTGCGGTCCCGAAGCGGCCACACTACTGCGCGGGCGTCTCGGCGGCCCAACCCGGTCGGTCACAAGTCCGTGATAAGGAGAGGAATGTGACTGATTCCCCCTCGTACCTCGCCGCCGGTGACCGCTACGACTCCATGGAGTACCGGCGCACCGGCCGCAGCGGGCTCAAGCTGCCCGCCGTCTCGCTCGGCCTCTGGCACAACTTCGGCGACGACCGCCCGCTGGACACCCAGCGCGCGATCCTGCGCCGCGCGTTCGACCTCGGCGTGACCCACTTCGACCTGGCGAACAACTACGGTCCGCCGGCCGGCTCCGCCGAGCTGAACTTCGGAAAGATCTTCGCGCAGGACTTCGCCCCGTACCGCGACGAACTGATCATCTCCACGAAGGCCGGCTACCTGATGCACCCCGGCCCGTACGGCGAATGGGGTTCGCGCAAGTACCTGCTGTCCTCGCTCGACGCGTCCCTGGCCCGGATGGGTGTCGAGTACGTCGACATCTTCTACTCGCACCGCTTCGACCCGGAGACCCCGCTAGAGGAGACGATGGGCGCGCTGGCCACCGCGGTGCGCCAGGGCAAGGCGCTGTACGCCGGCGTCTCGTCGTACAACGCCGAGCAGACGGCGGAGGCGGCCGGGCTGCTGCGGGACATGGGCGTACCGGCGCTGATCCACCAGCCGTCGTACTCGATGATCAACCGCTGGACGGAGGACGACGGGCTGCTGGACACCCTGGAGGAAGCCGGCATGGGGTGCATCTCCTTCGTGCCGCTCGCCCAGGGGCTGCTCACCGGCAAGTACCTGAACGGCATCCCGGAGGGTTCGCGCGCCACGCAGGGCAAGTCGCTCGACCCCGGTCTGCTGTCCGACGAGGTCGTACGCCGCCTCAACGGCCTGAACGACATCGCGCGGCGACGCGGCCAGTCGCTGGCCCAGCTGGCGCTGTCCTGGGTGCTGCGCGACCCGCGGATGACGTCGGCGCTGATCGGCGCGTCGAGCGTGAAGCAGCTGGAGGAGAACGTGGCGGCGCTGGGCGGGCCCGCGCTGTCCGACGGGGAGCTGAAGGAGATCGACACCTTCGCGATCGACACGGCCGGGACGAACATCTGGGCCGGGCGGGGCTGAGG
>NZ_VBVX01000540.1 GCF_005981925.1 Streptomyces albidochromogenes
GGGTGGGAGCGCTCCATAGGTTTTTTGAACGCAAAAACGCAAATACGGAACGCCTGCGGACGGGCGGGGACCCTCAGGGAGGGCCGGTGTCGGTCCTAGGACCGGGAGCCGAGCGTACTCGTCCCCATGCCCGATGGTGGCGGCGGAAGGGCCGGGCATAGCGTTCTCTGTGTGTTCCAGACGACTTCCCCCCGGCCCGGCGCTTCGATCCCCCATCCTGAGGGGGTGAGCAGCGAAGAGTTCCGTGCCGCGATGTCCCGTTTCACGGCGGGCGTGACCCTCGTGACCGCGCACGACCCGGACAGCGGCGCGCGCGGCGAGGACGTCGGCATGACCGCGACGGCCTTCATGTCCGTGTCGCTGGACCCGCCGCTGGCGATGGTGAGCGTACGCAACGGCTCACGCATGGACGACCTGCTGGCGGAGCAGCCGCTGTGGGCGGTCTCGCTGCTGTCGGAGAATCAGCGGCACATCGCGGGACGGTTCGCGATGAAGGGACGGCTGAGCGACCGCCTGCTGTTCGAGGACCTGTCCCACACGCGCGGCACGACGTCCGGCGCCCCGCTGATCGACGGCGCGCTGGCGTCGGTGGAGTGCCGGACCGAGCAGCGGGTGGAGGCGGGGGACCACACGCTGGTGATCGGCCGGGTGCTCGAAGTGTCCCTGCCGGACGCGGACGACGGCCCGCTGACGTACTTCAAGGGCCGCTACCGGCACTTGTCGTAGGACGCCGGGCGGCGGGCCGCTCGAACGGCCGGCGGCGGGTCAGTCCCACCCGCCCGAACGGCCGCGCTTCGTCTCACCGCGCGCCTTCTTGTTGCGCAACCGCCGCTCGTTGATGCCCCGGGGGATCTTCTTGGGCCGGCGCGGCCTGGGAGGCGGGGCGGTCGCCTCGGCGAGCAGGGCCGCCATGCGCACGAGCGCGGTCTCGCGGTTGCGCCACTGGGAGCGGTGCTCGGACGACCGTACGGAGACGACGCCGCCCACCAGCCGGGAGGAGAGCCGCTCCAGGGCGCGCTCCTTCCAGACGGGCGGGAGCGCTTCGGTCCTGGCGAGGTCGAAGCGGAGTTCCACCTGGGAATCGGTGGTGTTGACGTGCTGTCCCCCGGGCCCGGAGGACCTGGAGAACCGCCACGTGAGCTCTGCCTCCGGCAGGGAGACAGCACCGCGAATGACATGAGGCCCGGACATGCGTCCAATGATCCCGCGTACGCGGCGGTCGCGTCACCCACTTTTCCCCGGGGGACTGGAACCCGACGGCGGCCTGTCGGCGTTAGAAGGGGTGACGGTAGCTTCGGACCCCACGGGTCCGACCGGCCCGCACGACTTCAAGGAAGAGGACATCCCGATGGCTGTAAGTCTGTCCAAGGGCGGCAACGTCTCGCTTACGAAGGAGGCCCCCGGCCTGACCGCAGTCACCGTGGGTCTCGGCTGGGACGTCCGTACGACCACCGGTACGGACTTCGACCTCGACGCGTCCGCGATCGCGGTCAACCAGACCGGCAAGGTCTACTCCGACGGGCACTTCGTCTTCTTCAACAACAAGTCGACGCCCGACCAGACCATCGTCCACACCGGTGACAACCGCAGTGGCGAGGGCGCGGGCGACGACGAGGCGATCAACGTCAACCTGGCGGCCCTGCCGGCCGACGTCGACAAGATCGTCTTCCCGGTCTCGATCTACGACGCGGTCGCCCGCAGCCAGAACTTCGGCCAGGTGCGCAACGCGTACATCCGCATCGTCAACCAGGCCGGCGGCACCGAGATCGCCCGCTACGACCTGAGCGAGGACGCCGCCACCGAGACCGCGATGATCTTCGGCGAGCTCTACCGCAACGGCGCGGAGTGGAAGTTCCGCGCAGTGGGCCAGGGCTACGCCTCGGGCCTGACGGGCATCGCATCGGACTTCGGCGTCAACGTCTGACGCGAAGCGACTGACAGCTACCGCTGAGATGGATGGCTGGCGGCTGGTGGTTGGTGGCTGACGGCTGACGGCTGACGGCTGGGTTTCCGTGGTCGGTGGTCGGTGGTTGGTGATTGGCGACTGACGGCTGACGGCTGACGGCCGGTTGGCGGCCGGTGGTTGGCAGTGGCAGTGGCAGTGGCAGTTGAGAGCAGGGCCCCGGCTGAGGTCGGGGCCCTGCTGCGTTACGCGGCGAGGCACCCCGAGATGCCTTGAGCGGGGGTGGGGTTGGGTG
>NZ_VBVX01000541.1 GCF_005981925.1 Streptomyces albidochromogenes
CCCCTTTTATTCGCTGGTGTGCGCCCGGCGGCTCTTGTAGCTTGGCGTCGCGACCGCGCCTCCGATGCGCTCGGCTGCGGCTACTTCCTTCGAAAACCAAGTGACGCCGCCGCCCCTTTGATCTCGGCGGCGCGGGCGTGTTTCGCCCCGTCGGATGTCTCGGCCGGGCTTCCGTCCTTTGAATCCGGGGGGATTCGCTGCCTCGTCACACCCCACGCGTCTCCAAGATGTGGTCCGAGATGCTCGTGGCCCCGCACGTCTCGGCCGCCGCCCGCTCCCTGTCCTCGCCACGGCTCCCCCACGCGCCCGCCCTGCCGGGCCCACGCCACTGGCCCGGCGCACCGGACGTCATCCGCACCCACGCGGGCGGCCCGGCCTTCGTCCGGGAGCCCCGCGAGGAGCTCTACCTCCTCGCGGTCGGCAACTTCGTCTCCCAGCGGACCTTCTACGAGAGCGGTCAGGAGCGGGACGACCGGTACGTCCGGCTCGTCGGTGAACTCGCCGTCCAGGACCCCGAGTGGACGGCCGGCCTGCTGCGCTGGCTGCGCGGCGAGGGCAACATGCGCACGGCGTCCCTGGTCGGCGCCGCCGCGTACGTGCGGGCCCGGCTCAAGGCCGGGATCTCGGCGGGGCCGTCCAACCGGTCCGTGATCGACTCGGTGCTCCAGCGCGCCGACGAGCCCGGCGAGCTGCTCGCCCACTGGGTCTCGGTGTACGGACGCGGCGTACCGCAGCCCGTGAAGCGCGGCATCGCCGACGGCGTGCGCCGGCTGTACACCTCCCGGTCCCTGCTCAAGTACGACACCGCCTCCCACGGCTTCCGCTTCGGCGACGTGCTCAACCTGGTGCACGCCTCCCCCGACCCGGCCAAACCCTGGCAGGGCGCGCTCTTCCGGTACGCCCTCGACCGCCGCCACCACCCGGAGCGGGCGGTGGCGCCGGCCGGCGACCCCCTGCTGACCGCCCACGGGGCGCTGATGGCCTCGCCCGCGGACGAGCGGCGGGCGGTGGTGACCGGGCCGGGCGGCGCCGAGCGGCTGGCCGCGGCGGGTATGACGTGGGAGGCCCTGGCGGGCTGGCTCCAGGGACCGATGGACGCCGCCGTCTGGGAAGCCGTGATTCCCACGATGGGGCCGATGGCGCTCCTGCGGAACCTGCGGAACTTCGACGAGGCGGGGGTCTCGGACGACGTCGCGGCACGGGTCGCCGCACGGCTCTCGGACGCCTGCGAGGTCGCCCGCTCCCGGCAGTTCCCCTTCCGCTACCTGGCCGCGCACCAGCACGCGCCGTCGCCGCGCTGGGCGGCCGCGCTGGAACGGGCCCTGGGCCACTCCCTGGCCAACGTACCGGCGCTGCCCGGCCGGACCCTGATCCTGGTGGACCGGTCCGACTCCATGTTCTGGGACACCGTCTCCGAGCGCTCCCGGCTGACCCGCGCGGACGCGGCGGCCGTGTTCGGCACCGCGCTCGCCATGCGGGCCGAGCAGGCGGATCTGGTGGAGTTCGGCTGGGGCAGCGCGCAGGTGCCGTTCGAGCCGGGCGAGCCGGTGCTCGAGGTGCTGAAACGCTTCCGCAGCATGGGGGGCACGTACACCGCGAAGGCGGTGCGCAAGCACTACCGGGAGCACGACCGGGTCCTGATCGTCACCGACGAGCAGAGCGCCTCCTACGATCCCGGCGGGCCAACCGAAGCGGTCCCGGCCGACATCCCGGTCTACACGTGGAACCTGGCGGGGTACCGGCCCGCCCACGGCCCCACGGGCCCCCACCGGCACACCTTCGGCGGCCTCACGGACGCCGCGTTCCGCACGGCCGGCCTCATCGAGGCCGGCCGGGGGGCCGCGTGGCCGTGGTCCGATGATCCGGCCTGAGGGCGAGCCACGGCCGTGCCGGCGGAAAGGCACGGCCCGGCAAGGCGGGACACCGCCTGGGCCGGCGTGACACCGCCTAGGCCGGCAGGCGGCGCGCGGCTGTGATCGCCGGTGCCGTGGAGTGGGGGAGCAGGTCCGCCGGGTGGGGCGGAGGGACCACCTCCACCCGCTCCACGCCGCGCCCGCCTCCAGGCAGATGCCGTCGGCCTTGCGCATCACCCCCCGGTCGCCGTCGCGCCACAGCACGCGGCCCTCCTCGTCGGTCACCACCATGATCTGCTGCGACGCCTGCAC
>NZ_VBVX01000542.1 GCF_005981925.1 Streptomyces albidochromogenes
ACCCCGGTGGGCCGGAAGCGCTGTGGGAGCGGGTGGCGGCGGCGGTGCGGGGACGGCTGGGGCGTGAGTGGCTGTGCGTGCCGGTCGCGGTGCTCCTGGCCGTACTGGGCGAGTCGGTGTTGCCGTTGGCCGCCGGGGCGGTGGCGGTGCCGCTCGTGGGGCGCCGGCTGCGGGCCGGCGAGCGACGCCGGGAGCGGGACCGCCGGGCGGACGCGGTCGTCGCGCTGTGCGGCGCGGTGGCGGGTGAGCTGCGGGCCGGGAGACAGCCGGGGCAGGCGCTGTCCGCCGCCGCGGGCACCGGTGGGCTGGGTGATGCGGAGGCCGAGGTGATGGCCGCTGCGAGGTTCGGCGGGGACGTACCGGAGGCGCTGCGCAGGGCGGCTCGGGAGCCGGGAGCGGACGGGCTCGCGGGAGTCGCCGCGTGCTGGCGGGTGGCGGTGGACGGTGGTGCCGGTCTCGCGGCCGGGCTCGACCGGCTGGAGGGGGCGCTGCGGGCCGAGCGGGACCAGCGGGAGAACCTCCGGGCCCAGTTGACGGGGGCCTGGGCGACGGTGGCGTTGCTCGCGCTGCTTCCGGTGGCCGGGCTGCTGATCGGCAGTGCGCTGGGGGCCGGGCCGCTCCGGGTGCTGCTGCACACGCCGGCCGGGCTGGGGTGCCTGCTGGTGGGCGGATTGCTGGAAGGCGCGGGTCTCCTGTGGGCCCGGCGCATCGTACGGCGGGGGGAGGGTTGGTGAGCGGTGAACTTGTCCACAAGCTGGGGACGGCGGTGTCGGTGGCGGCCGGCGCGGTGTGGCTGGCGTTCGTGTGGGCCGGCTGGCGGCGGGAGCGGTCGCTGCGCGGACGGCTGGCGGCGCTGCTGCCCGCGGAAGCGGCGGGGAGTGCCGGGCCGGGCCCGTGGCGCGGCCGACGGTGGCGGCCCGGGTACGGGGCCCGGATGCTGCGCTGGGGGCCGCCGCTCGGAGCCGTCGCGGTGGCGTACGCGCTGGTCGGAGGGGTGGCCGGTGGTGCGGTCGGCGTAGTGGCGGCGTTCGGGATCGCGTGGTGGCAGCGCGGGCGCAAACCGCCGGAGAGCCCGGTCGACGCCCGGCAGCTGCCCCTGGCCGCCGATCTTCTGGCGGCCTGTGTCTCGGCGGGCGCCGGGCCGCGCGAGGCCGCGGAGGCGGTCGGGGATTCGCTGGGCGGCCCGGTGGGCGAGCGGCTGGCCCGGGCCGCCGCCGAGCTTCGGCTCGGCGGCGAACCGGCGGACGCGTGGGGCCGGCTGGGCGCGATACCGGGCGCCGAAGGGCTGGCGCGAGCGCTGGAAAGGGCCGGCGCCTCGGGAGCCCCGGCGGCCGGACCCGTCACCCGGGTGGCGGAGAGCCTCAGAGCCGCACGGGAGCGGGACGCCTCGGCCCGCGCGCAGCGGGCGGGCGTCCTGATGGTGGGGCCGGTCGGGCTCTGCTTTCTGCCGGCCTTCCTGGTCGTCGGAGTGGTGCCCGTGGTGATCGGGCTGGCGAGTGGACTGACGCACGGCAACTGAACCTGGACGACAACTGACCACGGGGGTCGAGATGTGGATGTGGATGCGGGCAGCGGCGCGAGGTCTCGTGCGCAGGGTGGCCGGGGCCGCCGGCGGGGACGCGGGGATGACGACGTCGGAGTACGCCATGGGCACGATCGCGGCCTGCGGGTTCGCGGCGGTGCTCTACAAGGTGGTGACGAGCGACATGGTCTCGTCGGCGCTGGCGGCGGTCGTGGGGAGGGCGCTCGATGTGCCGTTCTGAGACCGGCGGGCGGGGCGACCGGGGTTACGTCACGGCGGAGGCGGCCGTGGTGGTTCCGGCACTGCTGCTCTTCACCATGGCCCTGGTGGGGGCGCTGATGGCGGCTTCCGCGCAGATCCAGTGCGTGGACGCCGCCAGAACAGGGGCCAGGGCCGCCGCGCGGCAGGAGCCGAGGGACGCGTCGATCGCAGCGGTGCGGCAAGCGGCCCCGCGCGGGGCGCGTGTCCGGATCACCCGCGAGGGCGACCTGGTCCGCGTGAGCGTCGAGGCCCCCGCTCCGGGCCTCGGCGCCCTGCCGCTGACGCTGCGGGCGGAAGCGGTCGCGCTGGCCGAGGAGAGCGTGGGGGTGGTGGCGTGAACGGCACAGGCGGGGGCGTGAACGGCACCGGTGGAGACG
>NZ_VBVX01000054.1 GCF_005981925.1 Streptomyces albidochromogenes
ACCCACGTCCGCTTCCTCCCACCCGGCAGCCCCGCCTCACCGCCCACCGCGGCCTACTGCCCGGTAAGCGTACGGCGCGCACCCTTCCGGAACCCGAAGTGCCCCTGAACGCATGGCGTTCAGGGGCACTTCGGGTGTGCGGCGCGACCGGCGCGTCAGCTCACGCGGTGACCGGCACAGCGGTCTTCCGCCCGGCGTCGCGCACGTCGTGCTCGTCGTCGAGCTCGTCGACCGGCGAGGCCGTGGCCGTGTTGTACGCGTCGTGGTCGAGGATCTTCTCGCGGGCCGCGACGATGACCGGCACGAGGGCCTGACCGGCCACGTTGGTGGCGGTGCGCATCATGTCCAGGATCGGGTCGATCGCCATCAGCAGGCCCACGCCCTCCAGCGGGAGGCCCAGCGTGGAGAGGGTGAGGGTCAGCATGACCGTCGCACCCGTCAGGCCGGCGGTGGCCGCCGAGCCGACGACCGAGACGAAGGCGATGAGCAGGTACTCCTGGATGCCCAGCTGCACGTCGAAGATCTGCGCGATGAAGATCGCCGCGAGGGCCGGGTAGATCGCGGCACAGCCGTCCATCTTGGTCGTCGCGCCGAACGGCACGGCGAAGGACGCGTACTCCTTCGGAACGCCGAGGCGCTCGGTGACGCGCTGGGTGACCGGCATGGTGCCGACCGAGGAGCGGGAGACGAAGGCGAGCTGGATGGCCGGCCAGGCGCCCTTGAAGAACTGGATCGGGTTGACCTTGGCGACGGTCGCCAGCAGCAGCGGGTAGACGCCGAACAGCACGATGGCGCAGCCGATGTAGACGTCGGCGGTGAACGTCGCGTACTTGCTGATCAGGTTCCAGCCGTAGTCGGCGATGGCGAAGCCGATGAGGCCGACCGTGCCGATGGGCGCGAGGCGGATGACCCACCACAGGGCCTTCTGCAGCAGCTCCAGGACCGCGTTGCTGAGCTTCAGGATCGGCTCGGCCTTCTCACCGAGCTGGAGCGCGGCGATACCGGCGACGGCGGCCATGAAGACGATCTGGAGCACGTTCAGTTCGGTGAACGGCGTGATGACGTCGGTCGGCACGATGCCGGTGAGGAAGTCGATCCAGGAGCCGGAGCCCTCGGGCTTCTGCCCGTCCTTCGGCGTGAGGCCCGTACCGGCGCCCGGGTTGGTGACCAGGCCGATCGTGATGCCGATGGCGACCGCGATCAGCGAGGTGATCATGAACCAGAGGAGCGTGCGGGAGGCCAGCCGGGCGGCGTTGTTGACCTTGCGCAGGTTGGTGATCGACACCAGGATCGCGAAGAAGACGAGCGGTGCGACGGCCAGCTTCAGGAGCTGGACGAAGATGCCGCCGACCTGCTCCAGCGTCGTCTTGAGCCAGCTGATGTCCTGGCTGCGGGCGAGCCAGCCAAGGAAGACGCCGAGCAGCAGACCAACGATGATCTGGGCCCAGAAGGGAAACTTGTCGGATATCCGGAAGCGGGTCTTCTGCTTCTGGGGCGCGCTGTCGGGCGCGGTCGCGGAGTTCGCGGACACGGACACACTCCGTTGAGGACGTATGGCGATACGGGGACGGGGGTGCGGCGGCCGTGAGCTGCACGGGACGTGCTGGAGCCGTGGGCGGTCGCCGCTGCGAGATGTCGCTTCTGGATGTCAGACGTGGCGGCGACAGGCCGCGGACATGCAGCGGCAGAGATCGACATGGAGGCGCGCCACCAGCACGAGCGGGACGCTCGGGTCAGGGGAGTGCGCGGCTGCTGTCGTCATGCCGAGAACGTTAACACTTGTACTTTGAGAACATCAAAGCTCTTCTTTGGGTACGCGCCCCCGCGCACCGCCCCGTACACGCCAACACCCCGGCCCCGGACGGGTGTCCGGGACCGGGGTGCCGGTCGGGCCGCTGAGTGTGACGTACCTTACGCGGCGCCTACTGCGTGAGGCCGTCCTCCTGGTTGCGGTTGGACTCCAGCCGGGCCTTCGCGCTGTCCACGCGCTCGACGATCCGCTCGGACATCGCGTCCCGCTGCTTGCGCAGCAGCACGAAGCTGAGCGGCGCGGAGACCACGATGGCGAGCATCAGGACCCACAGGAGGTTGGAGTCGCCGAGGCCGGCCGGGACCACACCGAAGTGGACCAGGCCCCAGATGACGAAGAAGCAGGCGACGAAGACGCCCAGGCGCATGGCGGTGTAGCGGATCGTTGCGTGCTTGGTGCTCACGGGGGACCTTCTTCTCAACGGCACCTAAAGGGTCCCTACCAGTCAAGCACAGGCCGTCGGCAAGCCTGCCGGGCCCCCGTCATTCCAGCGGCAGCAGCATGACGATGTCGTCACGGTCGTCGCCCGGTGCGACCCGGATCGCGCCGGGCACCCGCCCGACCTCCTTGTAGCCGCAGGAGGCGTAGAAGCGGTCGACACCGGTGCCGCCGCGGCAGGTCAGTCGTATCGCGTCGATGCCCCCGAAGCCGCGGACGGCCTCCTCGGCCGCCGCCATCAGGTCGCGGCCGTACCCCTTGCCCTGGTGGGAGGGGTGGACCATCACCGTGTAGAGCCACACCCAGTGCCGCATCAGCCGGTGGGTGTTGTAGGTGATGAAGACCGTCGCCGCGACCGCGCCCTCCTCGTCGTACCCGACGAGCAGCCGCGTCCGGCCGTCACTCATGGCGGCGAGGTGCTTGACCCACTCGGGCCGGATGTCGTCGACGGTCACGGGGGGTACGAATCCGACGGCGCCGCCCGCGTTGGAGACGTCCGCCCACAGGGCGAGGACGCCGTCGCGCAGGCCGGGGCCGATCCGGGGATCGAGAGCGAAGGTCAGCGCCATGCGGTCGACGATAAACGGATCAGCCGAGCGCCCGCGCCGCCATCCGCAGACCGGACACCAGGCCCTGGTACGCCGCCTCGCGTTCGTCGGCGCGCAGGACCGCCGAGGGGTACCCGGGCGTGCGCGACGCCGGCGCTCTCACCAACCGCCGCGAACGGCACGGAGCCACCCGTACGGGGTCAGACCCGCATCGCCTGGGGCGACTCGCGGCGGTCCGCCTCCGGGCCCGGGTACTCGCGGATGATCTCGTACCGGGTGTTGCGCTCCACCGGGCGGAAACCGGCGTCCCGGATCAGCTCCAGCAGGTCCTCGCGGCCCAGCTTGTTCGGCGTGCCGTAGTTGTCGGCGTCGTGCGTGATCTTGTACTCGACGACCGAGCCGTCCATGTCGTCCGCGCCGTGCTGGAGCGCCAGCTGCGAGGTCTGCACGCCGTGCATGACCCAGAAGACCTTGACGTGCGGGACGTTGTCGAAGAGCAGCCGCGAGACCGCGAACGTCTTCAGCACGTCGACGCCGCTCGCCATCGTCGTACGGGCCTGAAGGCGGTTGCGGATCTTGCCGTCCTTCATGTCCTCGAAGTCGTGCTGGTAGCGCAGCGGGATGAAGACCTGGAAGCCGCCGGTCTCGTCCTGGAGCTCACGCAGCCGCAGCACGTGGTCCACGCGGTGGCGCGGCTCCTCGATGTGCCCGTACAGCATGGTCGAAGGGGTCTTGAGGCCCTTCTCGTGCGCCAGGCGGTGGATCCGCGACCAGTCCTCCCAGTGGGTGCGGTGGTCCACGATGTGCTGGCGGACCTCCCAGTCGAAGATCTCCGCGCCGCCGCCGGTCAGCGACTCCAGGCCCGCCTCGATCAGCTCGTCCAGGATCTCGGAGGCCGGCATGCCGGAGATCGTCTCGAAGTGGTGGATCTCGGTCGCCGTGAACGCCTTCAGCGAGACGTTCGGAAGGGCCTTCTTCAGCTCGCTCAGCGACCGCGGGTAGTAGCGCCACGGGAGGCTGGGGTGCAGACCGTTGACGATGTGCAGCTCGGTGAGGTTCTCGTTCTCCATCGCCTTGGCGAGCTTGACGGCTTCCTCGATGCGCATCGTGTACGCGTCCTTCTCGCCCGGCTTGCGCTGGAACGAGCAGTACGCGCACGACGCGGTGCACACGTTCGTCATGTTGAGGTGGCGGTTGACGTTGAAGTGGACGACGTCGCCGTTCTTGCGCGTACGCACCTCATGGGCGAGGCCGCCCAGCCAGGCGAGGTCGTCGGACTCGTAGAGGGCGATGCCGTCCTCGCGGGTCAGCCGCTCCCCGGCCCGGACCTTCTGCTCCAGCTCGCGCTTCAGCCCCGCGTCCATGTACGGCCGCCTCCCATATGTCTACGTAAAACAGGCTCCACTTACGGTACGCCTAGCCCTCCTCGGGAAGTTCTCCGACCCGGTTCTCCCACTTCGTGGAGAGCACGATCGTGGTCCGCGTACGGGAAACGCCCCGCGTCCCGGACAGCCGGCGGATCGTCTTCTCCAGTCCGTCGACGTCGCCGGCCCGGATCTTGAGCATGTACGAGTCGTCGCCGGCGATGAACCAGCAGTCCTCGATCTCCGCGAGATCGCGCAGCCTGCGCGCCACGTCCTCGTGGTCCGCCGCGTCGGAGAGCGAGATGCCGATCAGCGCGGTGACGCCGAGACCGAGCGACTTGGCGTCGACCGTGGCGCGGTAGCCGGTGATGACACCCGCCGCCTCAAGACGGTTGATGCGGTCGGTGACGCTGGGGCCCGAGAGGCCGACGAGCCGGCCGAGCTCGGCGTACGAGGCCCTGCCGTTCTCCCTGAGGGCCTGGATGAGCTGCCTGTCCACGGCGTCCATATGCCTGAAGCCTTCCATTGTTCAGCAATACCGCGAGTTTATGTGTGCCATCTAAGGCGCGCAGGGCTCAACGCCCGGCGAAGTCTCTCAGACGATCAAGAGCGGGCATCCGACCGGTCGGTCCGGGAGGCTCCCAGCTGGCCCTCCCAGCGGCGGTACAGGCCGTGCGGCACCCCCGCCGCGTCCAGCACCCGCCCCGCGACGAAGTCCACCAGGTCCTGGATGTGGGTCGCGCCCGCGTAGAACGCCGGAGAGGCCGGCAGCACCACGGCTCCCGCCTCGTCCAGCGCCACCATGTGCCGGAGCGTCTGGCCGCTCAGCGGCGTCTCGCGCACCGCGACCACCAGCGGGCGCCGCTCCTTGAGCGTCACGCTCGCCACCCGTTGCAGCAGGTCCTTCGACAGCCCCAGCGCCACGCCCGCGACGCTCGCCGTGGACGCCGGGACGATCAGCATCCCCTTGGCCGGGTACGAGCCCGACGAGGGCCCGGCGGCGAGGTCCCCGGCGGCCCAGTACCGCACGTCGCCGACATCGGCCGAGAACGTGCCCGGCTTCCCGTCCGCGCCGCGCGCCAGCCAGGCGCGCAGGTCGTCCTGCCAGTGGGCGTCACGGAACGAGATCCCCGTCTCGTCCAGCAGCGTCAGGCGCGCGGCCCGGCTGACCACCAGGTCCACGCTCTCGCCCGCGTCCAGCAGCCCGCGCAGCACGGCGGCGGCGTACGGCGTACCGGACGCACCGGAGACACCGACGACCCACGGCCGGCGCGACGGCCGCTGACTGCGCGCATGTCCTGACTCCACGTGCCCGACCTTATCCAAGCGGGCGCGCGCGGAACCGAGTCAGGTACCCGGGACGTTCCCCTGACAGGCCGCACACCGGCCGTACGCACCGCAGGGGGATGCCATGTCACCGACCGCCGTCGACCGCCGCCGGAGCAGTCCGGCCAAGGCCGCCGCGCTGCTCATGCTCGGCTGGGTCGCGCTGTTGTGGGTCCTGGAGGCCCTGGACACCGCGACGGGCTCGCTGAACACGTACGGGCTGAGCCCGCGCGAGGTGGGTGAGCTGCGCGACGTACTGCCGATGTCGTTCCTGCACCACGGCTTCGACCACGTCGCCTCGAACACCGTGCCGCTGCTGATCCTCGGCTTCCTGGCGGCCCTGGGCGGCATACGCCGCTTCGTGGCCGTCGTCCTGACGATCATGATCATGGGCGGGCTCGGGGTCTGGCTCACCGCCCCGGCGTACTCCAACACGGCCGGCGCGTCGGTCGTCGTGTTCGGCCTCCTGGGCTACCTGCTGGTCCGCGGCTTCGTCGACCGCAGCGCGCGCGACATCGTCATCGGCCTGCTGGTCGGCGCGGTCTACGGCTCGCTGCTGTGGGGCGTGCTGCCCACGGACACCGCCGTGAGCTGGCAGGGCCACCTCTTCGGGCTGGTCGGCGGCGTGCTCGCCGCGTTCCTGTTCCGGCGGCGGCCCGCCGCCCTCACACCGTGAGGCCGCGCACCAGCAGGTCCAGCAGCGCGCAGACGAACAGCGCTATGCCGATGAAGCCGTTCGTGGAGAAGAACGCCCGGTCGAGGCGGGACAGGTCGTGCGGCTTGACGATGGTGTGCTCGTAGAGGAACGCCACCGCCACGACGACGAGGCCCGCCCAGAAGAACACCCCGGCGCCGGTGGCCAGCGCGTACCAGACCAGCAGCGCGGTCGTCACCGCGTGGCACGCCCGCGCGCCGTACAGCGCGGCCGGGACGCCGAAGCGCGCCGGCACGGACTTCACCCCGTGCGCGCGGTCCGCGTCGACGTCCTGGCTGCCGAAGATCAGGTCGAAGCCGCCGATCCAGATGCCGACCGCGAGGCCGAGGATCACCGCGTCCCACGACCACTCCCCCGTGATCGCGAGCCAGGCGCCGACGGGGCCCATGGCCTGGGCGAGGCCCAGGATGGCGTGCGGGAAGTTCGTGAAGCGCTTCCCGTACGGATAGACCACCATCGGGACGACGGCGATCGGCGCCAGCGCCAGGCAGAGCGGGTTCAGCGCGGCGGCCGCGCCGAGGAAGACGACGACGGCGATCAGCGCGCCGGTCCACGCCGACCTGACGGAGACCGCGCCGGTGACCAGCTCGCGGTTGGCGGTGCGGGGGTTACGGGCGTCGAGCTCGCGGTCGATGATCCGGTTGCACGCCATCGCGAACGTCCGCAGGCCCACCATGGCCACGGTGACGAGCAGCAGCTTGCCCCAGTGGATGTTCCGGTCCAGCTGGAACATGGCGGTCAGCGCGGCGATGTACGCGAAGGGCAGCGCGAAGACCGAGTGCTCGATCATCACGAGCCGCAGGAACGCCTTCGTCCTGCCGGGCCCGGGGACCGCGGCGGCAGCGCTGCTCACAGGCCGTACTCCTTCCAGCGGCGGTCGACCTTCGCCGCCGTCGCCGGGTCAGACTCGACCATGTCCGGCCAGCCGCCGTCCCGGGTGTAGCCCTCCTCGGGCAGCTTCTTCGTGGCGTCGATGCCCGCCTTGCCGCCCCAGAACTGCTGGTACGACGCGTGGTCGAGGTGGTCGACAGGCCCCTCGACGACCGTCAGGTCGCGGGAGTAGTCGGTGTTGCCGAGCGCCCGCCAGGACACCTCGTGCAGGTCGTGGACGTCGCAGTCCTTGTCGACCACGATGATCAACTTGGTCAGCGACATCATGTGCGCGCCCCAGATGGCGTGCATGACCTTCTGGGCGTGCTTCGGGTACTTCTTGTCGATCGAGACGATCGCGCAGTTGTGGAAGCCGCCGGACTCGGGCAGGTGGTAGTCCACGATGTCCGGGACGATGATCTTCAGCAGCGGCAGGAAGAAGCGCTCCGTGGCCCGCCCCAGCGGCCCGTCCTCCGTCGGCGGGCGGCCGACGACGATCGACTGGAGCAGCGGGCGCTTGCGCATGGTCACGCAGTCGATCGTCAGCGCCGGGAACGGTTCCTGCGGCGTGTAGAAGCCGGTGTGGTCGCCGAAGGGGCCCTCCGGCAGCGTCTCGCCCGGCTCCAGCCAGCCCTCGACGACGACCTCGGCGTTCGCCGGTACCTGGAGCGGCACCGTCTTGCAGTCGACCATCTCGATCCGCTTGCCCTGCACGAAGCCGGCGAAGAGGTACTCGTCGATGTCGCCGGGCAGCGGCGCCGTGGAGGCGTAGGTCACGGCCGGAGGGCAGCCGAAGGCGATCGCGACCGGCAGCCGCTCACCCCGCTTCGCGGCGACGGCGTAGTGGTTGCGGCTGTCCTTGTGGATCTGCCAGTGCATGCCGATGGTGCGCTTGTCGTGGCGCTGGAGGCGGTAGAGGCCGAGGTTGCGGACCCCGGTCTCCGGGTGCTTGGTGTGGGTCAGGCCGAGGTTGAAGAACGACCCGCCGTCCTTGGGCCAGGTGAAGAGGGCCGGCAGCATGTCGAGGTCGACGTCGTCGCCCGTCAGGACGACCTCCTGCACGGGGGCGCTGTCACCCTTGACCTTCTTGGGCGGTACGTGGGCCATCGCCCCGAGCTTGCCGAAAGCCTCCCGCACGCCCACGAAACCCTGCGGCAGCTCGGGCTTGAGGAGGCCGCCGATCTTGTCGCTGATCTCGGCGTACGACTTCAGCCCGAGGGCCTTGAGCAGCCGGCGGTCCGTACCGAAGACATTCATCGCCAGGGGCATGGCGGAGCCCTTGACGTTCTCGAAGAGAAGCGCGGGCCCTCCCGCCTTGTTCACCCGGTCGACGATCTCCCCGACCTCCAGGTAGGGATCGACTTCGGCCTTGATGCGCTTGAGGTCGCCCTCGCGCTCCAGCGCCCGGAGCAGGGAGCGAAGATCGTCGTAAGCCATGCCGTCCAGTATCCGGTACGCACTACGCTTGCCCCGTCACCGGGGCCGCGCACCGCGCCCCGCGGTCCGTGCCCCGGGAGCTAGCCCTCATGCTCAGGTATCTGCCGTTCCTTCTGGTCCTGGCGCTGTGGATCTACGCCTTCATCGACTGTCTGAACACCCCCGAGGACGAGGTCCGCCACCTGCCCAAGGTGGTCTGGGTGATCATCGTGCTGCTCTTCGGCGAGGTCCTGATCGGCCCGGTCGCCTGGCTCGCGGTGGGCAAGGTCCGCGGCGGCGCGCAGCGCGGCGGCCGGTCCTCGGGCAGGCGCCAGTGGGTCGCTCCCGACGACAACCCCGACTTCCTCAAGTCCCTGAAGGACGAGTCGGCGACACAGGAGCGGGAGGCGGACCTGCGCCGCCGCGAGGAGGACCTCAGGCGCCGCGAGGAGGGCGACCCGGAGGACCCGGCCCCGCCGAAGCCCTGACGCCCCCGGCTCCCCCGACGCGACCGCGGCCCTCCGGAAACTCGGTCACGATTTGCCGCACGTGATTCGAAAACCCGTGCACGCGTGAACTCACGGTACGTAAGCTGGAGTTGACGTAGCGACACATGTGGCTGGTGCGGGGGGCACTGTGGACAGAGAGCTGTTCGGACGCGAGGCAGTCCTCGACGGCCTCGCACCACGGCTCGTCGGTCTGCCTCCCCGCGGCTTCCAGAAGGTCCCCTACGAACACCGCGACGACCTGCCCGTCGTCGTGCTCACCGGCGGGCGCGGCATGGGCAAGACCGCCGTACTCAAACGCCTGCACACCGCCTACCGCTCACGCACCCCCGTCGCGCTGATCGACTGCGAGCGCGACCAGTTCCGCGAGCGCTCCCCCGAGGCGTCCCTCGCCTGGTCGCCCGTCACCGAGGCGCTGACCGAGCTCGGCGAGCAGCTCGCACCCGCCGTGCACGGCGCGGGGGCCGTCGAGTTCCCCCGCCTCTCCGCCGGGCTGCTCGCCGTCGCCAGCCTCGGCTGGCGCCCGCACGACGACGAGAACATCCTGGCGGAGGGCCTGCGCCTGGGCCTGCTGGCCGAGCCGGGTTCCCGCTGGCGCGGCCAGACCAGGACCTGGCTGTCGAAGGTCGTCGCCAAGTTCGCCGGCATGGCCTCGGGGATGCCGGGACTCGACGTGGTCGTGGAGACCACCGTCGAGTCCCTGCTGGACGACCTGTTCGGCCGCGGCCAGCGGACCTCCGCCCAGTGGTACGGCGACTACCCCGGGGCCGGCGGCCAGGCCAAGCGCGGACTCACCCTGCTCGCCCTGCACTTCCGGCGCGGCAGCGAGCACCGGGTGCGCGCCGAGCGGCACCTGGTCGGGGCGCTGCGGGCCGACCTGGAGGCGGCGTACCACGGGATGGGACGGCTGCGGCGGGTCGGACGGCCGCTGGTGCTGATCGACAACGGGCAGGCCCCGCTCGGGCGCCGGCTCGTCGAGCCCGTCCTGCGCGACCGGGCCGACGGCAAGCGCGATCCGGTGGTGCTGATCGCCGCGCTGCGCGGCTACGACCATCCGGCGCTGCGTCATGCCGTACGGCGGTCGCTGCCTGAGGTCCGGCACGAGCTGGGGTGGGAGCGCGGGCGCGAGGTCGCGTCGGGCGCCGTGACGGTGGAGCTGACGCCGCTCGACCCCGAGCACGTACGGCAGTTCCTCGACCGTACGGACCCCCGGCAGCTGACCCGGGCGCAGCTCGCGCGCGGGGTGCACCGGCTGACCGGGGGGCGGCCGGTGGGCGTCGACCTGCTGGCGCGGGCCGCCGGGCAGGACGAGCACCCCGAGCGGTTCACCCCGGGCTCGCTGCTCGGCGCGCCCGTGGCGCTGCGTGAGGACACCGAGGGGCGGCCGGTGGCCGACGAACTGCTCGGGCGGCTGGTGCCCGCCGCCCGGCTCGACTGGCTCACCGTGCTCGCCCCTGCCCACGACGTGCGGTCGGCCGAGGCGCTGGCGGCGTCGCGGCTGCCGCGCGAGGAGGGCCGCACGGGGCTCGCGGCCGTGCGCGACGCGCGGACGCTGCTCGCCGACGAGCACTGGGCGTCGGACCCGCGGCGGTTCGTCGGCGACCCGTTCCTGCGGACGCTGCTGCTGCACCGCCTGCGGTACGGCGATCCGGGCGCCTCCCGGTGGCGGGCCGTCCACCAGATGCTCCGGGACCACTTCGGGGACGCCGACGTGCCCCGCCGGCTGCACCACGAGCTGGCGCTGGGGGACACCGAGGGCGCCGTCACGTACCTGCGGGAGACCTTCGCGACGGCGGACGCCCGGGTCTGGCTGGACGAGCTGTGCCTCATCGCCTGCGCGCCGCACTTCGAGGAGGCGGACGGGCGCGCGGCGGTGGCGCTGGGCCGCACCGGTTCGCCGACGGGCGCCGACCCCGTACTGCACGCCCGGGTCCGCCGGCTGCTGTTCGCGGTCTGGCACCTGACCGATCCGCTGGCCCTTCCGGACGACGAGGTGACGGAGAAGATGGGGTACGAGTTGGGGCTGCTGTCGGAGCTGCACAGTTCCGGCAACGAGGTTCTCTGGCAGGCGTCCCGCTCCTGGCCGCGGGCCGTGCGCGACTGGCGCCCCCTGGGCAGCACGGGAGGCGGGTCATGACCGACTGGTTTCGCAGGGTGTTCTGGTTCACGCCGCTGCGCAAGGGGCTCACGGTGCTGCTGGTGCTCGCGGTGGTGTCCGGCCTCGCCTACGGCGTACACCGCGTCGCCAATCCCGACCTGACCTGCGCCGAGGGCGTCGCGCGCCCGGAACCCGACGCGGAGTGCGTCGGCGTCTCGGCGGACGGCTACGCGTTCGGCGTGGCCGCGCTGAAGGACGTCGCCGCGGCCATCGCCCGGGAGAACAGGGGGCTGACGAAGGGGGAGTACGCGACGGTGGCCGTGATGCTGCCGATCACGTCCACGGACAGCGGCATGCGCACCAAGGTCCTCCACGAGCTCCAGGGCGCGTTCCTCCAGCAGTACGCGGCCAATCACGACTCCAACGAGCAGGTGCCCAAGATCCGGCTCGTGCTCGCCAACACCGGCATGGGCAACGCGCACTGGCGCACGACCGTGGGGCAGCTCAAGGGGATGGTGGACGGGCCCGACAACCTGCGGGCCGTCTCCGGCGTCGCGACCAGCAGCGCCGAGACCAAGGACGCCGTGAAGGAACTCACCGGCGCCGGGATCCCGGTGATCGGGACCACCATCACGGCCGACGACATAGCCAACGGGCCCGACGGTGACCCGTACCCCGGTCTCGCCCGGGTCTCGCCCACGAACGGCGACGAGGCCCGCGCCATCGCCCAGTTCGGCAAGGTCGAGGCCAAGAAGGCCGTGCTGGTCCAGGACACGCGGCCCGGCGACCACTACACCGCCACCCTCAGAAAGGCGTTCGCCGACCTTCTGGCCGACGCCCCCTACGAGCCGCAGCTGTTCACCTCCCCGCCCGACCCGACGGACGAAGGCACCACCCCCAACACCTTCCGGCAGATCGCACTGCTGCTCTGCGGCACCCGGGACGCGGACACGGTCTTCTTCGCCGGGCGCCACACCCAGCTGCGGCAGTTCGTGAACGCGCTGGGGCAGCGGCCCTGCCAGCACCGCGAGTTCACCGTGCTGACCGGCGACGAGGGCTCCTACCTGGGCGCGGACGACCGGCTCGACAAGAAGGCGCTGGCCAACAAGGTGAGCGTGCGGTACGCCTCGCTGGCCCACCCCGACGCGTGGAAGGAGCCCGGCGCTCCCAGGACGGGCGGCTCCCCGGCGGCGTACAAGGTCTTCACGGATCTGCTGGAGAAGGCCGCCGACCCGGACATCGGGCCCATCGGCAAGACGTCGCTGCGGGACGGGCAGGCGATCATCGCCTACGACGCCATGGCCACGGCGGTGCGGGGCATCCGGGAGGCGACCGTGGACAAGCTGCCGGAGATCAGCGACGTCGTCACGCAGTGGCCGCAGCTGAAGGGGCCGCTGAAGGTCGAGGGCGCGAGCGGCTGGATCTGCCTGGACAACCACGGCAACCCGTACAACAAGGCGGTGCCGATCGTGGAGCTGGCCCGGGACGGCAGCCAGCGGTTCGTGGAGATCGCCTGGCCCGAGGAGAAGCCCCCGGCTCAGGACTGCCTGCCGCCGGGCGCCTCGTAGGCGGCGTACAGCTCCCGGTAGCGGTCCCGGGGCGACGCCGACCGGTTCCGGGGGCGGCCTTCGAGGGCCTCGGCGAGGTGTTCGAGGTGCTGGTGCCAGCCCGCGAGGCGGCTCAGCCGGTCCGGCTCGTCGGCGCACGCCACCTCGTTGGTGAAGCGCAGCACCGTGCCGTCGGTGGCCCCGGCCGGCGCCAGGTGGAAGCGGATCCGCCCGTGCCCGGCGACGGTGTACTCGGCCACGTGCTCCAGGTCCCAGGCGGTGACGGTGCCCTCGGCGACCGTGCCCCGGCCGCCGTCGCCGGCGTTCAGCCACCGCAGGGTGACCGCCCCGCCCAGACGCGCCTCCAGCGGATCGGCGTCCGCGAGCCACCCCCGCAGACCGGCGGGGGTGGCGACGGCAGGCCAGACCTGGTGCACGGGCCGCGCGAGCTCCAGCGTGAACCGCAGGACGTCCGTACGCTCCCGCCGCTCCCAGCTCCCCGCTCGGACCACACCCGCCATACGTCCACCCTCACCCCTGCACCGGCCCCGCGCACCCGCTGGAGCGGACCCTGTCCGAGGTCCGCTCCGGCATCCGCCCGCCCGGCCGGGCCTTCGGCGTACGGACCGGTCAGACGCCCGAGTAGGAGTGCAGGCCGTTGAGGACCATGTTCACGCCGTAGTAGTTCCACAGCCAGCAGGCGAACGCGAAGAGGGCCAGGTAGGCGGCCTTGCGGCCCTTCCAGCCCGCCGTCGCGCGGGCGTGCAGGTAGCAGGCGTACGCGACCCAGGTGATGAAGGACCAGACCTCCTTGGGGTCCCAGCCCCAGTAGCGGCCCCACGCGTCGCCCGCCCAGATCGCGCCCGCGATGATCGTGAACGTCCACAGCGGGAAGACGGCGGCGTTCACGCGGTACGCGAACTTGTCGAGCGAGGCGGCCGACGGGAGGCGCTCCAGGACCGAGGAGGCGAACCTGCCCGGCTCGCCGCCGCGGGCGAGCTTCGCCTCGTACGCGTCACGGAAGAGGTAGAGCAGCGTGCCGACCGCGCCGAGGTAGAACACCGCGCCGCAGAAGATCGCGGTGGAGACGTGGATCCACAGCCAGTACGAGTCGAGGGCCGGGACGAGCTGGTCGCTGTCGGTGTAGAGCCACGTCGTCGCGATGCCGAGGTCGAGCAGCACCGTGGTGACCAGCGGCAGGCCGGCCCAGCGGACATTCTTCCCGGCGGCCAGGATCCCGAGGAACACGCCGACGACCACCGTGGAGAAGGTGATCGAGAACTCGTACATGTTGCCCCACGGCGCGCGCTGCACCGACAGGGCGCGGGCGATCACGCCGCCCGCCTCGACGAGGAAGGCGAGCGTCGTGAGGGAGACGGCGACGCGTCCGTAGAGGTCGCCCTTCTCGGTGCCGCCCGCGGCGCCGGGGCCGTCGGGAACGTCACGCGTGCCGGCCGCGGAGCGGGTGACGACCTTCGGTTTGTCGAGGACCGTCGTGGAGCCGCCGGAGCGGACCGTGACCGCCGGGGCCGACGCGTCCGCGCCCCGCGCGGTCAGCGCGGCGGCCGTGCGGCCGACCTTGCTGCGGCTGCCGAAGACCCATTCGGCGATGAACGCGAGGAAGGCCAGCGTGTAGACGGCCATCGACGAATAGATCAGCACATTGCTGATGTTGGCGAGGTTCTCGTTGGTTGCGGCCGCGAGATTCACGCGCGGACTCCTTCGACAGGTTCAGCGGGATCAGGTGCCGTCGGCGCCTGTGAATTGAGCGTTGCGGCCAGGTCGGCCAGTTCCTCGGGGAGCTTCGAGGACTCACTGCGGCCGAGTCCGGCCATCTCGACGACGGTGACGCCGTCCTTGCCCCGTACGGCGCGGACCCAGATCCGGCGCCGCTGGATGAACAGCGATCCGGCGAGTCCCGCGATCGCGGCGATCGCGCCCACGAGCGCCGGCATGTTCCCGGGCTGCTGCGAGACCTGGAAGGTCGCCCACTCCCGCACGCCCTTCTCGAACGTGACGGAGCCCGCGCCGCCGGGCAGCTTCATGGTCTCGCCGGGCAGCAGCCGCTGCTTGAGGTCGGCGCCCTGCTCGTCCTTGAACGCCTTCATCTTGCGCTTGTCGAGCTGGTACACGTTCTGCGGCAGGCCGGCGTTGACGCCGAGGCTGCCGTGGAAGGCGTTGAGCGCCAGGACGGGGAAGTCGAGGCCCGGGTACTGCGAGAGCATCGTGCCCTTGCCCGCGCCGGCGAACGTCGGCACGAAGAACGCCTGGAAGCCCAGCTGGTCCTTCTTGCCGTCCTTGTCGCGGTAGCCGTCCATGACCTTGATCGCGCCGGACGAGGTGACGTTGGAGTCCATGGGCAGCAGCGGCACCGCGTCCTTGAAGACCACCTTGCCCCTGCCGTCCCTGACGGTGACGACCGGCGCGTACCCGTGCCCGATGAGGTAGACCTTCGAGCCGTCGACCTCCAGCGGCCGGTTCACCTCGATCACGCTCTTCTTCTCCGCGCCGTCCGCCCCCTTGGCGTACGTCACATGGGCCTCGTACGTACGGGGCGTGCCGCGCTGGGGGCCGGTGCGCTCGTACGTCCCGACGAACTTGTCGAGCGTGAAGCTGAACGGCGCGAGGTCGTGGTCCCGGTCGAAGAGCGACCCGGACTTGAAGTCGTCGTACTGCGTGAGCGTGTTGGCGAAGCCGCCGCCCTCGACGACCAGCTTGCCGCCCTCGGACTTGAAGAGCTGCCCGGCGGCGAAGGACACCAGCATCACGATGAGCGCGATGTGGAAGATGAGGTTCCCGGCCTCGCGCAGGTAGCCCTTCTCGGCGGCGACCGCGTCCCCGACGGTGTGCGAGCGGAAGCGGCGCTGCCGCAGCATCGCCAGCGCGGCCTCGCGGACCTGCTCGGGCTCGGCCTCCGTACGCCAGGTCGTGTACGCCGGAAGCCGCGTCAGGCGGCCGGGCGCGCCCGGCGGGCGGCTGCGGAGCTGGCCGACGAACTGCCAGGTGCGGGGCACGATGCAGCCGATGAGCGAGACGAACAGCAGGATGTAGATCGCCGAGAACCACACCGAGCTGTAGACGTCGAAGAGCCCGAGGTCGTCGTAGATCGGCGCGAGCGTCTCGTGCGCCGCCTTGAACTCCTCGACCTTCGTCTCGTCGACGCCGGTCTGCGGGACGAGGGACCCGGGGATCGCGCCCAGGGAGAGGAGGAAGAGGAGGATCAGCGCGACCCGCATCGAGGTCAGCTGCCGCCAGAACCAGCGCGTCCAGCCCGTCGTCTCGCGCCAGACCCAGGCGATCCGCCCGGCCGCGCCGGGCCCCATCACGCCGCCGAAGGAGCCGGGCACCGCCCGCTCCTGCGGGGCGGTGGACAGCTGGGCGCCGGCTTCGCCGAGCTCCCGCTCGTCGTGCTCGGCGGCCTCGGCCGCTTCGCCGGTCGTCTCGCCGGTCGTCTCGGTCTTGCTCATGGAACTCAGATCCCCACCGTGAAGCCTTGGGTCCAGCCCTGCATGTCCTGAATGATGCCGTTCCAGATCCCTGTGACGAGCAGGACGCCGGTCGCGATCATCATCAGCCCGCCGATGCGCATCACCCAGACGTAGTGCTTCTTGACCCAGGCGAACGCACCCAGCGCCCGCCGGAACGCCATCGCGGCGAGCACGAAGGGCACGCCGAGGCCGAGACAGTACGCGACGGTCAGTACGGCCCCGCGCCCCGCGCTCGCCTCGGTGAACGACAGCGTCGTGACGGCGCCGAGCGTGGGACCGGTGCACGGCGCCCAGCCGATGCCGAAAAGAGCGCCGAGTACGGGCGCTCCCGCGAGTCCGGCCGCCGGCCGCTTGTGGAAGCGGAACTCGCGCTGGGTGATCCAGGGCATCAGTCCCATGAAGAAGAAGCCCATGAGGATCATCAGCCCGCCGAGCACCCGCGTCAGCGTCTCCTGGTAGTCCTGGAGCGTCTGGCCGAAGTAGCCGAAGAGCGCCCCGGTCGAGACGAAGACCGCGGTGAAACCGAGCACGAAGAGCGAGGCGCCGGCGACCATGCGCCCCCGTCTGGCGTCCGCGAGGTCGGTGCCGCTGATCCCGGTGACGTACGACAGGTAGCCCGGTACGAGCGGCAGCACGCACGGCGAGAAGAACGAAACGAGCCCGGCGGCGACGGCGATCGGCAGGGCGAGGATCAGGGCACCGCTGAGAACCGTCGGGTTCGGGTCGGTGACCGCGGCGGCGAGAATGCTCACGGGGTCACTTCTCCGCGATCAGCGGGTCGATCATCTTGCGCAGCTTCTTTTCGTTGAGGGCGGTCAGCGAGCGCGCCGCGATCCTGCCCTCGCGGTCGATCACGATCGTCGACGGAATGGCCTGCGGATGCAGGCTGCCCTTCGGGAAGCGCAGAAGGAGCTTTCCGATCGGGTCGTACAGGCTGGGGTATTCGACGCCGTAATCCTCTTCGAACTTGATCGCCGGCTGCGTGGACTGGTCCCGGGTGTTGATCCCGACGAACTCGACGCCCTGGTTTTTGGTCTCCTTGGCGATCTTCGCGAAATGCGGCGCCTCGGCCCGGCAGGGCGGGCACCACGAACCCCAGACGTTCATCACGACGACCTTGCCCTTGAAGTCGCCGACGTCGAGCTTCTCGCCCTGGAGGGTCTTGCCGTCGAGCTCGGGCGCGTCCTGGCGCTCGCCCTTGGCGACGGTGGAGATGCCGCCCTCGGCGGCCACGAAGTTCGTGCCGCCCGAGCCGGACGACGTACTGCCGTCGCCTCCGCACGCGGAGAGGGCGAGTGCGCCCGCGATCACGACGGCGCCCGCCGACGTGGCGCGGCGGGTGCGGTTCGAGCGGCGGCGGGAGGCGCGGCTGAGGCTCATGTGAAAAGTTTCGCATGGGCGTTCCCGTGATCTTCCGCGCCCCCCGCGGTGCCCGTAAAGCCCCTTGTCAAGACGCCTTAAGGAAAGACTTCCAGCCACCCGTCGGGGACTGTCCGACCTGGAGGGTGCGGAGCTTGGCGAGGATCTTCGGATCCTGTACGTCGAGCCAGTCGCAGAACTGCCGGAAGGAGACCAGGCGTACGTCCTTCTTGCCCGCCATGCCCTTGAGCGCTTCCTCGACGGCGTCCATGTAGATTCCGCCGTTCCACTGCTCGAAGTGGTTGCCTATGAAGAAGGGCGCGCGATTGCTCTCGTACGCCCGCCGGAAACCGGCGAGATAGGCCCCGGCGGCCTGCTTCTTCCAGCCGGGGTAGCGCGACGGCATGCCCTGGGTGGAATTCTTCGACTGGTTCGCGAGGATGTTGTAGTCCATCGAGAGCACCTCGAAGGAATGGCCGGGGAACGGCATGGCCTGGAGCGGCAGGTCCCACAGGCCGCCGCGCTTGACGGGCCACATCTGGTGGCCGCCGGGCGAGCTGGCGTCGTAGCGCCAGCCGAGCTTCTTCGCGGTCGGGAGCAGGTTGTCCTGGCCGAGGAGGCAGGGGGTGCGGCCGCCGACGAGTTCCTTCTCGTAGTCGAAGGGCAGCGGGTCGAGGTCGGTCCAGCCGCTGTGGGTCTTCCAGCGGGTGACGAACGACTTGGCCTGGGCCGTCTCGTTCTCCCACTGGGCGGGCGTCCAGTTCCCGACGGAGCCGGAGCCGGCGCAGAAGTGGCCGTTGAAGTGGGTGCCTATCTCGTGGCCTTCGAGCCACGCCTGGCGGACGTACTTCAGCGTGTCCTTGATGTGGGCGTCGGTCAGGTAGCCGATGTCGGAGGCGCCCACGGGGTTGTTCGGCGGCTTGTAGAGGCTCTTCTTCGACTCGGGCAGGAGGTAGAGCCCGGAGAGGAAGAACGTCATCGCCGCGTCGTGATCCTCGGCGAGCTTGAGGAAGCGCGGGAACAGGCCGTTGCCGACCTCGCCGGCCCCGTCCCAGGAGAAGATCACGAACTGCGGCGGGGTCTCGCCCGGCTGGAGGGGGACGGGCTTGTCCGGCTGGTTCGGCTGCTTGCCGGTGTCGGCCGTGGAGCCGTCGCCTATCAGCCGTATGTCGTCACCGCTCTTGCCGGGCGACGGCGTTCCGGCGCCGCCCTTGCCGCCGGAGCCCGGCCCCGAGGCGCCGCAGCCGGCCATGCCGACCGCGGCCGCCGCTCCGAGTCCCAGTCCGAGCAGACCCCTTCGACTCATGTCCCGCATACCGTCGCCCCATCCGCGCTTGTCGTCCCCGTTGACGTCCGCCGGTCATACAAACGGACACCGGGTAAGAGGCGGTGGTGGCGAAACGGGTTCCGACGAACCGGCACATTCTTGCCAGCGGTGGCCGGAAAGCGGGATCGTTACGCGCCGAACGCCTTCGCTCTGCCCTTGACCGGCTTGGCGCCGGCCAGCAGGTGCGCCGGTACGAGATCACGGGCCGGCTCGCTGTAGCCGACCGAGACGATCTTGTCGCCGTCGAAGGTGAACGAGGTGAGCGAGGCGAGCGTGCACTGCCGCTTGCGCGGGTCGTGCCACAGCCGCCGCCGCTCGACGAAGCTGCGCAGCGTCCAGATCGGCAGCTGGTGGCTGACGGCGACCGCCTCGTGCCCGCGCGCGGCGTCACGCGCGGCGTTGAGCGCGCTCATCATCCGTACGACCTGCTCGATGTACGGCTCGCCCCACGACGGCTGGAAGGGGTTCGTCAGGTGCTTCCAGTTCGAGGGCCTGCGCAGCGCGCCGTCGCCGACCCCGAAGGTCTTGCCCTCGAAGACGTTGCCCGCCTCGATGAGCCGTTCGTCGGTGGCCAGGTCGAGACCGTGGGCCTTGGCGATCGGCGTCGCGGTCTCCTGGGCGCGCTCCAGCGGCGAGGCGACGACGTGGGTGATGTCCCGCTCGGCGAGGTGCTCGGCGACCCGGTCGGCCATCTGCCGGCCGAGCTCCGAGAGGTGGTACCCGGAACGGCGCCCGTACAGCACCCCGTCCGGATTGTGCACTTCGCCGTGGCGCACGACGTGAACGACCGTGGTCTCGCTCATGCCGTGGCCTCCGCTGCGGCGCGGGCGGCGGCGGGAAGGGCGGCGGCGACGCGCTCGACGGCCCGCGCGTCGTGGGCCGTCGAGACGAACCAGGACTCGAACGCGGACGGCGGCAGGTACACGCCGTCGGCCAGCATCGAGTGGAAGAAGGCGTTGAAGCGGAAAGCTTCCTGCTTCCGCGCGTCGTCGTAGTCACGCACCTCGTCGGCCGTGAAGAACACCGAGAACATGTTGCTGGCCGTCTGGACGCGGTGCGCGACACCTTCCTTGGTGAGCGCCGCGCTGACCAGCTCCTGGATCTCGCGGGACACCGCGTCGACCATCGCGTACGCCGCGTCGTCCAGCAGCCGCAGCTGCGCGAGACCGGCGGCGGTCGCGATCGGGTTCCCGGAGAGCGTGCCGGCCTGGTAGACCGGGCCCGCCGGGGCGAGGTGCGCCATGACGTCCTGGCGGCCGCCGAACGCCGCCGCCGGGAAGCCGCCGCCCATGACCTTGCCGAAGGTCATCAGGTCGGGGGCGACGCCGTCGACGCCGTACCAGCCGGCCTTCGACGTACGGAAGCCGGTCATGACCTCGTCGGAGATGTAGAGCGCGCCGTCGGCCCGGCACAGGGCCTTAAGCCCGGCGTTGAAGCCCTCGACCGGCGGGACGACGCCCATGTTGCCGGGCGAGGCCTCGGTGATCACGCAGGCGATCTCGCCGGGGTGCGCGGCGAAGGCGGCCCGGACGGCGTCGAGATCGTTGTACGGCAGAACGATCGTGTCGCCGGCCTGCGCGCCCGTCACACCGGGCGTGTCCGGCAGCGCGAACGTCGCGAGGCCCGAGCCGGCGGCGGCGAGGAGCGCGTCCACGTGGCCGTGGTAGCAGCCGGCGAACTTCACGACCTTCGCGCGGCCGGTGAAGCCGCGGGCGAGGCGGATCGCCGACATGGTCGCCTCGGTGCCGCTGGAGACCAGCCGCACCTGCTCGACCGGCGCGACGCGCGCGACGATCTCCTCGGCGAGCGCGACCTCGCCCTCACCGGGCGTACCGAAGGACGTGCCGCGGGAGACGGCCTCCTGGACCGCCGCGATGACATCGGGGTGGGAGTGGCCGAGGATCATCGGCCCCCACGAGCACACGAGGTCGACGTACTCACGGCCGTCGGCGTCGGTGAGGTACGGACCGGAACCGGACACCATGAACCGGGGCGTACCGCCCACGGCACGAAATGCGCGGACCGGAGAGTTCACGCCGCCGGGCGTCACAAGGGACGCGCGGTCGAAAAGCGTCTGCGAAACTGGGGCGTCATAGGGGAAGCTCACACAAGCCATGGTGTCAGAGGCTCCGACGGTCTTGCGGACTGGTGTTTCACCGCACGGGCGTGGGGGAGGTCACTGACACGATGATCGGGTTGCGCGGCCGGGGCCGCGAGTGGTCGGGTGGAGATATGCATCGCGGTGGCGGAGTGGGCGAGGGGACCGACGACCTGGGTCCCGAGCGGGCCCAGGGCGGCCGGCATCGGCGTGAGCGCGAGCGGGAACGCGGAGCGAGAGCGGCCGGCGAGCGCGAGGCGAAAGCGAGCGCGAAGGCGGACACGGGAAACAGGAGTGGCCGGGTGGGGGTGACCTACAAGTACTTCGGCGCTCCGAACGGAGCCACCGCGGCCCGCGTGCCGATCTCGATGCGGCCGGAGGAGCTGGGCGGCGACGAGCTCGGCATGGGCGGCATGTTCACGAAGATCAAGCCGGAGACGGTGGCCGCCATGGTCCTGACCGGCATCGAGGGCATACCTCTGCACAAGGTCCCGCCGCTCGAACTGGTCGTGCTCCACCCCGACTACGCGGTGGTCAAGCTCCCCATGACGGTCGTCGACCCACTGCGCGGCATCGGCGAGGAGTCGGTGGGCGCGGCGGCCTTCATCTGGTCGACGGTCCCGGACCGCGGCGGGCCGCGCGACGCGTTCAACGTCTACCAGCTGCTGCACGAGTGGCAGGACTTCAGCCACCGCCTGCACGAGGCGGGACACCAGCCGTACTGCCTGGTCTGGCCCTGACCCGGCCGGCCCGGCGGTCCGGCGCCGCGCCGTGCGTGTGACGTACAACCTTGTGCGTGCCTCGCAGGTCTTCCTGGTGACCACGATCGTGGTCGCGCCCTGAGGAGACCGTCATTCCCGCCATACGCAAGACCCTGACCGCCGCCGCCGTCGCCACCGTCGTCCTGGCGGGTTCGTCCGCCTGCGGCACCATGGAGAACCTGACCGCCGGACAGAAGCTGGACCAGGCCTTCGACAAGCTCGGCAAGGAGCGCTCGCTCTCCTTCGAGCTGGACCTGGACGCCGACGCCGCGACGCTGAAGGCGATGGACAGCGAGACGAAGCCCGCGGACAAGATGCCCGACGAGGTCGCCGAGCTGATCAGCGACGCGCGGCTCTCCGTCTCCATGCGGTCCAAGAAGCCGATCGAGGAGTCCGGCGAGAAGGACTTCACCGCCACGGCGTTGAAGCTCGGCGGCCCGGACGGCGACCTGCTCGAGTACCGGCAGGTCGGCGACTACACCTACTTCCGCGCCGATGTGGCCAAGTTGGGGAAGGCGACGGGCAACCCGATGCCGTCCGCCGACGAACTGCCCGACGGCCCCGGGGCGTTCAAGAAGGTGCTGGCCGGCCAGTGGGTCAAGGTCGCGACGAAGGAGCTCGAGGAGACCCGCGACCAGCTGGACGAGGTGGAGGCCCCCGAAGGCAGGAAGCCCTCGGCGGAGCCCACCCTCGACGCCAGGACGCAGAAGAAGCTGGTGAAGGCCCTGCGCCAGGTCGTCGCCAAGGAAGTCGACTTCAAGACCGGCGGCGGGGCGGACGGCACCGAGCACATCAAGGCCACGGCGCCCGCCCGGACGCTGATGACCGAGCTGGTCGACGAGCTGCGCCCGCTGTCGAAGGAGCTGCCGCCGGGCACCGAACTCCCGACGGCGAAGGAGCTCGAGGAAGTACCGAACAAGAAGGTCACGGCCGACTTCACGCTCAAGAACGGCGCGCTGACCGAGGTGTCCGTGGACCTGGCCACGCTGGCGGAGAACGCCAAGGTCAAGAAGCTGGCGCTGGTGGTGCGCGTGGGCAAGGGCACGGAGGCCAAGGCACCGGCCGGAGCCACCGAGGTGAAGCTGGACGAGCTGATGGCGGACTTCTTCCAGGGCGGCGCGGCGGGCGCGTTCTCGGAGGAGTCCTTCGAGGAGGGCCCCCAGGGCTGACGCGCGGGCGGCGGGCGGCGGACGCCAGGCGCAGGGCTTCCGGCCTCGGGCCTCGGGCTTCCGGCCTCGGGCTTCCGGCAGCCAAGGGTGATGTCTCGATCATAGGTCGGCCCGCCCGCACCCCGCATATGATCTTCAGAAGTCGCCTCGGCGTGCCGATGCATCGGGCATCGACACTGAAGGAGGCCCGCCATGGGCGACGTTCTGACGGCCCTCGCCCCACCCGCCCTGCTGTGCGCGAGCGGCGTGTACGCGGCCGGTTCCTGCTGGTGGCGCCGGAGGCACCCCGCTCCGCCGCCCTATTCGCAGAGCGCCGCCCGGCTCGCCGAACTCGACCTGCTGGCGGTCACCGAAACCATCGTGCGGGAGTCCTGGGCGGAGCTGGACGAGCTCTACCGCGCCGCCCCGGCGCCGGACCCCCGGGCCGGATCGCGTCCCTGACGGCCCGCACCGCGCAACGGCCGCGGCCGGCGGGAAAGCCCTGGATACGGCGTACGTGCCGATGGCATGCTGGCGGCGTGAACGGACCGGAGATCCACCTCAGCGTCGCCCCCGAGCTGCACCTTTTCGTCGCCGCGGCCCGCCGCGGCGGGCCCACCCCGCTGACCACCGACGGAGCCTCGACGCTCGGCCACGTGGTCGAGTCGCTCGGCATCCCGCTGACCGAGGCGGGGCGCCTGCTCGTGGACGGCCGCGAGGTGGAGGTGTCGCACGTGCCGGGGGCGGGCGAGCGCGTCGAGGTGCACGCGGTGCGTCGCCCGCAGGAGGTGCCGGGGGCGCCGCTGCGCTTCCTCCTCGACGTGCACCTGGGCACGCTGGCGCGGCGGTTGCGGCTGCTGGGCGTGGACGCGGCGTACTTCAGCGAGGACGTGGGCGACCCGGCGCTGGCCGCCTACTCGGCCCGCGACCGGCGCGTACTGCTGTCGAGGGACCGGGGGCTGCTGCGGCGGCGCGAGCTCTGGGCGGGCGCGTACGTCTACAGCGACCGGCCCAAGGAGCAGCTCGACGACGTGCTGACCCGGTTCGCGCCCGCTCTGGCGCCCTGGACGCGCTGCGTGGCCTGCAACGGCGACCTCGAAGACGCCACCAAGGAGTCCGTGCGGGGGTTCCTGGAGGACGGCACGGAGCGCTCGTACAACGTCTTCGCCCAGTGCACGGCGTGCCAGCGCGTCTACTGGAACGGCGCGCACCACTCCAGCCTGCAGACGATCGTCGACGACGCCATGCGGACGTACGGCGGTGGCACGCGACCCCAGCGGCAGGCTTCCTGACCGGGCACGCACGCCCGTCGCGGCTCGGCGGGCCGGCCAGGCCCCGCTGCCGCCGTCCTACGGCCGCTCCGCCGTCAGATACCGCTGCACGGTGGGCGCGAGCCAGTCGACGATCTCCTGCCGCGTCATCTCCACGGCCGGCGGCAGCCGCAGAACGTACCGCGCCAACGCCATGCCGAGGATCTGGGAGGCCACCAGGGCGGCCCGCGACGGCGCCTGCGCGGGGTCCGGGCTCAGGGCGGCGGCGACCGGTCCGAGCTGATCGCGGAACACCGCCTGCATCCGTTCGGCCCCCGCCGCGTTGGTGACCCCCACCCGCAGCAGTGCGGTCAGCACCTCGTCCGCCTCCCAGCGGTCGAGGAAGTGCTCGACGAGGACGGCGCCCACCTGCCGGCCCGGCAGCGCGCCCGGCTCGGTGAGCGTCCCGACGTCCGGCAGGCGCAGGTCGAACGCGGAGGCGGCGGCGAACAGCCCCTCCTTGTTGCCGTAGTAGCGCATCACCATCGACGGGTCGATCCCGGCGTCGCGCGCGATGGCGCGGATCGTGGCGCGCTCGTACCCGTCGGCCGCGAACCGCTCACGCGCGGCCTCCAGGATCGCCGCCTTCGTGGCGTCGGACCGACGGCGGGGCGGTGCGTCGGAGGTGGGCGAGTCACTCATGTCAACGACTGTAGGCCAACATTCGTTGTGCGCCATCCCCGCAGGCGCGGCGCCCCCGGGAAGACCCCGCTCGAACAGCGCGGCGGGCAGCTCCCGACCCGCTCTCCCCCCGTGGCACGCTGACCGCATGACCGTCGCCCGCTCCGCCGCCCTCTTCGTCGTCGCCGCCCTCTTCGAGATCGGCGGCGCCTGGCTCGTCTGGCAGGGCGTGCGCGGCGGCCCCGGGGGCCAGGGCCGCGGGCTCCTGTGGACCGGCGCCGGCGTCGTGGCCCTCGGCGCGTACGGCTTCGTCGCCACGCTCCAGCCGGACGCCGAGTTCGGCCGCATCCTCGCCGCGTACGGCGGGGTCTTCGTCGCCGGCTCGATCGCCTGGGGCATGGTCGCCGACGGCTACCGCCCGGACCGCTGGGACGTCGTCGGCGCCCTCGTCTGCCTCGCCGGGATGGCCGTCATCATGTACGCACCACGGTCTCGTTAGCCTGTCCCCATGTCTACGCCTATCGCCGTCATCACCGGAGCGAGCAGCGGAATCGGCGCCGCCACCGCGCGCCGACTGGCCGCCGCCGGCTACCGCGTCGTCCTCACCGCCCGCCGCAAGGACCGCATCGAGGCGCTGGAGGCCGAGCTCACCGCCGCCGGCCACCAGGCGACGGCGTACGCGCTGGACGTCACCGACCGCGCCGCGGTCGACGAGTTCGCCAGCGCCTTCCGCACCCTCGCCCTCCTGGTCAACAACGCCGGCGGCGCGCTCGGCGCCGACCCCGTGGCCACCAGCGACCCCGCCGACTGGCGTCAGATGTACGAGACCAACGTCATCGGCACCCTCAACCTCACCCAGGCCCTCCTCCCCGCCCTCACCGCGAGCGGCGACGGCACGGTGGTCGTCCTGTCCTCCACCGCCGGCCACGGCACGTACGAGAACGGCGGCGGCTACGTGGCGGCCAAGCACGGCGCCCACGTCCTCGCCGAGACGCTCCGCCTGGAGATCGTCGGCACCCCGGTCCGCGTCATCGAGATCGCGCCCGGCATGGTCAAGACCGAGGAGTTCGCCACCACCCGCTTCCGGGGTGACACCGACAAGGCGGCCAAGGTCTACGCGGGCGTCGCGGAACCCCTCACCGCCGACGACGTGGCCGAGACCATCACCTGGGCGGTCACCCGCCCCAGCCACGTCAATATCGACCTCCTGGTGGTCCGCCCCCGCGCCCAGGCCTCCAACACCAAGGTCCACCGCGAGCTGTGACCGCGCCGGCGCCCGTCCCACCGGCGCCCTGAGCCACCCGCCGCCGCCCGACACAGCCCGGCACGGCCCGGCACGCGAAAGCGGCCCGCACCGGCAGAAGCACTCCCGGCGCGGGCCGCCGAAGGCGACGCGGCCGTCGCCGCGACGCGCCGGCCGCTACGGCCCGCCGCTCTGGTCGCGGGCCTCGCCCGCCACGTTCCGGCCCGACTCGCGGGCCTGCTCGGTGACCTGGCCGGCCTGCTCACGCGCCTGCTCCTGCGTCGTGCGCGCGGCGTCGGCGGCGGTCTCCTTGACCCCCTGCACCGCCTGCTGCGCGGCCTGCGTGGCGTCCTCCTTCAGATGCTGCGCGGACTCCGCCGCCGCCTGCTTGACCGGCTCGATGGCCCCGCCGGCCCGGTCCGCAAGCTGCGCGGCCGCCTGCTCCTCGGCGTGCGTACCCGGCAGCATCGAACCGGCCAGCAGCCCGGCCCCGAAGGCGATCACACCGGCCGCCAGCGGGTTGCCCTCGGTCTGCCGCAGCGCCTCGTCGGGCGCCCTGCGCACCGCGTCGCCCGCCTGCCCCGCCGTCTGGCGCACGGTGTCGGCGGCCTGCCCCGCGCCCTCCTGCACCGACTGGGCGGCCTGCTGCGTACGGTCCTGCGCGCGGCCCGTGGTGTGCGAAGCGGTGCCCATGACCCGGCGGCGTACGCCCGACACCGCACCGCGCACGCGCCGACTGCGCCGACGCGCCATCCGGCGGGGGCTCGTCCGGTCGGCGAGCCGGTCCACGTCGGCGGACAGCCTCTCGCGCGTCGTCTCGATGTCGGCCCTTACTTGGTCGGGTGACGTGCCCATTGCGCGTCCTCCTTCAGTGTCTGCACGGTCCGTTCCGGCTTGGGTGAAACGTTGCGCATCCGCGCCCGGCCCATCACGAACAGGACGGCGCCCACGACGGCCCACACCCCGGTGACGATCAGCGCGGCCCAGCCGGCGTCCATCAGGTTCGCCAGGCCGAACACGGCCGCCAGCGAGGCGAAGAGCGCCACCATGTACCCGGCGAAGCCCGCTCCGCCGAACATCCCGGCGGCCTTGCCCGCCTTGGTTGCCTCCTCGCGGATTTCGAGCTTGGCCAGCTCCATCTCCTGGCGGAAGAGGAGCTGCACGTCCGAGGTGACCTCCGACAGCAGCTCACCCACGGAGCTGTCCTGCCCCCGCTTGTAGGGGGTCGGTGCGTACGTCGCCATCCCTCACACCTCCGGTGATCCCGGCAGCCCCGCCCACCCGGGCGCCTGAGCCGCTCTGCTGTCGGTCTCCGGCGGGGGGACCTGGACCGGCGGGTCCTGCAGGAACCCGGCGGCGTCGCCGCCCGCCCGGCTGCCGCCGTCACCGCTCACCCGGCCGTCGCCCCTCGCGTGGCCGCCGTCGCCGCCCGCATGGGCCTTGCCGGCCTTCGCCAGCCGCCCCACGGCCAGGCCCGCCAGCGCCGCACCGCCCAGGAACGCCCCGGGCCGCCGCCGCGCGAACCCGCGCACGTCGTCCACGACACCGCTCAGGCCGTGGCTGTCCAGGTAGTCGGCGGCGCGGTGGCCGCCCTGGGCCGCCTGCGTCACCAGGCCGCGCACGGGAGAGTCGCCGGGCGCGTTCTCGGCCATCCCGTCGAGATCGTCCGCCCACTTCCGCAGCGTGCCCGCCGCGCGCTCGGCCTGGCCCTGTACCTCTTCGTTCACGCGACCCCGCAGGTCACGCGCCGCCGTACCGGCCTGCTGCCTGGCCTCGCCGGTGACGGCCTTGGCCTGCTCGGCAACCGAGCCGGCAACCTCAGCCGCCGCCTGCTTGGCCTGGCCGGCTGTGACCGATGCCTCCTCTTTCGCCGTCTGCCCGGCCTGCAGGGCGGTGAGGCCCTCGGGGCGGGCCGTGGGCAGGGAGAGCTGGGCGCCGGAGCCGAAGGCGCCGATGACCTCGGCGGCCGGGAGCTCGCCGGCGGGCAGTGGGGCGGACTCGGCGGCGATCAGCTC
>NZ_VBVX01000543.1 GCF_005981925.1 Streptomyces albidochromogenes
GTACAACCCCATCCGCCCCTTGATCGTCTCCTGTACGTCAACCGCCTCGTGCCGCGACGCGGGCCAGTCCCCTCGCGGCACCGGGGCGGTAGCGATCACCTCAGGAGACATTCATGCGCATACGCCATGCCGCCGGCGCGGCACTTCTCGTGGCGTCCATCGTCCCGGTCGTCACAGCGCCCCCCGCGGCAGCGGCCGCCGCCAAGTACGCCGACGACTTCAACGGCGACGGATTCCGCGACTACGCGTCCTACGTGTTCACCCCGAACAACGGCGGCAGCGTCCGTATCACCTTCGGCACCGCCGACGGCCCCGGCACCCGGACCCAGGTCGTCACCCAGTCGAGCGCCGGCGTCCCCGGCAGCGACGAGGCCGACGACATGTTCGGCGACGTGCGGGCCTCCGCCGACTTCGACGCCGACGGATACGCCGACCTGGCGGTCACGACGTACGGCGAGGACGTCGACGGGCGCGAGGACCAGGGGGCGGTCACCATCCTGTGGGGCAGCGCGAACGGCCTCAGCGGCGGCACGTCGGTCCCCAACAAGGGCGCGAAGGTCGCCGACGGCCGCTTCGGCCTCGGTCTCGCGACCGGAGACTTCACCGGGGACGGCAAGCAGGACCTCGCCGCCACCAGCGCCGGCAAGACGTACATCTACCGGGGGTCCCTCACCCGCACCGGCGTGACCGGTGCCGTGTCCACCCTGGCCAAGTCGGGCCTCTCCGCCCGGTCCCTGACCGCCGGCAGGATGAACGGCGACTCCAGCACCGATCTGGTGGTCTCCGGGATCGTCGACGCCCCCAACGTCTTCGGGACGGACGCCTGGTTCATCAAGGGCGGCTCGACGCCGGCCTCCGGCAAGTCCCTGCGCCTCACCACCAATTACGCCAACCCCCAGCAGGGCGTGATCGCCGACTTCAACAAGGACGGATACGGCGACATCGCGTTCGGCACGATGATGAACGACAACTACAAGGGCCAGGTGACCGTCTGGTACGGCTCCTCGACCGGCCCCGCCACCAGCGCCCGCATCACGCAGGCCACGAGCGGTGTGGCCGGCACCCCCGAGACCAACGACCGCTTCGGCTCCTCGGTCTCGGCCGCCGACATCAACGGCGACGGGTACAAGGACCTCGCGGTCGGCGTACCCGGCGAGAAGCTCGGCGACCAGGCGGACGCCGGCGCCGTGCACGTCCTGAAGGGCAGCAGGAGCGGCCTCACCGGCACCGGCTCCCAGTGGTTCGACCGCGACACCGCCGGCATACCCGGCACCGTGCAGTGGAACGACAACTTCGGCGACCTCACCCGCCTCCGCGACACCAACCGCGACGGTTACGCCGACCTGTACGTCACCGGCATCGCCGCCGACTCGCTGCGCCTGCCCGGCACGGCCTCCGGCGTCACCGCGACGGGCGTCTCCTCGGCCGACGCCGACGTCATCGCGGGCATGCTCCAGTAGCAGCCGCCGCGCACCCGGCCGCAGAGGCAGCTGCCCTCTGCGGCCGGGAGCCACCGAGCTCCCCCCGCTCATCCGCACAGGGCGGGGCAGCCTCCGGCTGTTCCCCGCCCAGCTCCGCCAGCGCCCCGTCCGTCAGGCGGTACACCGTCCACTCGTCCTGCGGCTGCGCGCCCAGTGCCCGGTAGAAGTCGATCGACGGCTCGTTCCAGTCCAGTACGGACCACTCCAGCCGCTCGTACCCCCGCTCGACGCAGATCCGCGCCAACGACGCCAGCAGCGCCTTCCCGTACCCGCCGCCGCGCCGCGCGGGCCGCACGTACAGGTCCTCCAGGTAGATGCCGTGGACCCCCCGCCAGGTGGAGAAGTTCAGGAACCACAGCGCGAACCCGGCGACCTCCCCGTCCTCCGTCTCCGCGATGTGCGCGTACGCCGCCGGGCGCTCCCCGAACAGCGCCTCCCGCAGCTGCTCCTCGCTGGCGCGCGCCTCGTGCAACGCCTTCTCGTACTCGGCCAGTTCGCGGACCATCGCGTGAATGACAGGGACATCGGCAGGTGTGGCGTCTCGAATCATCCCCGCAGCGTAAACAATGCCCCGCGCGAGCTCCGCGGGCGTCCCGGCCGGCGCTCGCGGAACCACGGCCACGCTCCGGATCGCACGATCGCACCCGGATGGGGCCCCCACCGTTGCCGACCC
>NZ_VBVX01000544.1 GCF_005981925.1 Streptomyces albidochromogenes
CTCAGGTCAGCTTCGTCACGAGCAGCGCCGCGTCGTCCGGCGTCAGGTCGACGCCGAACACGTCCGACAGCACCTTCGGCACCTCCTGCGGCTCCAGCTCCCGCACCTCCGGCTTCTCGCCGGGCCTGGACGTGATCAGCGTGCGGTTGTCCAGGAGGTGCAGCCGGTCGGGGTGCACGCGCTGGACGAACGGCCGGTAGCTGAAGGGGGAGTGCGAACTCGTCGCGATGAAGTGGTTGGCCATCGCGAAGTCCACCGGGTACTGCGGGTCGAGCGTGAAGGTGTGCCGCGCCATCCACCCGTCGCCCGTCTCGTCCTTCTGGCCCTCGTCCGCCGGCTGGTAGAGCGTCCACCCCTGCGCGCCCGGGGTCACCTCCCCGCTCCGCAACCGGTACGTCCACACGCCGTCGGTGGTCTCGGTCCCCTCGGCCGTCATCTCGATCGGCTCCAGCGGGCTCGCCCCGAAGCCCACGTCGCAGAGCCACCGCCGACCGTCGATGTCGACGACCAGCATGGCGTGCGTGGTGGGCAGCATCTTCGGCGCGCCCATCCGGATCCGGCCCAGCACCGCGAAGAACGTGAAGCCGAGCCGCTCCAGGGCCGCGGCGTACAGCGAGGCGTGCTCGAAGCAGTAGCCGCCGCGCGCGTTGCCGATCATCTTGCGCCGCAGTGCGTCGAGGTCGAGCGGGACGTCCCCGCGCAGCACGGCGTCGAGGTTCTCCCACCGCACGTTCAGCACGTGCGCGCGGTGCAGCGCGCGCAGCGTCTCCAGCGTGGGCGAGCGGTCCCCCTCGTACCCCAGGTGTGCCAGGTAGGCGTCCAGATCGAGTGCGTCACCGTTCCACATGCGTACGTTCCCCGTCGTCTCGTCCGTCGGCGCGCGCCGCCTTCCGGCGCGCGTGCGACAGGTGAAGCGCGAGGGTCGGGACCTCTATTCCGAGCGCCGGAAGATCTTGTCGCCCAGCCAGACCAGCGGGTCGTACTTGCGGTCGACCGCGCGCTCCTTCAAGGGGATCAGCGCGTTGTCGGTGATCTTGATGTTCTCGGGGCAGACCTCCGTGCAGCACTTGGTGATGTTGCAGTAGCCGAGTCCGTGCTCGTCCTGCGCGGTCTTCCTGCGGTCGAGACCCGCCCCGGCGGCAGCGTCCAGCGGATGCATGTCCAGCTCGGCGATCCGCATCAGGAACCTCGGACCCGCGAAGGCCGCCTTGTTCTCCTCGTGGTCGCGCACCACATGGCAGGTGTCCTGGCACAGGAAGCACTCGATGCACTTGCGGAACTCCTGCGGGCGCTCCACGTCGATCTGCTGCATCCGGTAGTCGCCCGCCGCGACCCCCTCGGGCGGTACGAAGGCGGGCACCTCCCGCGCCTTCGCGTAGTTGAAGGACACGTCCGTCACCAGATCGCGGACGACGGGAAACGCCCGCAGCGGTGTGACGGTGATCGTCTCCTCGGGCGAGAAGACCGACATCCGCGTCATGCACAGCAGCCGGGGCCGCCCGTTGATCTCCGCACTGCACGACCCGCACTTGCCCGCCTTGCAGTTCCAGCGCACCGCGAGATCCGACGCCTGGGTGGCCTGGAGGCGGTGGATGATGTCGAGGACGACCTCGCCCTCGTTCACCTCGACCTCGAAGTCCTCCAGGGCCCCGCCGTCCGCGTCGCCGCGCCAGACCCTGAAGGCCGCCGTGTAGCTGCTCATCAGTGGAGCTCCTCTTCGGCGAGGTACTTGACCAGCTCTTCCTTCTCGAACAGGCCGAGCAGGTCGGGGCGGATGGGTTCGGTGGTCTCCCGGGCGAGGGCGATCAGCCCCTGCGGGGGGCCGGCCGGAGCCAGGCCGCCCGACACGTCCGTCAGCCGGCACAGCAGATTGAC
>NZ_VBVX01000545.1 GCF_005981925.1 Streptomyces albidochromogenes
GGGTCAGACGCAGGGCCGACTCGCCCAGGCGCAGCAGCGCGCCGGGAGGAAACGGGACCGGGTGGGCGGTGAGGTCCTCGCCGTTCAGCGAGGTGCCGTTCGTGGAGTTCAGGTCCGCCACGGAGACCCGGCCGTCCTGGGTCAGCGTCACCGCGCAGTGCAGCCGCGACACGTCCGGGTCGTCCAGCGGTACGTCCGCCTCCGCCGAGCGGCCGATGCGGATCTGGCCGCCGTGCAGGAGGTGGACGCCGCCCGCGTCCGGCCCCGCCACCACGTGCAGCCGGGCGGGGGCGTCGGGCGCCGCCTCCGGCTCCGGGGCGGGGGCGTGCAGGGACAGCACCGCTCCGTCGACCAGCGGCGGCTCGCCCAGCGCCGCGCGCTGGGCGTCGAGGCGCTCCCGCCCGGCGTAGACGACGACGGCGCCGGTGGTCTCGGGGGCCGAGCCCGGGCCGGAGACTGCCGCTGCCAGGCCGGAGGCGACCGCGGCCAGCGCGGTTCCCGCGGGCGCGGTGACGAGTACGTCGCACACGCGCCCGGCGGCCTGGGGGCCCTCGGTGGCGCGCGTGCCTTGCGCGCGCGGCGCGAGGACGGTCAGCCGGATCTGCATCGCGTCAGCGGTCCCTTCTGCGCGAGGTGCCCGGCAGGGGTGCCGCCCTGTGATTCCCCCCACCCGGCACGGACGCGTCGTCCGGTACAGGTCGGCACGTGGCGCGGGGCTCCCGACCCCACAGTCCGTGCTGCAGGCATCCTCGCACCTGCCACTGACAACACGCCCGGCGGCCACCTCTAAGTGATCTTGAATGGTCGGCTGTGGGCGCAAAAGTGCAGGGTTGGACATATGCGGTACGCACGTTCGGCAACCATCGGCGCGGGGAGCGCGTCTACCCTCGGTACGCGGCCCCGGTGGGAGGCGGGCGGGCGGCACTACAGTGGAGCGGAACCACGGGCCGAGCGCCCGGAACCACGCAGGACCACGAGGACACGAGCAGCAGGGAGCGCATGACGTGCGGCCGGTCGGCAGTAAATACCTGCTCGAGGAGCCGCTCGGGCGCGGCGCCACGGGCACCGTCTGGCGAGCCCGCCAGCGCGAGACCGCGGGTGCCGAGGCGGCCGTGGCCGGCCAGCCCGGCGAAACCGTCGCGATCAAGGTCCTCAAGGAGGAGCTCGCCAACGACGCCGATGTGGTGATGCGCTTCCTGCGCGAGCGGTCGGTGCTGCTGCGCCTCACGCACCCCAACATCGTGCGGACCCGCGATCTGGTGGTCGAGGGCGATCTGCTCGCCCTGGTGATGGATCTGGTGGACGGCCCCGACCTGCATCGTTACCTGCGCGAGAACGGCCCCTTCTCGCCGGTCGCCGCCTCGCTGCTCACCGCGCAGATCGCGGACGCCCTCGCCGCCAGCCACGCCGACGGCGTCGTCCACCGCGACCTCAAGCCCGCCAACGTGCTGCTGGACGAGCGCGACGGGCAGATGCACCCGATGCTCACCGACTTCGGCATCGCGCGCCTCGCCGACTCCCCGGGCCTGACCCGCACGCACGAGTTCGTGGGGACGCCGGCCTATGTCGCCCCCGAGTCGGCCGAGGGACGCCCGCAGACGTCCGCCGTCGACATCTACGGCGCGGGAATCCTGCTGTACGAGCTGGTCACCGGCCGTCCGCCGTTCGCCGGGGGCACGGCGCTGGAGGTGCTGCACAGGCACCTGAGCGAGGAGCCCCGCCGGCCCACCACCGTTCCCGAGCCGCTGTGGACGGTCATAGAGCGCTGCCTGCGCAAGGAACCGGACGAGCGGCCCAGCGCCGAGAACCTCGCCCGCGCCCTGCGCACCGTCGCCGCCGGCGTCGGCGTGCACTCCTCGTCCGCCCAGGTCGAGGCGGCCATGGGCGTCGGCGCGCTGCTCGCGCCCGACCCGGCCCCCGCACCGGTCCCCGGCGTGCCCGGAGCCGCCGACCCGACCCAGGTCCTGCCGAGCAACGCCGGGTCGTACGACCCGGCGGCCGCGACCAGCGTCCTGCCGTCGACCGGCGCCCCGCAGTACGGCGGCCCGGGAGCGGCCGACCCCACCGCCGTCATGCCGCCCGTACCGCCGCGCCCCGAGGGCGCACCCGGCGCGCCCGACCCCGAGG
>NZ_VBVX01000546.1 GCF_005981925.1 Streptomyces albidochromogenes
CCCCCGCCTCCGCCTCCAGCACGTGCCGTGCCCGCAGGCGGGGCAGGCCCAGGCGGCCCGGAGGCATCCTCCGTACCGCGACGACCCGGAAGTCGCGGTCCAGGTACGCCACATCCAACGTGAAGCGCATCCCGAACGTGTGCACGCTGCTCGCCGGGACGCGCCCGCGATGCGTCACGGCGTTCACCCAGAAGGACGCCTTCGCCGCACGCCCTCGTGCTACTCCGGCCCGTACGCCACGTCCTCCGAGAGCCTCGGGTCGTAGTACGTGACCCGCCAGGCCGCCCCCAGCTGCCGCGCCAGCTCGCTCGCGAGCGCCGCGCCGCGTGCGGCGAACGCCGCCTCGTCCTGCGGGGTGGCGAAGCCGGACGTCACGGGGTCGTCGCGGTTCAGTGTCGCGTCGTACGCGTCTCCCCAGCGTTCCAGGTCCTCCGCGAGACCCTGGTCCACCGGCAGGTCGCCGGGCGCGACGTTGTCGCTGATGCCGTCGCTGCCGCGCACCCACACCGGGTGACAGTCGTAGTCGGCCGCCAACCGCACCTGACGTACGACCTCCGGTCCTGATGCTCGTGCTGATTCGGTCGCTGCTCGCGCTTCCGCACTCATACCGTCGCCCATTCGTTCGACCCGTCGGCCCGTCGCCTGTTGGCCTGGTGGCTTGTCGCTTGTTGGCCTGTCCGCCTGTTGGCCTGTCGCCCGCTGGTGTGTCGCCCGTTGGCCCAGTGGCCCGTCAGCCGGCGCTCTTCGGGTTGGCGCCGACGACGAATCCGTTGTTCCCCACCGTCACCGCCACCCTTCGCTTCTGTCCCTTGAACTCGACCTCGTAGATCGGCCGCCCGTCCCCCTTGCCCTGCGTACCGACCTTCTTCCCCTTGGTGGCAGCCTGCATCACGAGATCGGGAATGTCCTCCCGGGCGACTCCGTTCCGCTCGAAATCATCGGCGTGCTCTTCGAGGATGTGCTTGAGGCCCGCCCGCGAGTTGCCCTCCTCCAGGAACACGATCTTCCCGTCGGCGTTGCGCTCGGCCCTGATCACCTTCTCCGGGTCGAACTTGACGCCCGTCTCCTTCATCTCGTCGAGGAGTTCCTTGTCCACGCAGTCGTTGTTGTGGACGAGGGCGTTCTGGCTTCCGACACCGACGTAGTACGTATGGATCCCGGCGACCGTGAGGTCGTGCGTGGTCTGCCGGCGGGTGTGGTGCGCGACCGCCGTGACGGGCAGGGCACTACCGTCGGAGGCACGCAGACTCGCCCCGGGCCTGATGGTCCCGGCGTCCGCCCAACGGTGGGCACCGGCGCCGGTCACCCAGAACGGGTGCGTGTCGGTTGCCGTGACGGACCGGAGCCCGGCGGGGGTCCGGACGGTCAGGCGGGTGAAATGCTTGTCGTCGTACGTCGTGATGGTGTGCGTGACCCGACGGCTGGTCGTCACCCCGCTGACGGGATCGGTCACGGTGACGCGGTCGCCGACGCGCACGCTCTCGATGGGCGCGCGGGTGCCGTCGGCGAGGAGCACCGGGGTGCCGGGCAGGAAGCTGTGGGCGCCGGCACACCTGATGGGCTTCTTGTCGGGCTGGTCGGGTTTCGGTTGGTCGGGTTTCTTCTCGTCCAGCTTGCGTTGGGCGTCGGCGAGTTTGTCCTGGGCCTCCTTGACGCGCTTGCGGTTCTTCACCATGCCGGTGAGGCCGTCGTACAGATCGTCGCCGTGCCTCTTCAGCTTCCGGATGAGCTCGGCGGCCTTCTTCCACTTCCACGGCGCCCCGTACTTCGCCGCGAGCTTGCCGACGGCTCCGCCGATCAGGCTGGTCAGGACGTTGATGAGGGTGTCCGTGCACGCCCCCGCGTCGCCCTTGGTGACGCAGTCGACGGCGTCGGTGATGCCGAGCTCCTCGGCGAGGATCTTGCCGAGTTCCTTCGCGGCTTGTTCGGCCTTCTCGGTGTCGCTCTGCTCGGCGTTCTTTGCGTCCTGGAGCTCTTTGAGGGCCTTCTCGTACGCGATCTGCTCGGGGGACTTTGTTCCGTCTCCGTCTCCGTCTCCGTCTCCGTCAGCGGTGGTGTCCCTGTCGCCGTCCGCGTCGCCGGCTCCGTCGGTGTCTCCGCCGCCGGTGCCCCTGC
>NZ_VBVX01000547.1 GCF_005981925.1 Streptomyces albidochromogenes
GGGAAAAGTGGCCCCGCCCGGTCCACCTGCTGCCCGGCCTCCGGCTTCCCGGCCTCCGGCTTCCCGGCCCCCGGCTGCCTCGCGCCGCCGCCACGCCGGCCCCCCGTCTCTGCCTCCCGCATCCGTTCAGGAGTACCGAAACACCCATGACCACCTCCTCCAGGACCACCACCCGCCGCAACATCGCCATCGGCGCGGCCGTCGCCGTCGCGGCCGGCCTCCTCGGCGTCGCCTCGTACACCGCCACCAAGCCGGGCGGCGCCTCCTCCGCCGACGTGCCCGCGGCCGAGGTCTCCGCCGATCCGCAGGCCGGCGTCTACTCCGAGCTGGCGAAGCTCGCCCGGCGCGACCACGGCGACGCGCTCGCCCAGGGCCGGGCCGACGCGCCCGTCGTGCTCATCGAGTACGCCGACTTCCTGTGCGGCTACTGCGGCAAGTTCGCCCGCGACACCGAACCCGCGCTCGTCGAGAAGTACGTCGAGGACGGCACCCTGCGCATCGAGTGGCGCAACTTCCCGATCTTCGGCAAGGAGTCCGACGCGGCGGCGCGCGCGGCGTGGGCGGCCGGCCGGCAGGGCCGCTTCTGGCAGTTCCACGCGGCCGCGTACGCCGAGGGGGCCAAGGAGAAGGGATTCGGCGAGGCCCGGCTCAAGGCGCTGGCCGAGGAGGCGGGCGTGAAGGACATCGCCCGCTTCACCCGGGACGCCGGAGGCGAAGCCGCCGCGCAGGCCGTGCGGGCGGACCAGGAGGAGGCGTACCAGCTGGGGGCCACGTCGACGCCGTCCTTCCTCGTCAACGGCAGGCCCATCGCCGGCGCCCAGCCCGCCGCGGCCTTCACGCAGGCGATCGAGGCGGCGGCGAAGGCGGCGAGGACCGCCAAGGACACGAAGGACGCCAAGGACGCCAAGGCGGACCGGTGAGCCCCGACATCGGATATCTCGCCGCCTTCCTCGGTGGGCTGCTCGCCCTGCTCAGCCCGTGCAGCGCCCTGCTGCTCCCCGCGTTCTTCGCGTACTCGATCGATACGGCGTCCCGGCTGACGGCCAGGACCGGCGTCTTCTACGCCGGACTCGCCACCACCCTCGTGCCGCTGGGCGCGGCCGGTTCGTACGCCGGGCGGCTCTTCTACGGGCACCGCGACCAGCTCGTCCTGGCCGGCGGCTGGCTGATCGTCGCCCTCGGCGTCGCGCAGATCCTGGGCATGGGCTTCGCGTCCCGCCGTGTCGCCGCGCTCTCCGGGCGGATCAGGCCCACGACGGCGGTCTCCGTGTACGCGCTGGGAGCCGTCTACGGCCTCGCCGGCTTCTGCGCGGGCCCCATCCTCGGCAGCGTCCTGACGGTCGCGGCCGTCAGCGGCAGTCCGGTGTACGGCGGACTGCTGCTGGCCGTCTACGCGTTGGGCATGGCCGTGCCGCTCTTCGTCCTCGCACTGCTCTGGGAGCGGTTCGAGCTGGGGAGACGGCAGTGGCTGCGCGGGAAGGCGTTTCGGGTGGGGCGCTTCGAGCTGCACACCACGTCGCTGCTGTCCGGCCTCTTCTTCGTCGCCCTGGGCGCGCTGTTCCTGGTGTTCGACGGCACGACGGCGCTGCCCGGTCTGCTGGACGTGGACGACTCGTTCGCCGTCGAGGAATGGGTGAGCGGCCTCGGCGCGTCCGTGCCCGACGCGGTGCTGCTGACCGGCGTGGTGGCGGTGGCGGGCGCGGTACTGGCGCTGCGCGCCCGCCGCCGGAAGGTGCCCGAGGAGGGATGACGCGAACGGCCCCGCCCGGTGGGCGGGGCCTTCGAGGGGTGGCGGGGTACGCGAAAGCCCCCGTCCGTGGACGGGGGCTTTCGTTGTGGTGGCTGGGGCCGGGATCGAACCGGCGACCTATCGCTTTTCAGGCGATCGCTCGTACCAACTGAGCTACCCAGCCACTCGGATCTCGCGATCCGCAGCGGTCCTGACGGGATTTGAACCCGCGGCCTCCACCTTGACAGGGTGGCGAGCACTCCAAACTGCTCCACAGGACCAAGCGTGGTGCGAGAACAAGTCTCGCACACGGTTGTGCGTGCCCCCAACGGGATTCGAACCCGTGCTACCGCCTTGAAAGGGCGGCGTCCTGGGCCAC
>NZ_VBVX01000548.1 GCF_005981925.1 Streptomyces albidochromogenes
CACCCCGCCCTGCACCGTGAGCCGCCCCCGCCGGGCCACTTCCCCCTGCAGGTGCTGGTCGATACGCCCCCAGTACGGGTCAACCGCAACGCGGTGGCAGCCCTGTAGCGCGCCGGCCAGCCTTCGCACCGCCCGCGGGTCGGCATCCATCACTTGTGCCAGCCACGGCACCCGCCGCGTACTCGTGCGCGGAAGTACGGAGAACTCCGTGCGCAGCCGCCGCTGAGGCGCACTGATCAGCCTCTCTAATCCCTCATCCATACAGCCCGCCGCGCCCACAAGAGTGAACAGATCCACCAGCCCACCGGCAGAAGAGCTGAGAAACCGCGCCGTTTCCCTCCCATCGGCGCTGATCCGCGGACCAGTACGCGCACGCCACCCACCGAACAGCGCCGCACGCTCACGCCGCTGCACAGTCCGCAGGCTCAACTGCGTCTCTGCCAGCGGCCCCAACACCGTGACCTGTACCCGCGCCAGATCTTCGACAGCGAAGTGAACCCGTAGCACAACATCCCCCTCACCAGCGCCCGCGGCTCATCCTTCCCACCGCTCTCAATTCGGGACAGCCCGAAACGAGTCGACTCCCGCACTGTGCTGGGCGGACGCTTTCCCCGACCGACAGGCCCGGAGGGGCCTTTACGAAACTCGCCGTCCATGGGAAGGATCGTGTACCAGATGTCTCGTCTACGACGCGCTGCCGCCACCCTCGTCGCCACCGCCGGACTGCTCGCCGGAGGTGTCACTGCCGCGCCTTCCGCCTCCGCCGCGGCCTCTGGCGCAGCTCATGTCACCACCGTCGCTGCGGCGACTTCCTCGGAAGTTTCGATCATGGCTGTGCCGCCCGGGTGCAGTGCCTGGATCGACTGGTACGCCGGTAAGGGGCGGGGGCACCTGAACTGCTCAGGCAGTGGGTCAGATGTGCGCGTTACCGTCGCGTGCGGAAACGGCGATGTGAAGCGCAGAGCCGTCGGCTACGAGTACGCCAGGGCAGAGTGCCCCAGTGGGCTCGGGGCGATCCGCGTGAGCGGCGCTTACGTGTAGCACGCAACAGTGCTACACGGCCGCCTGGCCAAGCCGTGGTGGCCACTCTGCGTGGCGGCCCACCACGGCGCGTGCAAGGACACTTCATGCGTCGTCCCCGCGGAGAGCTTCAGGCAGCAAACTCACCCTCACGGCCTTCGTCTTGATCGGTGCGCCTTGATCGGAGGCTCTTCCTCGGCGGCATGGTCTACGTGGCCTACCGGCACCCGAGGTTCGCCACGCCCCTGATGGTCGCCGGCACGTTCGGCGCTGCGCGCGCCGGCGTCGTCGTCGCCATTGCCACCTGGTGAGCGGCGCCGGGGCCGGTGGGGCAAGTCCCGTTCGCACGGCTTGCCCCACACCGGTCCGCCTGCGATCTCCAGGCGGACAACCCCTTGCCAGTCCAGCGGCTAGGGGCACTTCCAGTCCTCACCGATTGCGGTCAGTTGTTCCGCGCGCTCCACCGCCCGCTCCGGCTCCTTGCCGAGGCCGCCTTTCCTGCGAATCTCGGCCATGTGCCCCCGAGGGCACCATCGCTTCAAGATGCCCGAGGACCGCCGCTGGACAGGGGCTGGCTTGACAACGGCTGTAGGGATGATCCCTTAGTTGGCCTCGCAACCGATGCCGTCACCGTCGCGGTCGAGGTTGTGTGGGTCGGACAGGCCGACCCAGACGGGTCCGGGAAGGTCTGGGCAGTCGACGTCGGGCTCACCTGCGGAGGGCCCGGGCGGGTAGGTGCTCTCCGGTTCGTCCGGCGTCGGCGGTTCAACGAGGCGTATGGCGGCGTCAACGATGATTCCGCCCCTGACTGTGTAAGTGCCCTCGTAGGACTGCTGGGTCCCATCTGGCCGCAGTACATCGATCACTACAGTCACGGTCCCGCCGCTGACATCAAGGATGTGAACGGTGTCGCGTTCAACATCTGCAAACCCTGCCGCGAAGGACGAATAGGAAGGGTCGCCAAGGTTCTTGCCTCCGAGGTCCCACGCCCGTCGATAGTCGCGCGCATTGATGGCATTGAAGTACGCCTTGACGGTGGAGGCTGCGTCAGAGGGAGCGGACGGCTTGGGCGTGGTCGGGGCTG
>NZ_VBVX01000549.1 GCF_005981925.1 Streptomyces albidochromogenes
GCGCCCCCAGCACGCCGCCCGCCGCGACCGCCACCGGCACCCGCCACCCGCCGCGCCCGGTGGTCTCGGCGCGCTGCGCGGGCACGCGCAGGTCGACATCGGGGTCGACCGCGTCACCGGGGCCGGCCGGCTCGCTCACCCGTACCCCAGCGCGTGCAGCCTCTCGTCGTCGATGCCGAAGTGGTGCGCCACCTCGTGCACGACGGTGATCTCCGTCTCGGCGACGACGTCCTCCCGGGACTCGCACATCCGCAGGGTCGGCCCCCGGTAGATCGTGATCCGGTCCGGCAGCACGCCCGCGTACCACTCGCCGCGGTCCGTCAGCGGGGTCCCCTCGTACAGCCCGAGCAGATCGGGGCCGTGGTCGGGATGGTCCGCCGGCGGTTCGTCCTCCACGAACACGGCGACGTTGTCCATCAACCGCGTCAGCTCCGGCGGGATCCTGTCCAGCGCCTCGGCCACCAGTTCCTCGAACTCCTCGCGCGTCATCTCCAGCACCCGGCCATTGTCACGTAATTCCGCGCGACAGGGTGGGGACGGGCTCCGACGGGCATGGGGCCCCGCCCGCTTGGGCATACGGGACCAATGGCCCGCGCTTCCTTTCGTGCCACGCTGACCCGCCTGCGACACCACTACCGCTCCCGTCACACCGCCCCCACCAGCACCCTGGTCCAGACCCCCCATCCCTACGCGCGGGCGCTGGGCCTCGCCGCCGTGGTCCTGTGCGGCGCGTGGCTCGGGCTGCTGATCGTCGGCAGTGTCCGTACTCCGGTCGGTCCGATGGACACGACCATGACGCTCCGCGCGTCCGCCGCCGGCGGCACGAAGATCAACGTCTCGCCGCTGGGCGCCCTGGAACTGGACACCCACACCGCGCCCCTGCGCCTCGACGTGGACGTCGACCAGCTCGACCCGGCCCGCTCCCAGGCCCTCGTCGAACACCCCGAGCGCCTCTCGGGCCTCCAGGAAGAGATCACCCAGGACGTCGCCGACGGCACGACGGAACTGGCCGTACGCTCCTGCGTCGCCGTCGTGTCCGGCGCCACCGCGCTCGGCCTCGCCGTCTACCGCCGCCCGCGCCGCGCCCTCGCGGCGGGCGGCCTCGCGCTCGCCCTGCTGACCGCGTCGGCCGTCAGCGCGTACGCCACCTGGAACCCGAAGTCCGTCCTGGAGCCGAAGTTCTCCGGCCTGCTGTCCTCCGCGCCCTCGGTCGTCGGCAACGCGCGCAGCATCGTCAGCGAGTTCGACGTCTACCAGAAGGAGCTGGCGCGCCTGGTCACCAACGTGACGAAGCTGTACGACGCCACCTCGACGCTCCCCACCTACCAGCCGGACCCGGCGACGATGCGCGTCCTGCACGTCTCGGACATCCACCTCAACCCGGCGTCGTGGCACATCATCGGCTCGCTCGTCGAGCAGTACGACATCGACCTGATCATCGACTCCGGCGACACCATGGACCACGGCACCGCCGCCGAGAACGGCTTCCTGGACCCGATCTCCGACCTGGGGGCGCCGTACGTCTGGGTCCGCGGCAACCACGACTCGCTCGCCACCCAGGACTACCTCGAACGGCTGAAGAACGTCCACGTCCTCGACGAGGGCCGGGCGGTCACCGTGGCGGGCATCCGGGTGGCCGGCACCGGCGATCCGCAGTTCACCCCGGACCGCTCGGTCGAGGCGCAGGGCGATCCGGCCGAGCGCATGGCGGGGATTCGTCTCGCCTCGGCGCTGCGCGACCAGCGGCGGGCCGGTACGCCGGTCGACATCGCGGTGGCGCACAACCCGGTCGCGGCGCGCGAGACGGACGGCACGGTCCCGCTCGTGCTGGCGGGGCATGTGCACAACCGCAGGACGCAGGTGCTCGAGCACGGCACCCGCCTCAAGATCGAGGGTTCGACGGGCGGCGGCGGCCTGCGCGCGCTCCAGAACGACGAGCCCGAGAAGGTCCGTACGTCGGTGCTCTATCTGGACCGTTCGACCAAGCGGCTGCAGGCGTGGGACGAGGTCACGCTGGGGGGCCTGGGCCTGACGACCGCCGAGGTCAGCCGCCACCTGCCGGCCGAGAACAGGCCTGGCTCTTATACACATCTCCAACCCC
>NZ_VBVX01000550.1 GCF_005981925.1 Streptomyces albidochromogenes
CATAGTGTTTCGGTGGTCATAGCGTTAGGGAAACGCCCGGTTACATTCCGAACCCGGAAGCTAAGCCTTTCAGCGCCGATGGTACTGCAGGGGGGACCCTGTGGGAGAGTAGGACGCCGCCGAACAATCATTGTGGGAAAGCCCCGCACCTTATGGTGCGGGGCTTTTCTGCGTTCCAGGCCGTTCCGGATGACGGGCGGCAGGACCGGGGGAATGCAAGGGTGCTCTTTTCCCTACAGCCGGCCTGCTGCCTTCAGTGCCAGATACGCGTCGGCCAGGGCGGGGGCCAGGTCGTCGGGTGTGGCGTCCACGACCGTGACGTTGTGGCGGGTGAGCTTCTCCGCTGTGCGCCTGCGCTGGTTCTGGGCCTGAGAGGCAGCAGCGGCTTCATACACCGCGTCCACTGTTCCGCGCCCGGCCGCCATTTCCTCGACGCTGGGGTCGGCCACCGAGGCCACCAGAACGGTGTGCCGTCGGGTGAGCTGCGGGAGTATCGGCAGGATCCCCTCCTCGACGGGGGCGGCGTCCAGGCTGGTGAGCAGGACAATCAGGGATCCGCGGGGGGCGTTCGCCAGGGCTGTGGCGCTCAGGCCTCGGGCGTCGGTTTCCACCAGTGCGGGCTCCAGGGGAGCCATCGCGTTGACCAGGGCGGCGAGGACGTCCCCTGCTGTGCGGCCTTGGACCTGGGCGCGCGTGCGGCGGTCGTAGGCCAGGAGGTCCACTCGGTCGCCGGCTCGGGAAGCGAGGGCCGCGAGGAGGAGCGCCGCGTCCATGGAGGCGTCCAGGCGCGGGACGTCGCCCACGCGGCCGGCCGAGGTGCGGCCGGTGTCGAGGACGATCAGGATGTGGCGGTCACGTTCCGGGCGCCAGGTACGGACGGCCACGGTGTTCTGCCGTGCCGTGGCGCGCCAGTCGATGGAGCGGGTGTCGTCGCCGGGAACGTAGTCGCGGAGGCTGTCGAATTCGGTGCCTTCGCCTCGCGTCAGGACGCTGGTGCGGCCGTCGAGTTCGCGGAGACGGGCCAGCTTGGAGGGGAGGTGCTTCCGGCTGGTGAAGGGCGGGAGCACGCGTACTGCCCAGGGGACCCGGTGGCTGCCCTGACGGGCGGCGAGGCCGAGCGGCCCGTACGAGCGAACGGTGATGCGTTCGGAGTGGCGGTCGCCGCGGCGGGTGGGGCGGAGTGTCGTGGTCAGGCGGCGTCGCTCTCCTGCGGGGACGGTCAGCTCGTGGCGTGAGACTGCCTGCTCTGAGCCCGTGGGCCAGCTGCTGGGCGGCCAGGCATCGCGAAGCAGCGCCCGCAACGGGCGGGCCGACGGGTTGGTGACCGTCAGCTCAATTTCTGCACTGTCACCCAATCGAACTGACGTGTCACCACTTCGGGTGAAACGGAGCTTTCGTACTGGCGCGGCCAATGCGTAGTCGCACACAATTGCGAGGGTGAGGGGAGCGTTCACGGCGAGAACCCCGGACCAGTTCGGCGCGAGGAAGCCGATGGGGATCGCGCCGAGGGCGGCGAGGAATGCGGTACGTCCAGTGAGGGCCACGGTCATCGCCTCAACGGGGCACGGGGACGTGGGCGAGGATCGCGGTGATGACGGAGTCCGCGGTGACTCCTTCCATCTCGGCCTCGGGCCGCAGTTGAATGCGGTGGCGCAGGGTGGGGAGGGCGAGGGCCTTCACATCGTCCGGGATGACGTAGTCCCTGCCGGTGAGCCAGGCCCAGGCGCGGGCGGTGGAGAGCAGTGCGGTGGCGCCTCGGGGGGAGACGCCGAGAGTGAGCGAGGGGGAATCTCGGGTGGCACGGCAGATATCGACGACGTAACCGGTGATCTCCGCGGAGACGGAGGTCTTGGCCACGGCGGCGCGGGCCGCTTCCAGGTCGGCGGGCCCGGCGGCCGGGCGTAGGCCCGCAGCGTGGAGATCGCGGGGGTTGAAGCCCTCGGTGTGGCGGGTCAGGACGCCGATCTCGTCCTCGCGGGACGGCAGCGGGACCGTGAGTTTGAGGAGGAAGCGGTCCAGTTGGGCCTCGGGGAGAGGGTAGGTGCCCTCGTACTCCACGGGGTTCTGGGTGCCCGCGAGCAGGACAG
>NZ_VBVX01000551.1 GCF_005981925.1 Streptomyces albidochromogenes
CGGGTGGGGCGTATCGGGGCGTACGCCCGACGCCCGGGCTAGTAGGTCAGTCCGAACCCGAGCGGATAAAGCACCTTTGCCGGATCGTCCGCGCGCTGTATGGGGACGGGCAGCTTCCCCCGGGGCGTCGTATGACCGGCGATGGCGCGCACGGCCGCGCGCAGCTCCACATCGGTCCAGGAGTACGCGGCGACGCTCGCGCCGAAACCGGTCCCGTCGAGCTGGGCGATGTCGTACGGATTGCGGATCGCGAGCGCGACGACGGGCACCCCCGTCGCGGCCAGCTCGCGGACGAGCGTGCGCTGCGGACTGGTCGCCGAGACGTTGTACGTCGCCACGACCACCACGTCCTTGCCCTGCGCCGCCGCCACCGCTTCCCTGATCTTCGCGGCGGTCGGCGCCGTTCCCGTGGGCAGTGCGGTGGCGACGAATCCGAGGGCGTCGAACGCCTTGGCGATGACGGTGGTCGGCGGTCCGGTGGTCGCGGTGGGGGAGGCGGGGTCCGCGCCGACGACGAGCACGTTCCGGTGCGTACGGCGGCCGATCGGCAGCAGTCCGCTCTCGTTGGCGAGCAGGGTGGTCGTCCCCTCGGCGATCCGGTCGGCCGCGGCGAGGTGGGCACGGGTGCCCACGGTCCGGTCGACGCCCCGGTGGGAGACGTACGGGTCGCGGAACAGGCCGAGTTTGGCCTTGAGCAGCAGGATCCGCAGGATCGATTCCTCGACCCGGGCCGTGCTCAGCTCCCCGTCGCGCACCGCCTTGAGGACGGCGTTCCAGGCGACGGGCAGGTCCGGCGGGTTCAGCAGCTGGTCGCAGCCGGCGAGGAGGGCGAGGACGGGCACGCGGTCGTCGCCGTACTTCTGCCGTACGCCCGCCATGGCGAGGGAGTCGGTCACCACGACCCCGTCGTAGCCGAGGCGCTCGCGCAGCACGCCGGTGAGAATCGGCTTGGAGAGCGTCGCCGGATCGAGTGCCGGGTCGAGTGCCGGTACGACGATGTGCGCGGTCATGATCGAGTCGATGCCGGCGGCGATGGCGGCCCGGAACGGCGGGGCATCCAGCTCCTCCCACTGCTCGGCCGTGTGATGGATCGTCGGGAGGGAGTAGTGGCTGTCGTCCTTGGTGTCGCCGTGCCCGGGGAAGTGCTTGGCCGTGGCGGCGACCCCCGCGCCCTGGTAGCCCTTGACCTGCGCGGCGACCATGCCCGCGACCGCCTGCGGGTCGGCCCCGTAGGAACGTACGCCGATGACGGGGTTCGCGGGGTTGACGTTGACGTCCGCCACCGGCGCGTAGTTCTGCACGACGCCCATGGCGGCGAGTTCGACCCCTGCGATCCGCGCCGCGTTCCGCGCGTCGGAGCGCGACCCGCCGGCCCCGAGCGCCATGGCACCCGGCACGAGGGTCGCGGGCTTGCCGACACGGGCGACGATGCCGTGCTCCTGGTCGGTGGAGATGAGCAGGGGGACGGGGGTGTCCTGGGCGAGGCCGGCCCGCTGGATGCCGTTGGAGAGGTCGGCGATCTGGTGGGGGTCGCGGGTGTTGTGCGCCCAGGCGAAGTAGATGATGCCGCCGACGTGGTACTTCGCGACGAGTTCGGCGGCGGTCCTGACCCCCATTTCCTTCAGGTTGGAGTCGATGTCGACCTGGTCGGGCTCGGTCGCGGAGTGGCCGTAGGCCCGCATCACGAAGAGCTGGCCGACCTTCTCCTCCAGGCTCATGCGCGAGATGAGGCGCTTGAGACGGCTGCGGGTGGAGGCGCTGACGCCGGCGACGGTGGCGTGGGAGGCCGGGGAGGCGGCCGCGGCGGGGGTGGCGCTGATGGCGGACGCGGCCACTGCGGCGGCGGTCGCGGTGAGCAGGGTGCGTCTGGAGGTGCGGTGGTCGTGCACGTGAGCTCCTTACGGCCGTACTCAACAACGGAGTTGAAGGAAACTGCCAAGGAGTCACGGATATCCGGAAAGTAACTGCCAGGTCAAGGGTGCGGGAGCACAAAGGGGCGCGGACCCCCCGCACAGGGGAGCCGCCACTGGCGCATTCGGAGGGGGGCGCGGCAGCGGCGGCTCTGCTCACGGCCGCAGCGGGGGGCG
>NZ_VBVX01000552.1 GCF_005981925.1 Streptomyces albidochromogenes
GCCAGGCCCCGCGGCCCCGGCCCGCCCACAGCGCGTACGCCGCCGCCGCGCCCACCGCCGCGGCGACCGCGATGCCGGTGGGCCGGGTCAGTCCGGCGCACGCGGCCAGGGCGCCGGCCCACAGCCACCGGCGGCCCAGGACGGCGTACAGCGACCAGGCGGCCAGGGCGGTCATCACCGGCTCGGTGTACGCCGTGGTCAGGACGACGGAGTGCGGCAGCACGCTCCACAGGACGACGAGCGCGGTGGCGGTGCGGCGGCCGTACAGGCGGTCGGCGACCAGGTGGATGCCGCAGGCGGCGGCCGCGGCCGCGCTCCAGGAGACGAGGAGCCCCGCCATCGGGCCGGTCAGCGGGAGGAGCGTGGTGAGCGCCCTGACGAGGCCGGGGTAGAGCGGGAAGAACGCGAGATCGCTCTGGACGGCGCCGTCGGGGAAGGTGAGGGTGCGGTGTCCGTAGCCGTGGGCGGCGATGCCCGTGTACCAGCGGGAGTCCCAGGTGTCGCCGAGGCGTGCGAGCGGGTTCTCGCCGACGTACCAGCAGCACAGGGCCCCGTCAGGACGCCGGCCAGCCGGGCGGTGGCGAACAGCGCGAGTGCGGGGGCGGCCCGGCGCAGGGCGCGCGCCGCCGAGGGCGCGGGCGCGCGGCGGGCGTCGGCCCGCTCTGCGGTCTCGGCGGACACGGGTGCACACCTCCGGCGCGAGTCGGTCACCCCGACCATGGGCGGCGCGGCGCCGCCTCGCCACCGCGGGTCGGCCGACCGGGCCAGTCGGCCGGGACCGCCGGCGGCGGCCACCGAGAAGCCGAGTGCCGCCCGGTGGCCGCCTCGGTCCGAGCGCGTGCCGCGCTGTCGCGGCGCCGGACCGTCGGCGGGAAAGGGGCGGCCGGTGGGCCCGGGACCGTCAGGTCGCGAGTTGCTTGAGGCGGCTGACCGCCTCGGCCAGGACGCTCGTCCGCTTGCAGAAGGCGAAGCGGACGAACGGGGCGCCCTGCTCCCGGTGGTCGTAGAAGACCGCGTTCGGGATGGCCACCACCCCGCACCGCTCCGGCAGCGCCCGGCAGAAGGCGAAGCCGTCGCTCTCGCCCAGCGGGCGGATGTCCGTGGTGACGAAGTACGTCCCGGCCGGCCGGTAGACCTCGAAGCCCGCGTCGGCCAGCCCGGCGGACAGCAGGTCGCGCTTGGCGCGCAGGTCCTCCCGCAGGGCGGTGAAGTACGAGGCGGGCAGGCGCAGCGCCTCGGCCACGGCGTACTGGAAGGGCCCGGCCGACACGTACGTCAGGAACTGCTTCGCCCCGCGCACGGCCGCGACCAGGGCGGGGGAGGCCGTGATCCAGCCGACCTTCCACCCGGTGAAGGAGAACGTCTTGCCCGCCGACGAGATCGTGACCGTGCGCTCCCGCATGCCGGGGAAGGACGCGAGGGGGACGTGCTCGCCGTCGAAGACCAGGTGCTCGTACACCTCGTCGGTGACGACGAGCAGGTCCCGCTCGACCGCCAGCGCGGCGACGGCGGCCAGTTCCTCGCGGCTGAGGACGGTGCCGGTGGGGTTGTGCGGGCTGTTGAGGAGGATGAGGCGGGTGCGGGGGGTGACCGCGGCGCGGAGTTCGTCGAGGTCGAGTACGTACCGGCCCTCGTGGGGCCGCAGCGTCACCGGCACGCGGGTGCCGCCCGCGAGGGCGATGCAGGCGGCGTAGGAGTCGTAGTACGGCTCCAGGGCGACGACCTCGTCGCCGGGCTCCACCAGGGCGAGCAGGGACGCCGCGATCGCCTCGGTGGCGCCGGCGGTGACGAGGACCTCGGTGTCGGGGTCGTAGGACAGGCCGTAGCGGCCGAGCTGGTGACCGGCGACGGCGGTACGCAGCTCGGGGACGCCCGGGCCGGGCGGGTACTGGTTGCCGCGGCCGTCGCGCAGCGCGCGCACCGCCGCCTCCCTGACCTCCTCGGGGCCGTCGGTGTCGGGGAAGCCCTGGCCGAGGTTGATCGCGCCGGTCTTCTGGGCCAGCGCCGACATCTCCGCGAAGATCGTCGTCCCGAACTCCGCGAGCCTGCGGTTCAGGAGGGGGCGGGGGTGGCTGTCTCTT
>NZ_VBVX01000055.1 GCF_005981925.1 Streptomyces albidochromogenes
GCAGTTGCTCCGCCGTGTCCAGGCCGGGCGGGAGCGCGTCGGTCGCCCCGCCGCGGACCGCCATCTGCACCAGCTCCACCCGCTGGGTGAGCTTGGCCAGCACCGCCGCCCACCGCGCCACCCGCTCAGCCGGGCGGCCACCCGCAGCCCGTCGCCGGTGACGCGACCGGCTGGTCCATGGAGGAGCGGCTGTACAACCAGGTGTGGGGCATGTTCGAAGACCTGGCCCGCACGGTCGCGGCGTACCGCAGCGCCGTCGACTTCGCCGAGTCCCGGATGGAGCAGGAGCTCGACAAGGCCCTCTCCGACCCCCGCAGTCGGATCGGCACCGCGGGCGACACCGCCCGCGCGGCGGCCCAGGCCAAGCGCGACGAGCTCGTCGGCCGGGCCCGCGAGGTGCTGGACCGCGACCTGGCCCAGCTCGCCGCCGAGGCGGACGTCGTCGAGCCCGCCCTGCCGCCCGCCTTCGCCTCCTGGGACAACCCGGTCTGGCACGGCTACCGGGTCCCCATGGAGATCCCGATGGCCCTGCGCGTCGGTGATCTCCATCTTTCCGAGCGGCCGGACCTGCGCATTCCCATGCTGGTACGGCTGCCGCTGGAGCGCGGACTGTGGATCGACAGCGGCCGCTCCGGATCCGAGGCCGCGCTGATGATGGAGTCCGGCCAGCTGCGGGCGGCCGCCATGGAGACCGCCGCCGCGCACGCCGCACGGCTGCTGGCGGTCTACCCGGCGGGCGAGTTCACCGTCCATGTCATCGACCCGGCGGGCACGGGCGCGCCCGCCCTCGCGCCGCTGACCGAGTCCGGCGTGCTCGCCGCCCCGCCGGCGGCCGGCGCCCAGGGCGTGGCGGCGGTGCTGGCCAAGCTCACCCAGCGGGTGGAGCTGGTGCAGATGGCGGTCCGCGGCGGGGCGACCGACGCGCTCCCGCCCGGCCTGGACACGGCGGAGCAACTGCTGATCGTCAACGACTTCCCGCACGGCTTCGACGACCGCGCCGTGACCCAGCTCCGCTACCTGGCCGACGAGGGCCCGGCGGTCGGCGTCCACCTGATGATGGTCGCCGACCGCGAGGACGCCGGCGCGTACGGGCCGGTCCTCGACCCGCTGTGGCGAGCGTTGCTCCGCGTCACTCCGGTGCCCGACGACCACCTCGTCGACCCGTGGGTCGGGCACACCTGGACGTACGAGCCGCTGCTGCCTCCGGCGGGCAGCCGGGTGGTACGGCAGGTGCTCGCGCAGGTCGCGGCGGCGAGGCGGTCACTGCCCTACTGACCGGCACTTTTGGGAGTGCTTTACCCATCCCTTTACCTTCTCTTGGGTGTTCCTGTACCCTTCGAGGAGCGGAGGGGAGTACTCCCGGCTGCGACGTACCCGTCAATACGGACCGCCATCGGTCCCGGGGCGTCGGCCCGAGTCGCACGGACACGCGCTCGGGTGGAAGAGACCTCCGGCAGCGACGACGCTGAGTGAGATGCCGTAGCTATCTGCCGGAGGCGCAGTGGACGTTTCAATGACCCTTTGGGTGCTGACCATTCTTGGTCTGGTCGCCCTGATCGCAGTCGACTTCCTCATCGGGCGCAAGCCGCATGACGTGTCGATCAAGGAAGCCGGCATCTGGACGGTCGTCTGGATCGTGCTGGCCGTCCTCTTCGGCGTGGGCCTGCTGGTCTTCGGCACCGCGCAGGCGTCCGGTGAGTTCTTCGCCGGCTTCATCACCGAGAAGTCGCTCAGTGTCGACAACCTCTTCGTCTTCGTCCTGATCATGGCGAAGTTCTCGGTGCCGTCGCACCTCCAGCAGCGTGTGCTGCTGATCGGTGTGCTGATAGCCCTGGTGCTCCGGGCGATCTTCATCGCGGCCGGCGCCGCGGTCATCGCCAACTTCTCGTGGATCTTCTACATCTTCGGCGCGTTCCTGATCTACACCGCCTGGAAGCTCATCCAGGAGGCGCGGGCCGACGAGGAGGAAGAGGCGTTCGAGGAGAACCGTCTCCTCAAGTCGATCGAGAACCGTTTCGGCGTCGCGGACCGGTACCACGGCACGAAGCTCTTCATCCGGAACAACGGCAAGCGCGTCCTGACGCCCCTGATGGTCGTCATGCTCGCCATCGGCACCACCGATGTGCTGTTCGCGCTGGACTCGATCCCGGCGATCTTCGGCCTCACCCAGGACCCGTACATCGTCTTCACCGCCAACGCCTTCGCCCTCATGGGTCTGCGGCAGCTGTACTTCCTCATCGGCGGGCTGCTCAAGAAGCTGGTCCACCTGAGTTACGGCCTGTCGGTCATCCTGGGCTTCATCGGCGTCAAGCTGGTGCTGCACGCCCTGCACGAGTCCGGGGTGCACGTTCCCGAGATCTCCATCCCCTTCTCGCTGGCGGTCATCTGCGGCGTGCTGATCATCACCACGATCACCAGCCTCATCGCCAACAAGAAGACCGAGCGGCGCGACCAGGCCGCGCAGGCCGAGTCGGCCGAGCCGGCCGCGTCCGACGACGCCAAGGAGCGCGTCGAGTCCTGACCGGCCACGACGCACGGACATCGGCACCGGCCGGTGCGAGCGGAGCTCTCAGCCCGCCCGCACCGGCCGGTGTTCCGCGTTGTGCGGGGGGTCAGGCGGCGGCCGGTTCGGCCGGTTCCGTCACCCGCGCGGGGGCCGGCCTGGTCTCCGGCAGCAGCGCGAAGCAGCCCAGGCTCAGGAGCGCGATGGCGGTCAGGTACACCGCGACCCCCCACGGCGGCCCGTCGCCGTGCGCCACCGCCGTCGCGACCACCGGGGTCAGCGCGCCGCCGAGGACCCCGGCCAGGTTGTAGCCGACGGCCGCGCCCGTGCAGCGCACTCTCGGCTCGTACAACTCCGGGAGATAGGCGGCGATCACCGCGAACATGGTGATGAACGACAGCAGCGCTCCCAGGAAGCCGAGGAACATCAGCGGGGGCTCCGCGGTCCGGAGCAGGGCGATCATCGGGAACATCGAAAGCGCCGCCCCCGCGCAGCCCGCCAGGCACAGCGGCCTGCGCCCGTACCGGTCGCCCAGCATCGCGACGAACGGAGTGACCACGCCGGTCACCGCCACGGCCGCCATGATGCAGGCGAGCATCACGGTACGGCTGACGCCCAGGTGTTCCGTCGCGTACGCCAGGGACCAGGTCGTCACCGCATAGAAGACGGCGTACCCGACGGCGAGCGCGCCGGCCGTCAGCAGGACCAGCCGCCAGTGGTCGCGCACTACCTCGACGAGAGGGGCGCTCGCCCGCTCGCCCGTCTCGCTGAGCTGCTTGAACTGCGGCGTCTCGGCCAGCGATGTACGCAGCAGGAGCCCGCCGGCGGCGAGCAGCCCCGCCACCCAGAACGGCACGCGCCAGCCCCAGGAGGCGAACTGCGCGTCGGTCAGCGAGGCCGAGAGGGCGAGCATGATGCCGTTGGCGAGGAGGAAGCCCACCGGCGGGCCGATCTGCGGGAAGCTCGACCACAGTCCGCGCCGGTGCGCGGGGGCGTGCTCGGCGGTCAGCAGGACCGCGCCGCCCCACTCGCCGCCGAGTCCGAGTCCCTGGAGGAAGCGCAGTACGAGCAGGAGCGCGGGCGCCGCCACTCCGATCGATCCGTACGTCGGTACGCAGCCGACGGCCACGGTCGCGATTCCCGTGAGCAACAGGGATGCGAACAGGACAGGACGGCGTCCGTAACGGTCTCCGATGTGCCCGAAGACGACAGAACCGAGCGGTCGTGAAATGAAACCGACAGCGAAGGTGCCGAACGCCGCGAGCGTTCCCGCGAGCGGCGAGAAGGTCGGGAAGAAGAGCGGTCCGAGAACGAGCGCGGCGGCTGTTCCGTAGACGAAGAAGTCGTAGAACTCGACGGCCGTTCCGGCGAGCGACGCGGCGGCGAGGCGAGTCATGGAGGGAGGTGAGGGAGGGCGTTCCTGGCGCATGCGGCCACAACTACCCGACCGCACAGGGGGTTGTGGGGCGCACGGAAGTAGTCGTACCGGCTCGCGCGCCCTGTCACTCCACCGAGCGAGGGAGCACGCGGTACGGCGCCTCTACCAGCCGCGCTCGCGCCACTCCGGCAGGTGCGGGCGCTCGTTCCCGAGCGTGGTGTCGTTGCCGTGTCCGGGGTAGACCCAGGTCTCGTCGGGGAGCGCGCCGAAGAGCTTGTCCTCGACGTCACGGATGAGGCTCGCGAACGCCTCGGGATCCTTCCACGTGTTGCCCACGCCGCCCGGGAAGAGGCAGTCGCCGGTGAAGACGTGCGGGTGCCCGTGCGGGTCGTCGTACACGAGGGCGACGGAGCCCGGGGTGTGGCCCGCCAGGTGCCGGGCGGTGAGTTCGGCGCGTCCGACGCGCACGGTGTCGCCGTCGTCCAGCAGCACGTCGGTCGCGACGGGGATGCCCTCGGCGTCGTACCGGCCCGCGTACGTGCGGGCCCCCGTCGCCGCCACGACGTCGGCGAGGGCCTGCCAGTGGTCGCCGTGGCGGTGGGTGGTGACGACGGACGCGATGCCGTCGTCACCGATCAGGCTCAGCAGCGTGCGCGGGTCGGCGGCCGCGTCGATCAGCAGCTGCTCCCCGGTGTGGCGGCAGCGCAGCAGGTACGCGTTGTTGTTCATGGAACCGACCGCGACCTTGGAGATCATCAGGTCCGCGAGCTCGTGCACGTTCGCAGGACCGCCGACCTTCACCGCTCCGCTGTACGTCATGGGGTCAGCCTATAGCGGGGGCAGTGCGGGCAGCGGGGCGCCGGCGGTGTCGAGGGCGGCGCCGTCGCGCCGGCCCGCGAGCCAGCCCAGCAGGTCCGGAGCGCCGCCGGTGACGTGCACGGGATCACCTTCGGCGCTTCCGGTACGCCACTGCCCTCCGCCCGTGGCCGCCAGCGCGATCGCGGGCACGTCGGGGTGCCCGGCGAAGCGGTCCGCGAGAAACGCGATCTCGCGCCCCGTGAACTCCTCGGGCAGGTCCTCCAGCTCGTACCCGATGCCCAGGTCGACGTGGTGCAGCTCGACCTCGACGAGGCGGCGGAAGGGGAGGCGCGAGGCGGAGTCGGTGACGCCGTTGCGCAGGGCGACCGTACGGGACCAGTCGGCGGGAACGGCGGCCGTCGCGTCGAACCGGGCCGCGCTGTCGCGCACGTCCTCCTGCTGCGCGGCGAGCGGGCGGGCGGCGTCGCGCTCGATGTCGGCCTCGCGCGCCTCGGCGCTCTCGTACATCGGCCGGCCTTCCAGGACGTTCACCAGGGCGTCCGCGTTGCGGGCCAGGTGGGCCAGCACGTGGCCGCGGGTCCAGCCCGGCAGCCGTGACGGTTGCGTCACGTCGGCGTTGTCCAGTTTGCCGGTCGCGGCGAGAAGCCGGTCGGTCGCTTCGCGTACAGAGGCCAGGTCGCGCACGTGATCGTTCATGGCGCCGACGATAGTCCCGGTCACACGATCGGGTGAAGCCGTTCAGGCGAGGCCGTAATTCGAATGCACGTGCTATACGCTCGTCAGAGGCATCAGGAATCCTTACGACATCGCTGTGGTTACCCCCATAGTCTGAACACCCGGGGGGCTCAGTCCTCTCTGCCTCTCTCAAGAAAGGTGCGGACCGGCGTGGCCGACCGTCTCATCGTTCGTGGCGCTCGCGAGCACAACCTCAAGAACGTCTCGCTCGACCTCCCGCGTGACTCCCTCATCGTGTTCACCGGGCTCTCGGGGTCGGGCAAGTCGTCCCTCGCGTTCGACACGATCTTCGCCGAGGGGCAGCGCCGGTACGTCGAGTCGCTCTCCTCCTACGCCCGTCAGTTCCTGGGCCAGATGGACAAGCCCGACGTGGACTTCATCGAGGGCCTGTCGCCCGCGGTGTCCATCGACCAGAAGTCGACCTCGCGCAACCCGCGCTCGACGGTCGGCACCATCACGGAGGTCTACGACTACCTCCGCCTGCTGTTCGCCCGTATCGGCAAGCCGCACTGTCCCGAGTGCGGCCGGCCGATCTCGCGCCAGTCGCCGCAGGCCATCGTCGACAAGGTGCTGGAACTGCCCGAGGGCAGCCGCTTCCAGGTCCTGTCGCCCCTGGTGCGCGAGCGCAAGGGCGAGTTCGTCGACCTGTTCGCCGACCTCCAGACCAAGGGCTACAGCCGCGCGCGCGTGGACGGCGAGACCATCCAGCTCAGCGAGCCGCCCAAGCTGAAGAAGCAGGAGAAGCACACCATCGAGGTGGTCATCGACCGCCTGACGGTGAAGGAGAGCGCCAAGCGCCGGCTCACCGACTCGGTGGAGACCGCCCTCGGCCTGGCCGGCGGCATGGTCATCCTCGACTTCGTCGACCTCCCCGCGGACGACCCCGACCGCGAGCGGATGTACTCCGAGCACCTCTACTGCACGTACGACGACCTGTCGTTCGAGGAGCTGGAGCCCCGGTCGTTCTCCTTCAACTCGCCCTTCGGCGCCTGCCCCGACTGCACCGGCATCGGCACGCGCATGGAGGTCGACCCGGAGCTGATCGTCCCGGACGAGGACAAGTCCCTCGACGAGGGCGCGATCAACCCGTGGTCCCACGGGCACACCAAGGACTACTTCGCGCGCCTCGTCGGCGCGCTCGCCGACGCCCTCGGCTTCCGTACGGACATCCCGTGGGCGGGGCTCCCGCAGCGCGCCAAGAAGGCACTGCTGCACGGCCACAAGACGCAGATCGAGGTCCGCTACCGCAACAGGTACGGCCGCGAGCGGGCGTACACCACGTCCTTCGAGGGCGCCGTGCCGTTCGTCAAGCGGAGGCACTCCGAGGCCGAGAGCGACTCCAGCCGGGAGCGCTTCGAGGGCTACATGCGCGAGGTGCACTGCCCCACCTGCAACGGCACCCGTCTCAAGCCGCTCGTCCTCGCGGTCACGGTCATGGAGAAGTCCATCGCCGAGGTCGCCGCGATGTCGATCAGCGACTGCGCGGACTTCCTGGGCCGCCTGACGCTCAACGCCCGTGACAAGAAGATCGCCGAGCGCGTCCTCAAGGAGGTCAACGAGCGGCTGAGGTTCCTGGTCGACGTGGGCCTGGACTACCTGTCGCTCAACCGCGCGGCCGGCACCCTGTCCGGCGGCGAGGCGCAGCGCATCCGGCTCGCCACCCAGATCGGCTCCGGCCTCGTCGGCGTGCTGTACGTCCTGGACGAGCCGTCCATCGGTCTGCACCAGCGGGACAACCACCGCCTCATCGAGACGCTGGTCCGGCTGCGCGACATGGGCAACACCCTGATCGTCGTCGAGCACGACGAGGACACCATCAAGGTGGCCGACTGGATCGTCGACATCGGTCCGGGGGCGGGCGAGCACGGCGGCAAGGTCGTCCACAGCGGCTCGCTGAAGCAGCTGCTGGACAACAAGGCGTCCGTCACGGGCCAGTACCTGGCCGGCAAGCGGGCCATCGAGATGCCCGACATCCGCCGCCCCACGGACCCGTCGCGCCAGCTCACGGTGCACGGTGCCCGCGAGAACAACCTGCGCGACATCGACGTGTCGTTCCCGCTCGGCGTACTGACGGCCGTCACCGGTGTCTCCGGTTCCGGAAAGTCGACGCTGGTCAACGACATCCTCTACACGCACCTGGCGCGCGAACTCAACGGCGCCCGCACGGTGCCGGGCCGCCACACGCGCGTGGAGGGCGACGACCTGGTCGACAAGGTGGTCCACGTCGACCAGTCGCCGATCGGCCGGACCCCCCGGTCCAACCCGGCGACGTACACCGGCGTCTTCGACAACGTGCGCAAGCTGTTCGCTGAGACGATGGAGGCGAAGGTGCGCGGCTACCTGCCGGGCCGCTTCTCCTTCAACGTCAAGGGCGGCCGCTGCGAGAACTGCTCGGGCGACGGCACCATCAAGATCGAGATGAACTTCCTGCCCGACGTGTACGTCCCCTGCGAGGTCTGCCACGGGGCGCGCTACAACCGGGAGACCCTGGAGGTCCACTACAAGGGCAAGTCCATCGCCGAGGTGCTGGACATGCCGATCGAGGAGGCCCTGGACTTCTTCGAGGCCGTCCCGACGATCGCCCGTCACCTGAGGACCCTCACCGAGGTGGGCCTCGGGTACGTCCGCCTCGGACAGTCCGCGCCGACGCTCTCGGGCGGTGAGGCGCAGCGCGTGAAGCTCGCCTCCGAGCTTCAGAAGCGCTCCACGGGCCGCACGGTGTACGTCCTGGACGAGCCGACCACGGGTCTGCACTTCGAGGACATCTCGAAGCTCATCAAGGTGCTGTCGGGCCTGGTCGACAAGGGCAACTCGGTGATCGTCATCGAGCACAACATGGACGTCATCAAGACCGCCGACTGGGTCGTCGACATGGGTCCCGAAGGCGGCAGCGGCGGCGGCATGGTGGTCGCCGAGGGCACGCCCGAGCAGGTGGCCGCCGTGCCCACCAGCCACACGGGCAAGTTCCTCAGGGACATCCTGGGCGACCGGGTGAGCGACGCGACGCCGGCGAAGAAGAAGGCGCCGGCGAAGAAGGCACCCGCGAAGAAGGCGGTGGCGGCGGCGAAGTCGGCCCCGGCGAAGAAGACCGCGACGGCCCGCACGGCCGCCGCCAAGAAGGCGCCCGGTACGACCGCCGCGGCAAAGGCGGCACGCTCCCGCAAGGCGTGACAGCCCAGCACGGCAGCTGAGCGGCCCCTCACCCGTTCCCGGGTGAGGGGCCGCGCGCGTCGCACGGGGCCGCGGCCCGGTTACGGCTCCAGTTCCGCCGCGTACGGAGGGTCCGCGCCCGGGCGCGAGCACGTGATCGCGGCGGCGCGGGCCGCGAAAGCCAGGATGTCGGCCCAGGCATCGGCCGGGAGCGCGGCCGAAGCCCGCGCCGACAGGGCGCCGTGGGCGCGCAGCCGGTGCAGCAGCGCCGCGTTCACGGTATCGCCCGCGCCGATCGTGTCGGCCACGTCCACCGCCTCGGCCGGGACGCTCACGCCGGCCCCGCCGCCCCGCGTCCGTACCGTCATGCCGCCCGCTCCCCGCGTCAGCACCACGGCCGCCGGGCCGGCCGCGAGCCACTCCTCCACGGACCCGCCCAGCCATCGCGCGTCCTCCTGCGACACCTTCAGCAGCGAGACATGGGGCAGCCAGCTGCGGAAGCGGGCGCGGTAGGCGTTCGCGTCCGGGATCAGACCGGGCCTGATGTTGGGGTCGAGCAGGGTGAACAGCCCGCGCTCCGCCTCACGCCGCAGCAGTGCCTCGTACGCGCTCGCCCCCGGCTCCAGGACCAGCGAGCAGGTGCCGAGCGCCACGGCCCGCGCGTCCGGGGGAAGGGCGGCCGGGAGGGCGAAGAGGCGGTCCGCGCTGCCCTGCGCGTAGAAGCCGTACCCGGCGGACCCGTCCGCGCCCAGCGTCGCCACCGCCAGCGTCGTCGGCTCGGGACCGCGCTGCACCAGCGAGGTGTCCACACCGGCCGCCCGCAGCCCGTCGACCAGGGCCTCGCCGAATCCGTCCGTCGAGACCCGGGAGCAGAACGCGACGTCCGACCCCAGGCGTCCCAGGGCCACAGCGGTGTTGTACGGGCCGCCGCCCGGCCGCGGCGACAAGGGCGCCAGGGCGCCCGTCCCCTGCGGCACCAGGTCGATCAGGGACTCTCCGGCGACGACGATCACGCGCCCGAACGTAACCCATCGCCGCCCGCCGGGGACAGCCCCCGCGAGGGCCGCGGATGTCCGCCGGTATCGTCGGGTACGTCACCCACCCCCCTGACCAGTGGAGAGCGCATGTCCGGCCAGTCTGCCCCCCGCCGCACCGTGCTGAAGGGCGTCGTCCTCGCCGGCGCGGCCGGACTGGGCGCGGCCGCCTGCTCCACCGAGTCGAAGCTCGGCCACGCCAAGCCGCTGCCGTCCGCGCCCGTGAACCTCGGTGCGGCGGACGAGGTGCCGGTGGGCGGTGCCAAGCTCTACCGCGAGCAGCGGATACTCGTGAGCTGCCCGGCCGAGGGGAAGTACAAGGCGTTCAGCGCCCAGTGCACCCACGCGGGATGTGTCCTCGACAAGATCGAGAAGCTCGAGGGCAACTGCCCCTGCCACGGCAGCCGTTTCGACGTGACGACCGGCGAGGCGCTCCAGGGCCCGGCGACCGTGGCGCTGCCCGAGATCCCGGTCAGGGTCGAGGGCGGGAACCTGGTCACGGGCGCGGCGACGGGCAGCCCGGACGCCTGAGGGGCGCCCCGGACGGGCCCGCGTCCTCCCGGCCGTCGGGAGGCGCTCCGGACACCGGGCGCCGCCCCGGCCGCACCCGCGTTGTCACTGCCCGCAAGTAGGGTGTGAGGCATGGCAGACCCCTCCAGCTACCGCCCCAAGCCGGGACAGATCCCCGACTCGCCGGGGGTCTACAAATTCCGCGACGAGCACCGCCGGGTGATCTACGTCGGGAAGGCGAAGAGCCTGCGCCCGCGGCTCTCCTCGTACTTCCAGGACCTGGCCAATCTGCACCCGCGCACCCGCACCATGGTCACCACGGCGGCGTCCGTCGAGTGGACGGTCGTCTCCACCGAGGTGGAGGCGCTCCAGCTGGAGTACTCCTGGATCAAGGAGTTCGACCCCCGCTTCAACGTCAAGTACCGCGACGACAAGAGCTATCCGTCGCTGGCCGTGACGATGGGCGAGGAGTTCCCCCGCGTCCAGGTCATGCGCGGCCCCAAGAAGAAGGGCGTGCGCTACTTCGGCCCGTACGGACACGCCTGGGCGATCCGCGAGACCGTCGACCTGATGCTGCGCGTCTTCCCGGTGCGCACCTGCTCGGCCGGAGTCTTCAAGAACGCCGCCAGGACCGGCCGCCCCTGCCTCCTCGGTTACATCGGCAAGTGCTCCGCCCCCTGTGTGGGGCGCGTCACCCCCGACGAGCACCGCAAACTGGCCGAGGACTTCTGCGACTTCATGGCCGGCCGCACGGGCCAGTACCTCAAGCGCATCGAGCAGGAGATGCACGAGGCCGCCGAGGACATGGAGTACGAGAGGGCCGCCCGTCTGCGCGACGACATAGGGGCCCTGCGCCGCGCCCTGGAGAAGAACGCGGTGGTGTTCAACGACGCCACCGACGCCGACCTGATCGCCCTCGCCGAGGACGAGCTGGAAGCCGCCGTGCAGATCTTCCACGTACGCGGCGGGCGGGTCCGGGGCCAGCGCGGCTGGGTCACCGACAAGGTCGAGGCCGTCGACACGGCGGGCCTCGTCGAGCACGCGCTCCAGCAGCTGTACGGCGAGGAGCAGGGCGACGCGGTGCCCAAGGAGGTCCTCGTCCCCGCCATGCCCGAGGACGCCCCGGCGGTGTCGCAGTGGCTCGCGGCGCGGCGCGGCTCGAACGTGTCGCTGCGCATCCCGCAGCGCGGCGACAAGAAGGACCTCATGGCGACGGTCCAGCGCAACGCCCAGCAGGCCCTCGTCCTGCACAAGACCAAGCGCGCGTCCGACCTGACCACCCGCTCCCGCGCCCTGGAGGAGATCGCGGAGGCCCTCGGCCTGGACTCCGCCCCGCTGCGCATCGAGTGCTTCGACATCTCCCACCTCCAGGGCGACGACGTGGTGGCCTCGATGGTCGTCTTCGAGGACGGACTGCCCCGCAAGAGCGAGTACCGCCGCTTCCAGATCAAGACCTTCGAGGGCCAGGACGATGTCCGGTCCATGCACGAGGTGCTCACACGTCGCTTCCGGCGCTATCTCCAGGAGAAGGAGAAGACGGGGGAGTGGATCCAGGAGAACGGGGCGGGGGAGGTCCCCGCCGAGCCGGACCCGGGCGCGGAGGACGACGGCAGGCCGAAGCGTTTCGCGTACCCGCCGCAGCTCGTCGTCGTCGACGGCGGGCAGCCGCAGGTGGCCGCCGCCCAGCGCGCCCTCGACGAGCTCGGCATCGACGACGTGGCCGTCTGCGGCCTCGCCAAGCGCCTCGAAGAGGTCTGGGTGCCTGGCGAGGACGACCCGGTCGTGCTGCCCCGCAGCAGCGAGGGCCTCTACCTCCTCCAGCGGGTGCGTGACACGGCTCACGACTTCGCCATCCGCTACCAGCGCACCAAGCGGGCCAAGCGCTTCAGGGCGGGCCCGCTCGACGACGTCCCCGGCCTCGGCGAGACCCGCAAACTCGCGCTGATCAAGCATTTCGGTTCGGTGAAGAAGCTGCGGTCCGCCACAATCGACCAGATCTGCGAGGTTCCGGGGATAGGCCGCAAGACGGCCGAGACCGTCGCCGCGTTCCTCGCGCAGGCGGCACCCGCCGCACCCGCCGTGAACACGGCGACAGGAGAGATCATTGAAGACGACGAGGACACCGCGGCGGTCGCACCCGCGGTCTCCCCGCCGGAACGGGGGCAGCAGGTATGACCGAGCACGACGGAGACGGAGCACACGTGAGTACGGGCACGACCGGGGAATCCGGCGAGACCGGGCACAACGGGCACAACGGTGAGGCGGCCGAGCAGGCCATCCCCGAGCTGGTGATCATCTCGGGCATGTCGGGAGCCGGCCGCAGCACCGCCGCGAAGTGCCTCGAAGACCTCGGCTGGTTCGTCGTCGACAACCTGCCGCCCGCGCTGATCCCCACCATGGTGGAGCTCGGCGCCCGCTCGCAGGGCAATGTCGCCCGCATCGCCGTCGTCGTGGACGTCCGGGGCCGGCGCTTCTTCGACAACCTCCGCGAGTCCCTGGCGGACCTGGACGCCAAGGAGGTCACCCGGCGGATCGTCTTCCTGGAGTCCTCGGACGACGCCCTGGTACGCCGTTTCGAGTCCGTACGCCGCCCGCACCCTCTCCAGGGCGACGGCCGGATCACCGACGGCATCGCGGCCGAGCGCGACCTGCTGCGCGAGCTGCGCGGCGACGCCGACCTGGTCATCGACACCTCCAGCCTCAACGTCCACGAACTGCGGGCCAAGATGGACGCCCAGTTCGCGGGCGACGACGAGCCGCAGCTGCGCGCCACGGTGATGTCGTTCGGCTACAAGTACGGCCTGCCGGTCGACGCCGACCTCGTCGTCGACTGCCGCTTCCTGCCGAACCCTCACTGGGTCCCGGAGCTGCGCCCCTTCACCGGCCTCAACGAAGAGGTCTCCGGCTACGTCTTCAACCAGCCGGGCGCCAAGGAGTTCCTCGACCAGTACACCGAGCTGCTCCAGCTCATCGCGGCCGGCTACCGCCGCGAGGGCAAGCGCTACGTGACCATCGCCGTCGGCTGTACGGGCGGCAAGCACCGCAGCGTGGCCATGTCGGAGAAGCTGGCCGCGCGCCTGTCCTCGGAAGGCGTGGAGACCGTCCTCGTGCACCGGGACATGGGGCGCGAGTGACCGGACGCAATTTCCGCCTGCGGCGGCTGCGCGGCGGTGATGCCGCGCGGCCGCAGCGCAAGCGCGGCGCCCAGCCCAAGGTCGTCGCCCTCGGCGGCGGCATGGGCCTGTCCGCGTCCCTGACGGCGCTGCGCCGCATCACCGGCGACCTGACCGCGGTGGTCACGGTCGCCGACGACGGCGGCTCCAGCGGGCGGCTGCGCGACGAACTGGGCGTACTGCCCCCGGGCGACCTGCGCAAGGCGCTCGCGGCGCTGTGCGGGGACGACGACTGGGGGCAGACCTGGTCGCGCGTCATCCAGCACCGCTTCTCCAGCCGCGGGGACCTGCACGAGCACGCGGTCGGGAACCTGCTGATCGTCGCGCTGTGGGAGCAGCTCGGCGACCACGTCCAGGCCCTCGACCTGGTCGGCAGGCTGCTGGGCGCGCACGGCCGGGTGCTGCCCATGTCCGCCGTGCCCCTGGAGCTCCAGGCGCTCGTACGGGGGCACGATCCCCTGCGCCCGGACGACGTGGACACCGTGCGCGGCCAGGCGACCGTGGCGCTCACCCCGGGTGAGGTGCAGTCCGTGCACCTCGTGCCGCAGGGGCCGCCGGCCGTCCCGGAAGCCGTCGCCGCCGTGCTCGACGCGGACTGGGTGGTGCTCGGGCCGGGGTCCTGGTTCTCCTCGGTGATTCCGCACCTCCTGGTGCCCGAGCTGCTCGACGCGCTCGTCGAGACGAAGGCCCGCCGGGTGCTGTCCTTGAACCTCGCGCCGCAACCCGGAGAAACCGATGGCTTCTCTCCGCAGCGTCATTTGGAGGTTTTGGGACGACACGCCCCTAAACTCGCCCTGGACGTGGTGTTGGCCGACGAGGCTGCCGTGCCCGACCGCGAGTCCCTCGCCGATGCCGCCAAGCGGCTCGGCGCCGCGGTCGAGCTGGCGCCGGTCGCCGCGCCCGACGGTTCCCCGAAGCACGATCCGGAGCTGTTGGCCGCCGCGTACGACCGTATTTTTCGGATGCATGGAAGGATCGGCCCATGGCGATGACGGCAGCGGTGAAGGATGAGATCTCCCGGCTCCCCGTCACCCGGACCTGCTGCAGGAAGGCGGAGGTCTCGGCGATTCTTCGGTTCGCGGGCGGGCTGCACCTGGTGAGCGGCCGGATCGTGATCGAGGCGGAGCTGGATGTGAGCTTCGCGGCCCGCAGACTCAAGAAGGACATCCTGGAGATCTTCGGGCACCACTCGGAGCTGGTGGTGATGGCGCCGAGCGGACTGCGGCGCGGCTCCCGTTACCTCGTACGGGTGGTGGCGGGCGGTGATCAGCTCGCACGCCAGACCGGGCTGGTCGACGGCCGCGGCCGTCCGATCCGCGGTCTGCCCCCGCAGGTCGTCTCCGGCGCCACCTGCGACGCCGAGGCCGCCTGGCGCGGCGCGTTCCTCGCGCACGGCTCGCTCACCGAGCCGGGCCGCTCGTCCTCGCTGGAGGTCACCTGCCCGGGGCCCGAGGCCGCCCTCGCCCTCGTCGGCGCCGCCCGCAGGCTCTCCATCGGCGCGAAGGCGCGCGAGGTGCGGGGCGTGGACCGGGTCGTCGTACGGGACGGTGACGCGATCGGCGCCCTGCTGACCCGCCTCGGCGCGCACGAGTCGGTGCTGGCCTGGGAGGAGCGGCGGATGCGCCGCGAGGTCCGCGCCACCGCCAACCGCCTCGCCAACTTCGACGACGCCAACCTGCGCCGCTCCGCGCGGGCCGCGGTCGCCGCGGGCGCCCGGGTCGGGCGCGCGCTGGAGATCCTCGGCGAGGAGGTGCCCGAGCACCTCGCCGCCGCCGGGCGGCTGCGCATGGACCACAAGCAGGCGTCCCTGGAGGAGCTCGGCGCGCTGGCCGACCCGCCGCTGACCAAGGACGCGGTGGCCGGCCGCATCCGCCGTCTGCTGGCGATGGCCGACAAGCGGGCCCAGGACCTGGGCATCCCCGGTACGGAGTCCACGATCACCGAGGAAATGGCCGACGGCCTCGTCGGCTGAGCGCGACGACCGCCGCCGGAGCGCCCCCTGCGGGCGCCCGGCGGCGGCGCTGTCCGCCGGGACGCCCTATTGACATGACCATGGACTGTCATGAGCCTGTCGTCTGTTCACTGACGTGGCAGGCAACGGCAAGGGGGGCTCATGAGACGCAGAGCGAGATCGATCCTCGCAGCGGGCGCATTGCTCATCGGCGGCGTGACGGTGGCACCCGCCGCACAGGCCGAGGGGACACGAGGCGCCGGGACCGACGCGGGCGCGGACGCCGTCAAGGTGTTCAACGCCGACGTCACGAAGGAGCAGATTCCGCTGCTCCTCGCGGCCGGCCAGGACGCCCACGAGATGGGCGAACGCGCACCGGAGAAGGGCACCGCGCGCGTCGAGCTCTTCCTCACCGACGCCCAGGCCGCGGAACTGGCCGGCAAGGGCGTCAGGAACCTCACTGAGCGCAAGGTCTCGGCGAAGACGGAATCCCGCCTCGCCGCGGCCGGGGACGGCGTCTACCGCCCGTACAGCGGCAAGGGCAATCTCCAGGAGGAGATCGTCAGGACCGGCCAGGCGCACCCGGACCTCACCAAGGTCGTCTCCATCGGCAAGACCCTCCAGGGCAAGGACATCCTCGCCCTCAAGCTCACCAAGGGCGCGAAGAAGACCAAGGACGGCGCCAAGCCCTCCGTGCTGTACATGTCCAACCAGCACGCCCGTGAGTGGATCACCCCCGAGATGACCCGGCGGCTGATGCACCACTACCTGGACCGGTACGGCAAGGACCGCCGCGTCACCAGGATCGTGGACTCCACCGAGCTGTGGTTCGTGCTCTCCGCCAACCCGGACGGGTACGACTGGACCCACGACGCGGCCGGCGACCGCCTCTGGCGCAAGAACATGCGCGACATCGACGGGGACGGCAAGTACACCCCCGCCGACGGCGTCGACCTCAACCGCAACTTCGCCTACAAGTGGGGCTACGACAACGAGGGTTCGTCGCCGAATCCGGCCAGCGCCACCTACCGCGGCGCGTCCCCGATGTCCGAGCCCGAGACCCGGGTGCTCGACCGGTTCCAGAAGCGCATCGGATTCGAGTACGGCATCAACTACCACTCCGCCGCCGAACTGATCCTCTACGGAGTCGGCTGGCAGGTCGCCACGCCCACCCCGGACGACGTGCTCTACAAGGCGCTCGCGGGAACGCCCGAGAAGCCCGCCGTTCCCGGGTACCACCCGCAGGTCTCCTCCGAGCTCTACACCACCAACGGCGAGGCCGACGGACACGCCGCCAACGTCAACGGCACGATGATGTTCACCCCCGAGATGACCACCTGCCAGACGGCGTCGAACATCGACCCCGACGACCGGTGGAAGCCCGAGGACTGCCAGTCCGGGTTCAACTTCCCCGACGACGAGAAGCTGATCCAGGCGGAGTTCGCCAAGAACGTTCCCTTCGCGCTGTCCGTGGCCGAGACCGCCGCGCACCCCGACCGGCCGTCCTCGGCCGTCGGCATGGACGCCCCCGACTTCACCCCCGACACCTTCAAGACCTCCTACGCGCGGGGCGGTGACCAGGAGGTCGCCGTGACGGCCCGCAGGTCCGTACGCGACAAGGAGCTCAACTACCGGATCAACGGCAGCCGTACGCACGACGAGGACCTGAAGCGCTGGAAGGGCGGTGAGACGTACGGAGGTGAGGACAACCTCTGGTTCGACGAGTACCGCGCCGAGGTCGAGGACGCCGAACCGGGCGACACGGTGGAGGTGTGGTTCACCGGACGCACCAAGGCCGGCAAGCGCACCGCCAGTGAGCACTTCACGTACACCGTCGCGGAGCGCTCCCGGGCGGACACCCTGGTGATCGCCGAAGAGGGCGCCCCCGCGCAGCACGCCCAGAAGTACGTGGACGCGCTCCGGGCGAACGGCCGCGCCGCCGTCGTCTGGGACGTCGCCGCCCAGGGCGCGCCGCACGCGCTCGGCGTCCTCTCCCACTTCCGCACCGCGGTCCACTACACCGGCGCCAAGGCGCCCACCGGCCCCACCCAGCTGGCCGTACGGGCGTTCCTGAACGAGGGCGGCAAACTGGTCGAGGCCGGTGAACTGGCGGGCGGCAACGCGGTGGTCGGCCCGGCGATCACGAACGACTTCAGCCAGTACTACCTCGGCGCCTACGGCCGCGCGAACGCCGCCGGAGCCACCGGGTTCACCGGCACGGGAACGCTCACGGGAACGGACGCCCCGCTCATCGGAGCGCCCGGCAATCCGCTGGACGCGGCCGGCGCGTACACCGTCACCTCCGACACGCTGCCGGCGGATCGGTTCCCGCAGTTCCGGAGCGCGCACGCGGGCCGGTTCACGGGCGTCGTCAATCCGTACGCCCCGTACGCGGGCCAGTGGATGGCCGCCGCCGCGCACGAGGACGGCGACTGGAAGCGCCTCTCCCGTACGGTCGACCTCACCGGCGTGAGCGCCGCGGACAAGCCGCAGCTGCGGCTCGCCCTCAACTGGAACACCGAGACCGCGTACGACCACGCGGTCCTGGAGGCGCACACGGAGGGCGCCGACGACTGGACGACGCTCCCCGAGGCGGGCGGCGCCACCACGAACGCCGTCCCGGCCGAGTGCGACCAGGGCTACTTCATCAACGGCCACCCCTTCCTGCGCCACTACCTCACCCTGGAGGCGGGCGGCTGCAAGGCGACCGGAACCAGCGGCGCCTGGAACAGCTTCACCGGATCGTCCGGCGGCTGGAAGCAGGTCGCCTTCGACCTGAGCCCCTACGCGGGCAAGAAGGTCGAGCTGGCGCTCAGCTCCATCACCGACCCGGGCAGCGGCGGCCGCGGCGTCTTCGCCGACGACGCGCGGCTGACCGTCGCGGGCGCGGACAAGGAGAGCGAGGGCTTCGAGACGTCGCTCGGCGCCTGGACGGTCCCCGGGTCCCCGGCCGGGACTCCCGCCGTCGGCGGCGACTGGGCCCGCTCGGGCGAGCTGTTCAAGTCCTACGCGGCGGTCACTACCCGTGACACCGTCCTCTTCGGCTTCGGCCTGGAGCACGTGCCGGGTGCCGCGGAGCGGGCGGCGCTTCTCGGGAAGGCGCTGAGTTCCCTGCGGCGCTGACCCCGGCGCCGGCCTTCCGCTGACTGTGCGTAGCCGCTTCCGGAAGACCGCAGGTCCCGGCGGCCCGTATCCCTACTGGGGAGTACGGGCCGCCGGGCCATGTCGGCGCCCGTTCGATGTCACTCACAGCGCCCCGTAGAGGTAGGGTCGGAAGCGGTCGGGGACATCCCATACATCTCGCCGGCGTCGAAACCCGGCGTACCAACGAGGAGATCGGTTTCGTGACGATCCGCGTAGGCATCAACGGCTTCGGCCGCATCGGCCGCAACTACTTCCGGGCGCTGCTGGAGCAGGGTGCGGACATCGAGATCGTGGCTGTCAACGACCTGGGTGACACTGCGACCACGGCGCACCTCCTGAAGTACGACACCATCCTCGGCCGCCTGAAGGCCGAGGTCTCGCACACGGCGGACACCATCACCGTCGACGACCACACCATCAAGGTGCTGTCCGAGCGCAACCCGGCGGACATCCCCTGGGGCGAGCTCGGCGTCGACATCGTGATCGAGTCCACCGGCATCTTCACCAAGAAGGCGGATGCCGAGAAGCACCTCGCCGGTGGCGCGAAGAAGGTCCTCATCTCGGCTCCGGCCAAGAACGAGGACATCACCATCGTGATGGGCGTCAACCAGGACAAGTACGACGCGGCCAACCACCACGTCATCTCCAACGCCTCCTGCACCACGAACTGCGTGGCGCCGATGGCCAAGGTTCTCGACGAGAACTTCGGCATCGTCAAGGGCCTGATGACGACGGTGCACGCGTACACCAACGATCAGCGCATCCTGGACTTCCCGCACTCCGACCTGCGTCGCGCCCGCGCCGCCGCCGAGAACATCATCCCGACCACCACGGGTGCCGCCAAGGCCACCGCGCTGGTCCTGCCCCAGCTCAAGGGCAAGCTCGACGGCATCGCGATGCGCGTCCCGGTCCCGACCGGCTCCGTCACCGACCTGGTCATCACGCTGGAGCGCGAGGTCACCAAGGACGAGATCAACGCCGCCTTCCAGAAGGCCGCGGAGGGCGAGCTCAAGGGCATCGTCGAGTACACCGTCGACCCGATCGTGTCCTCCGACATCGTCAACGAGCCGGCTTCCTGCACCTTCGACTCGTCACTGACCATGGCCGAGGGCACTCAGGTCAAGGTCATCGGCTGGTACGACAATGAGTGGGGCTACTCCAACCGACTCGTCGACCTCACGGTCTTCGTCGGCGGCCAGCTCTGATCCGTACGGCAGGCACCTCGATGTGAGTACAGGGCCCGGCAGCGCAACGCGGCGCTGCCCGGGCCCTGTCATGTGTCTTGTCTCCCAAGGAGTCCAGTAAAGATGAAGACGATCGACGAACTTCTCGCCGAAGGGGTCGCGGGCAAGCGGGTATTCGTCCGCGCCGACCTCAACGTGCCGCTCGAAGGCACGACCATCACCGACGACGGCCGCATCCGCGCCGTCCAGCCGACGATCGAGAAGCTCGCCGAGGCGGGCGCCCGGGTCGTCGTCGCCTCGCACCTGGGCCGCCCCAAGGGCGCCCCGGACCCGGCCTTCTCGCTCGCCCCGGCCGCGGCGCGCCTCGGTGAACTCCTCAAGACCGACGTCGCCTTCGCGACCGACACGGTCGGCGAGTCCGCCAAGGCCGTCGTCGCGGGCCTCGCCGACGGCCAGGTCGCCGTCGTCGAGAACCTCCGCTTCAACGCCGGCGAGACCTCGAAGGACGACGCCGAGCGCGGCGCCTTCGCGGACCAGCTGGCCGAGCTCGCCGACGTGTACGTCGGCGACGGCTTCGGCGCGGTGCACCGCAAGCACGCGTCGGTCTTCGACCTCCCGGCGCGCCTGCCGCACGTCGCGGGCGGCCTCATCGCCACCGAGGTCGGCGTCCTGAAGAAGCTCACCGAGGACGTGCGGCGGCCGTACGCCGTGGTCCTCGGCGGCGCCAAGGTCTCCGACAAGCTCGGCGTGATCGACCACCTGCTGGAGAAGGCCGACCGCATCCTGGTCGGCGGCGGCATGGCGTACACCTTCCTCAAGGCCCAGGGCCACGAGGTCGGCATCTCGCTGCTCCAGGAGGACCAGATCCCGACGGTCCTGGAGTACCTGGAGCGCGCCGAGGCCAAGGGCGTGGAGTTCGTCCTCCCCGTCGACGTACTGGTCTCGCCGGAGTTCCCGGACCTCAAGACGAAGGCTCCGGCCCATCCGACGACGGTCGCCGCGGACGCCATCCCGGCCGACCAGGAGGGTCTGGACATCGGTCCCGAGACCCGCAAACTGTACGCATCGAAGCTCGCCGACGCGGCCACCGTTTTCTGGAACGGTCCGATGGGCGTCTTCGAGCACCCCGACTACGCCGAGGGCACCAAGGCGGTTGCCCAGGCCCTCGTCGACAGCCCCGCTTTCACGGTGGTCGGTGGTGGCGACTCCGCCGCCGCCGTCCGCATCCTGGGCTTCGACGAGAACGCATTCGGCCACATCTCGACCGGTGGCGGCGCCAGCCTCGAATACCTCGAGGGCAAGACGCTTCCCGGCCTCGCCGCACTGGAGGACTGACCCAGCATGACCACGCGCACCCCGCTGATGGCGGGCAACTGGAAGATGAACCTCAACCACCTCGAGGCCATCGCGCACGTCCAGAAGCTCGCCTTCGCGCTCGCCGACAAGGACTACGACGCCGTAGAGGTCGCGGTCCTTCCCCCGTTCACGGACCTGCGCTCTGTGCAGACGCTGGTGGACGGCGACAGGCTCAAGATCAAGTACGGCGCCCAGGACATCTCGGCGCACGAGTCCGGTGCTTACACCGGTGAGATCTCGGGCGCGATGCTCGCCAAGCTCAAGTGCACGTACGTGGCCGTCGGGCACTCCGAGCGCCGGCAGTACCACAACGAGAGCGACGAGCTCTGCAACGCCAAGGTGAAGGCCGCGTACCAGAACGGCCTGACCCCGATCCTGTGCGTCGGCGAGGGCCTGGACGTCCGCAAGGCCGGCAACCAGGTCGCCCACACGCTCGCGCAGCTCGACGGCGGCCTGAGGGACGTCCCGGCCGAGCAGGCCGAGTCCATCGTGATCGCGTACGAGCCGGTGTGGGCCATCGGCACCGGCGAGGTCGCCACACCCGAGGACGCGCAGGAGGTCTGCGGAGCGATCCGCGGCCGTCTCGCCGAGCTGTACTCGCAGGAGCTGGCCGACAAGGTCCGCATCCAGTACGGCGGCTCGGTCAAGTCCGGAAACGTCGCCGCGATCATGGCGCAGCCGGATGTCGACGGGGCCCTGGTGGGCGGCGCGGCGCTGGACTCGGACGAGTTCGTCAAGATCGTCCGGTTCCGCGACCAGTGAGTAGGCCGTAGGGCCGATCCGTCGTACCCTGGCGGGGGCCGTGGCGGCTGTGCAGCAGCCGTCCGGCCCTCGTCGTCCGTCTCCGAAGTCCGAAGTCCGAGGAAGTTGGTCCAGCCGTGGTTATGGGGTTCTCGATCGCCCTGATCGTATTCAGCCTGCTGCTGATGCTGCTGGTTCTGATGCACAAGGGAAAGGGCGGCGGTCTCTCCGACATGTTCGGTGGCGGCATGCAGTCGTCGGTCGGTGGGTCCTCGGTCGCCGAGCGCAACCTCGACCGCATCACCGTCGTGGTGGGTCTGATGTGGTTCGCCTGCATCATCGTGCTCGGACTGCTGATGAAGCTGGACAGCTGAACCGTCGTCCGGTACGGAGACGGGAGCGCGGCCTATCATGGGATCCGCGGCTCGCGTCGGCGGGGGTGCAACTCCGGTCACTGGACGCGCGTTGAGCCCTACGTAGACTGGGGCGCTCGCAGCTGAGCTGTTCGACGACTCCGCGGCGGTAGCCGCTGATTGATGCCGTGCAGCACCATCACGCAGGGAGTTACGACCGTGGCAAGTGGCAACGCGATCCGGGGAAGCCGGGTCGGAGCGGGGCCGATGGGCGAGGCTGAGCGCGGCGAGTCCGCGCCCCGTCTCCGCATCTCCTTCTGGTGCTCGAACGGGCACGAGACGCAGCCGAGCTTCGCCAGTGACGCTCAGGTCCCGGACACCTGGGACTGCCCGCGCTGCGGGTTCCCGGCCGGCCAGGACCGGGACAACCCGCCGGCACCGCCCCGCACCGAGCCGTACAAGACGCATCTCGCGTACGTGCGCGAGCGGCGCAGCGACGCGGACGGCGAGGCGATCCTCGCCGAGGCGCTCGCGAAACTGCGGGGCGAGATCTAGGCATCGTGATCCGGCCGGACACCTTCAGGTGTCCGGCCGGGCCGCTTTCCCCGCCCGATTGTCAGTGGCAACCCCTACGGTTCTCCAAGCAGGTCAACCGTAGGGGGAGTTGTGACGACGAGCGACACCGCGGCGGCGGAGCCGGCCGCGACGGAGAGCCGGGCACCGGCCTGGCGCGGCGGATTCGGCCGGCTGTGGACGGCGGCCGTCGTCTCGAAGTTCGGCGACTCACTGCGCGCCGCCGCGCTGCCGCTGCTGGCCGCCTCGCTGACGTCGGACCCCGTCCTGGTGGCGTTGGTGACGGCGTGCGGATATCTGCCGTGGCTGCTGTTCGGGCTGCTCGGCGGCGCGGTCGCCGACCGCGTGGACCAGCGGCGGGCGATGTGGACCGTGGATCTGGTGCGGGCCGCCCTGATGGCCGCTTTCGCGGCCGCCGTCGCCCTCGGCCACGCCTCGATCGCGTTGCTGATCGCGCTCGCCTTCGCTCTCACCACCCTCCAGACCCTGTTCGACAACGCGGCCACGGCGCTGCTGCCCGCCGTGGTGCCCAGGGCCGCGCTGGGCAGCGCCAACGCCAGGCTGCTGACCGGGCAGCAGATCGCCGGCGGTTTCCTGGCCGCGCCGCTGGTGCCGGTGCTCCTGGTGGCCGGGGCGGCCGCGCCGTACGCCGTCGACGCCGCGACGTACGTCCTGGGGGCGGTGCTGATCGCCTCCGTGCGGACGGGCGCGCCGGAGCGCGCGCCGAGACCCGCCGGTGCCACGCTGCGCGGGGACATCGCCGAGGGGATGCGGGCGCTGTGGCGCGACCGGGTCCTGCGCGGGCTCTGCGTGGCCACGACCCTGTGCAACATCGGCATGGCCGCGCTGATCGCCACGCTGGTCCTGCACGTCACCGGCTGGCTCGACGGCGGACACGGCGGTTACGCGGCGGCCGTCACGGCGTACGGCGTGGGCAGTGTGGCGGGCGGCGTCCTCGCGGGACGCCTCACCGCGCGCACCGGGCGGGTGCGCGCCGTCCTCGCCGCGGGCACCGTGCAGGCCGGCTGCCTGGCCGTGATGGGACTGGTCCACTCGTTGTGGGTGACGGTCGCGGCGATGGCGGTGTTCGGATTCATGGGACTGGTGTGGAACAGCCAGCAAGTGACGCTGATGCAGGAACGCAGCCCCGAGGCGATGCTGGGGAGGATCGGATCGGCGTTCCGCACGCTCGCGATCGCCGGCGCGCCGCTCGGCGCGCTGCTCGGCGGCGCGGCGGCGTCCGCCTGGGGACTGAACACCCCCGCTCTGCTGGCGGCCGGGCTCTTCGCGGCGGCCATAGCATCGCTCGCCGCTCTGATCAATTAGGTTGGAGGAGCAGCGGGGCATGCACGCAGGTACGAGAAGAAGTGGGCTGATGTCCGAGATGAACGCAGAAAGCCGTACCAGGCTCAACCAGATGCCCGAGTGGGCCGCTCTCGCGAAGCACCGTGAGCAGCTGGGACAGACGCATCTGCGCGAACTGTTCGCCGCCGATCCGGAGCGGGGCACCGGGTACACCCTCAAGGTCGGTGACCTCTATCTCGACTACTCCAAGCACCTGGTGACGGACGAGACGCTGGGGCTGCTGCGCGAACTGGCCGGGGCGGCCGGGGTCGCGGAGCTGCGGGACGCCATGTTCCGCGGCGAGAAGATCAACACCACCGAGGACCGCGCGGTGCTGCACACCGCACTGCGCGCCCCGCGCGACACGGTGACCGAGGTCGACGGCGAGGACGTCGTCCCCGCCGTCCACGCGGTGCTCGACAAGATGTCCGCCTTCGCCGAGCGGGTCAGGTCGGGGGAGTGGACCGGCCACACCGGCAAGCGCATCAAGAACGTCGTCAACGTCGGCATCGGCGGCTCCGACCTGGGGCCCGCCATGGCGTACGAGGCGCTGCGCTCCTTCACCGACCGGGACCTGACGGTCCGTTTCGTGTCGAACGTCGACGGAGCCGACCTGCACGAGGCCGTGCGCGACCTGGACGCGGCCGAGACGCTGTTCATCATCGCGTCCAAGACCTTCACGACGATCGAGACCATCACCAACGCCACGTCGGCCCGCGACTGGCTGCTGACGAACCTGCGGGCGGACGCCGACGCCGTCGCCAAGCACTTCGTGGCGCTGTCCACCAACGCCGAGAAGGTCGCCGACTTCGGCATCGACACCGCCAACATGTTCGAGTTCTGGGACTGGGTCGGCGGACGCTACTCGATGGACTCGGCCATCGGCCTGTCGCTGATGATCGCCATCGGCCCGGACCGCTTCCGCGAGCTGCTCGACGGCTTCCATCTCGTCGACGAGCACTTCCGCACCGCGCCCGCCGAGGAGAACGCGCCGCTGCTGCTCGGGCTGCTGGGCGTCTGGTACGGGGCGTTCTTCGACGCGCAGGCCCACGCCGTCCTCCCGTACAGCCACTACCTGTCGAAGTTCACGGCGTACCTCCAGCAGCTCGACATGGAGTCCAACGGCAAGTCGGTGGACCGCGCGGGCAACCCGGTCGACTGGCAGACCGGGCCCGTCGTGTGGGGCACGCCCGGCACCAACGGACAGCACGCGTACTACCAGTTGCTGCACCAGGGCACGAAGATGATCCCGGCGGACTTCATCGGCTTCGCCAGGCCGGTCGCCGAGCTGCCGCCGGGCCTGGAGGCCCAGCACGACCTGCTCATGGCGAACTTCTTCGCCCAGACGCAGGCGCTGGCGTTCGGCAGGACGCCCGAGGAGGTGCGGGCGGAAGGGGTCCCCGAGGAACTGGTGCCGCACAAGACGTTCCGCGGCAACCACCCCACCACGACGATCCTCGCGGACGACCTGACCCCGTCCGTCCTGGGCCAGCTGATCGCCCTGTACGAGCACAAGGTGTTCGTACAGGGCGCCGTCTGGAACATCGACTCGTTCGACCAGTGGGGCGTCGAGCTGGGCAAGGTCCTGGCCAAGAAGATCGAGCCGGTGCTGACCGGCGACGGCACGGGCGCCGAGCAGCTGGACAGCTCGACGGCGACGCTCGCCGCCACCTACCGGACGCTGCGCGGTCGCTGACCGACCGAGGGGGGAGTCCGGCCGATGACCGGTACCGGGTCCGGGGGGACTGTGCGGCTCCGACCGCCGCATCACACGCTCGACCGGCGGGTCGTCGGCTGGTGGCGGACCCAGTGCCTGCTGCTCACGACGGGGCCGGTGGCCGTCCTTGGCGTGCTGGGCGCGTTCCTCGCGCCTGCACGCCTGTGGCTGCTGCCGGCCGCCGGAGCCCTCGCGGTGCTCGGCACGGCCGCGTCGGTGTTCCTGCCGCTGTGGTGGTTCCGGGTGCACCGATGGGAGGTCACGGACGACGCGGTGTACGTGCGAACCGGCTTCTTCTGGCAGGAGTGGCGGATCGCGCCGATGTCGCGGATCCAGACCGTGGACACCGTGCGCGGACCGCTGGAGCAGACGTTCGGGCTGGCCACGGTCATCGTCACCACCGCGTCGTCCAAGGGCGCGCTGAAGATCGAGGGGCTCGACCACGCGCTCGCCGCGGAGCTGGCCGAGCGGCTGACCGTGATCACGGGGGCCACGCCCGGGGACGCCACGTGAGCCTCCCGGGCAGCGAGGAGCGGCCGGCCGGCGGCGACGGCTGGCGGCGGCTCGCCCCCCGTACCGTCCTCGTCGCCGCGCTGGTCATGGCCGGCATCGCGACGGGTGCGGGGGCGCCGGTGTTCGTCGGCCTGGCCGCCGGCCGACCGCTGTGGCAGGCGTGCGCCTGGGTGCTGGGCGGGGCCGCGCTGCTGATCGCGGGCGGCTCCGCGCTCGACTTCGTACGGTGGCGCAGGACGAAGTACCGCGTCGGCGCCGAACGGGTCGAGCTGCGCACGGGGCTGCTGCTGGTCAAGCGCCGCTCGCTGGCACGTGAGCGCGTCCGCAGCGTCGACCTGACGGCGAACGTGATGCTGCGGGTCCTCGGTCTGGTGAAGGTCCGCATCGGCACCGGCGAGAACACCGGCGCCGCCGAGTCCACCCTCGAACTCGACCCCGTCACGCGCGAGGAGGGCGAACGGCTGCGCAGGGAGTTGCTGGAGCGGCGGGCGGCGGGCGGCGCGGAAGCCGGCTCGCACCGTGAGGGGGAACTGGCGGTCCTCGACCCGGCCTGGATCCGCTACGCCCCGGTGTCGTTCGTCGCCCCGGCGCTCGGTGGCGCCGCGGTGGGCGGACTGATGCAGGTCAGCGAATGGTTCGGCGCGCGCGGGAAGCTGATCGGCTGGGTGCGGGACCGGTTCCAGGACACGCCGGTCCTGTGGATCGTCGTGGTGCTGGTCGCGGGAGCGTGTGCGGCGGGCGTCCTGGGGGCGCTCGGCCTGTGGGTCGAGATGTGGTGGAACTACCGGCTGGAGCGGGAGCCGGGCGGCACGCTGCGGGTCCGTCGCGGCCTGTTCACCACGCGGTCGGTATCCGTCGAGGAGCGCAGGCTGCGGGGGGTGGAGCTGGTCGAGCCCCTGGGTGTGCGGACGTTGGGCGCGGCGCGGGTGGACGCGGTCGCCACGGGGCTGACGGCGGGTGAGGACAGCGGTCACGCCGACCACCGGACGCTGCTGCCCGCCGCGCCCCGGGCCACGGCCGAGGCGGTGGCGGCGCACGTCCTGCGCGAGGCCGAGTCGCCGACGCGTGCGACCCGGCTGACGCCGCACCCCCCGGCCGCGCGCACGCGCCGGCTGCGCTGGGCGGTGGGCGCGGCCCTCGCTCCGGTGCTCGTGCTGGGCGTCCTCGGAGCGCTGCTGACCGACGTGCTGCTGTACGCCGCCGGGGCGTGCGCGGTCGTGCTGCTGCCGGCGGCGGTGCTCCTGGCGCGCGACGCCTACCGGAGCCTGGGGCACGGCGTGGGCGGCGACTACCTGGTGGCGCGGTCGGGGACGGTGCGGCGTACGACGGTCGCGCTGCGGCGGGGCGGCGTGATCGGCTGGACGGTCAAGCAGTCCGTCTTCCAGCGACGGGCCGGGCTGGTCACGCTGACCGCGACCACTGCGGCGGGCGCGGGGGCGTACTCGGTGTACGACGCCGCCGAAGGGGAGGGGCTCGCCTTCGCCGACGAGGCGGTGCCGGGGCTGCTGGCCCCGTTCCTGGACCGGCCCGGCGACTGACTCACCCGGGCGCGCCTGCGTGGCGGGCCGCCGGTTTCCCCCTGCGCGCCTCAGCCGGGGCCACCGGCTTGATGCGCCGCCCTGCCGGGGGCTTTCCCCACCCCGCCCCTTCCCGAAC
>NZ_VBVX01000553.1 GCF_005981925.1 Streptomyces albidochromogenes
CGCGCAGGGAGAGGACGGGAGCGACGCAGGCGTCCGAGCCCTCGAAGACGGCCGTCCACTCGGCGCGGGTCCTCGCCCTGAAGCGGGCGGCGATCCGCTCGCGCAGCTCGCCCCAGCGGGCCATGTCGGCGCGGGCGCCCGCCTCGGCGTCGTCGAGTCCGAGAAGGGCGGTGAACCGGTCGTAGAACTGCGTCTCCAGCGCGCCGACCGCCATGTACCCGCCGTCGGACGTCTCGTAGGTGCCGTAGAAGGGGCAGCCGCCGTCGAGCAGGTTCGCTCCCCGGCGGTCCTGCCAGCCGCCGGCGGCGAGCATGCCGTGGATCATCGTGGCGAGGTGGGCGGCGCCGTCCACGATCGCGGCGTCGACCACCTGGCCCGTGCCGCCCTCGGTGCGGGCGTGCTGGAGGGCGGCGAGGACGCCGACGACGAGGTAGAGGGAGCCGCCGGCGTAGTCGCCGACGAGGTTCGCGGGCACGGTGGGCGGTTCGCCGGCGGCGCCGATCATGCCCAGGGTGCCGGTGAGAGCGATGTACGCGATGTCGTGTCCGGCGCGCTGGGCGAGCGGGCCCTCCTGGCCCCAGCCCGTCATCCGCCCGTAGACGAGCCGCGGATTGCGGGCCAGGCAGGCGTCGGGGCCGACGCCGAGGCGCTCGGCGACTTTGGGGCGGTAGCCCTCGATCAGCACGTGCGCGCGCTCGACGAGGTCCAGGACCCGGGCCGGGCCGTCGGCCGCCTTGAGGTCGACGATCACCGAGCGCTTGTTGCGGTTGGTGAGGTCGTACGCCGGGTCGATGCCCAGTCCCGCGCCGCCGGGGCGGTCCACCCGGACCACGTCGGCGCCGAGGTCGGCGAGGAGCATGGCGGCGAACGGGCCGGGGCCGATGCCCGCCAGTTCCACCACGCGCACTCCGTGGAGCGGGCCGCTTCCTGTCCCTGCCATCAAGCCCCCAGCGCTGTGACACTACTGATGTAACATCAATGATGCTAAGAACGTGTTCCACTCCGCACAAGCCCTGCGGGCGAGCAAGCGCTTAGTTCTTTTTATCGGGGATCACCGCTACTCTCTGCCCCCATGAGCGAGACGGTTCCACGCAGGGGCGACACCGATCGCCCGTACGACATCGTGCTCTTCGGGGCCACGGGCTTCGTCGGAGAGCTCACCGCGGAGTACCTCGCCGCACACGCACCCGCCGATTGCCGCTGGGCGATCGCCGGACGTACCGTCGCGAAGCTGGAGAAGCTGCGAGAGCGGCTCATAGCGGTCAATCCGGCCTGCGCGACCCTTCCCGTCCTGCACGCAGACGCGTCCGACCCGGACTCGCTGCGCGAACTCGCCGCCCGTACCCGCGTGGTGGCGACGACCGTCGGCCCCTACGTCTGGTACGGCGAGGAGCTCGTCGCCGCCTGCGCCGACGCGGGCACGGACTACGCGGACCTGTCGGGCGAGCCGGAGTTCGCCGACCGGATGTATCTGGCGTACGACGCGCGGGCCCAGGAGACCGGGGCGCGGATCCTGCACGCGTGCGGCTTCGACTCGATCCCGCACGACCTCGGCGTGTACTTCACGGTCAAGCAGTTGCCGGAGGGCGTTCCGCTGCGTATCGACGGTTTCGTCCGCTCCAACGCGATGTTCTCCGGCGGCACCTTCGCGTCCGCGATGACCGCGCTCGGGCGCGGGCGGCAGACGCTGCGGGCCGCGCGGGAGCGCCGGATGGCCGAGCCGAGGCTCGTGGGGCGGCGCGCGCGGGCCCCGATCGGCACGGTGCGGCGCAGCCGCGAGACGGCGACCTGGGCGCTGCCGCTGCCGACGATCGATCCGCAGATGGTGGCCCGTTCGGCGGCGGCGCTGGAGCGGTACGGTCCGGACTTCCGCTACCGGCACTACGCGTCGGTGAAGTGGCTGCCGGTCGCGGTGGGCGGGGTGGCGGCGGTGGGAGCCGCCGCGGCGCTGGCGCAGGTCCCGGCGGCGCGGTCGTGGCTCATGGACCGGTACGCGGCGGGATCGGGCCCCGACGCGGAGCGCAGGGGCCGGAGCTGGTTCACGGTGCGCTTCG
>NZ_VBVX01000554.1 GCF_005981925.1 Streptomyces albidochromogenes
GCCCCTTGGCGGCGCCGCGCACGCTGCCCCACCCCGGCGGCCTGGGGCCGCTGCGGCTGCAGCAGCTCATCCTGGTCGAACTCGCGGCCGCCGTGATGCTGGCCGCCTGGGTCACCTCCGAGCGCTGGCTGCTCGCCCCGGCGGGCGCCGTGGCCGCGCTGCTGCTGCTCCTGGCGATCCTGCGCCGGCACCACCGCCCGCTGCCCGAGTGGTACGAGACGACGCGCGCCCTCAAGCGCCGCCGCCGCGAGGCCCAGCTGCCCGTGCCGCCCGGTACGGACCCGCTGCTTGCCCCGACGGTGGAGTGCGACCCGGCCCTGCGGACGTACACCTTCGTCTCCCGTGACGACCGCTCGATCGGCATGATCGGCGACGGGTCCTTCCTGACCGCCGTGCTCTTCGTGCAGCCGGGCGACGAGCCGCTGCGGCCCGGGTTCGCCGGCCGCCAACTGCCGCTCCAGCTGGTCCAGGACGCCCTGGAGGTCGACGGCATCAGGCTCGCCTCCGCGCAGGTCGTGCAGCACACCCAGCCGGCCCCCGCGCCGCACCTGCCGCAGCAGTCCGTGGCGGCCCGGTCGTACGGACCTCTCCAGGCCCAGGCCGGTTCCCCCGCGCTGCGGCTCACCTGGGTCGCCCTCAAGCTCGACCCGGAGCTGTGCCCCGAGGCGGTGGAGGCGCGCGGCGACGGCGTCCCCGGCGCCCAGCGCGCGCTGCTGCGCGTCGCGGACCAGCTGGCGAGCCGGCTGGCCGGAGCCGGTTTCCAGGCGACCATCCTGGACGAGAACGAACTCGTACAGGCGCTCGCGACGTCGAGCTGCCTCAACCCCCGGGCCAACGCCCAGCGCGGCCAGGACGGGCGGCCGGCCCAGCGGCGTACGGTCGAGGCGGTGCGCAGCTGGCGGGTCGACGACCGGTGGCACTCGACGTACTGGATCTCCCGCTGGCCGCAGTTGGGCGACAGCGGTGTCGCGCTGCCGCGCCTGATCACGCAGTTCACCTCGCTGCCCGTCCTCGCGACGACGTTCAGCATGACCCTGAGCAAGGCGGGCAACCGCGGGATCTCCGTCACCGGCCACGTGCGCATCACCGGCCGGGGCGAGAACGAACTGGACCAGGTCCGCGGGGACTTGGAGCGTGCCGCGAGCGCGTCCAAGGTCGGCCTCGTGCGCCTCGACCGGGAACAGGTCCCCGGAGCACTCGCCACCCTGCCGCTCGGAGGTACCTCCTGATGTCCTACCCCGCACCGACCATGAACCAGGGGCAGCGCGGCCAGGAACCCGCCCGTACCCCGGCGCACGTCGCCTCGCCGACCGACACCGGTCTCATCCCGATCGTCCGGCCACAGACGCCTCAGCAGCAACGGCGCATCTTCAGCCCCGGGTTCGGGCTGCGCGGACCGCGCCGCAACCGTCACGTCGTCACCGCCGAGGAGATCGCGGCGATCAGCATGCCGATCGGCGACGACGGCGTCATCATCGGCACCGACACGCAGTCGCAGCCCGCGGTGCTCGGCCTGGCCCGGCCCACCCCCTTCGACGTGGTCGTGGTGGGCGGTCTGTGGATCGCCCAGGTACTGGCGCTGCGCTCGGCCGCGACGGGGGCCCGCGTGGCCGTCGAGACCGGCCGTCCGCAGGCCTGGCAGCAGCTCGCCCAGGCGGCGGGCGGCGGTCAGCAGTGCATGACCGTCTACCCGGTGGGCCGGGTGCCCGCCCAGGGCCCCTCGGTGTCCAGCCCGGTGGTGCTGATCCGCGACTGCGGTGTGCGTCCGCCGCGCGGCCGGGTGACGTCGCTGCCGTGGCAGGCCGTGGTGACGGTGCTGCCGTTCGTCGGGGAGCACGCCCCGCGCTGGCTGGCGCAGGCGCAGTTGGTCGGGATCCAGCGCATCTCGCCCCAGGAGACCGAGGTCGTACGGGAGACGCTCGGCATCCCGGCGGAGCACCTGGAGATGCTGCCGACGCTGTCCGACAACGTGGCCCTGTGGTGCACGCGCAAGCACCGCAAGTACGTCATGACCGAGCCCACGGACGCGGAGACGGGTCTGCTC
>NZ_VBVX01000555.1 GCF_005981925.1 Streptomyces albidochromogenes
CGAGCCGCCGTGCCAGAAGCCCTCGACGGCCTGCTTCTGGTACGGGCGCAGCGCCCAGCCGTCCTCCGCGAGGTCGATCGCGTGGGCCTCGCCGTCGACGTACCCCGCGAGGTCCTCGGCCGGCCAGATCGAGGAGCGCATCAAGTCCCTCGCCGACCTCTCCCACACGCCGCTCTTCTTCGGCCGCCTCGACTACCTGCACGTCGTCGGCGCCGAAGAGGCCGAGGGCGCGGAGGGCGAGCGCTTCTACATCGGCCGCCGCCACGTCCACGACGCCGACGGCGACCCCATGGTCATCGACTGGCGCGCCCCGGTCTCCCAGCCGTTCTACCGCGCGTCCAAGAAGGACCCGCTGGACGTCGGCCTGCGCCGCCGCTTCGGCTACACGGGCGGCGAACTCACGGCGTACGAGGACGAGCACCTGTCCGACCCGGCGGAGGCGGAGCGGACCAGCAAGCTGCTCCAGGCGGAGATCGAGCGCCCGCGTGTCGGCCCGATGCGCGACATCGTGGCCACGATCCAGCCCGAGCAGGACGAGATCGTACGGTCCGGCCTGTCCGGCAGCGTCTGCGTGCAGGGGGGTCCGGGCACCGGGAAGACGGCGGTGGGCCTGCACCGCGTCGCGTACCTCCTCTACGCGCACCGGGACCGGCTGGCCCGTACCGGAACGCTGGTCATCGGCCCCAACAAGTCCTTCCTCCACTACATCGAGCAGGTCCTGCCCGCGCTCGGCGAGCTGGAGGTCAAGCAGGCGACGGTCGACGACCTGGTGGCGGTGCACGGCGAGGTGCGCGGCGCGGACGACGCGGACGCGGCCGTCATCAAGGGCGACGCGCGGATGGCGGAGGTGCTGCGCAGGGCGCTGCGCTCGCACGTCACCCCGGCTCCCGCCGAGCCCGTGGTGGTGGTGCGCGGTTCGCGCAGGTGGCGGGTCCCGGCGTACGAACTGGAGGAGATCGTCGGCGAGTTGCTGGCCCGCGACATCCGTTACGGGGCGGCGTACGACGCCCTGCCGCAGCGCATCGCGCACGCGGTGCTCGTACGGATGGAGCAGGCGGGCGAGGCACCGGACGACCGCGTGCAGGACGCGGTGGCGCGGAACACGGCGGTGAAGGCGGCCGTCAAGGCGATCTGGCCGGCGGTGGACCCGGCGAAGCTGGTGCTGCGGCTGCTGTCCGACGCGGACTTCCTGGCGGAGCACGCGCAGGGCGTGCTGTCGGCGGAGGAGCAGAAGCGGATCCTGTGGGCGAAGCCGGCGCGGTCGGTGAAGTCGGCGAAGTGGTCGGCGGCGGACCTGGTGCTGCTGGACGAGGCGGCGGACCTCATCTCGCGCACGCATTCGCTCGGGCACGTGGTGCTCGACGAGGCGCAGGACCTGTCGCCGATGCAGTACCGGGCGGTGGGCCGCCGCTGCACGACGGGTTCGGCGACGGTACTGGGCGACCTGGCCCAGGGGACGACGCCGTGGGCCACGGCGAGCTGGGCGGAGGCCCTGCGGCACCTGGGCAAGCCGGAGGCGGCGGTCGAGGAGCTGACGGCGGGCTTCCGCGTGCCGCGCGACGTCATCGCGTACGCGTCGCGGCTGCTGCCGGTGATCTCGCCGGGGCTGGCGCCGGTGTCGTCGGTGCGGGAGAGCGCGGGGGCGCTGGCGGTGCGCGAGGTGGCCGCCGCCGACCTGTCCGGCGCGGTGGTGGAGGCGTGCGCCGAGGCGCTGCGCAACGAGGGGTCGACGGGCCTGATCGCGGCGGACGCGCGCATCGGGGAACTGGCGGCGGCCCTGACGGCGGCGGGCCACGCGTACCTCTCGCCCGGCGAGGAGACGACCGCGCAGTCCCGCCTGACGCTGGTGCCCGCGTCGCTGGCGAAGGGCCTGGAGTACGACTACGTGGTACTGGACGAACCGGCGGCCGTGGTGTCGGGCGAGCCGGACGAGCGGACCGGTCTGCGCCGCCTGTACGTGGCGCTGACCCGAGCGGTCTCCGGCCTCGCGGTCGTCCACGCGGCCCCGCTCCCCACCGCCCTGACCTGACGTCCCCACC
>NZ_VBVX01000556.1 GCF_005981925.1 Streptomyces albidochromogenes
GGCTGGGAGGGGGAGTGGTCTTCGCGGGCGGTGGAGCGGGTGCGGTGGTGGGTGTCTTGGAAGCCGGCGGGTCCGACGGGGTGGGCGTCGTACGAGGACGTCGAGTCGCCCCCTTGTTCCGGTCCCGGGCATTGCGTCCGGCCGGGCGTGTGGCCGGACGCTCCGGGGAACGTGCGGCTTTCGGCGGCTCGGTCGCCTGCCGCTGGGGTTCGTCGGGGGCTGCCTTCTCCGGGCCCGGCGTCGCCTGAGGGGCACCGGCGGAATGGTCGGGCTGCAGCGAAGCGGTGACCAGGCCGCCCAGTATCGCGAAGGTGGCCGCGGCGAGAGTTCGCCCGCCGTACTTCTTCCAGCGAGGCTGACGGTGGCGCTGAACCTGGGGCACGCCGGCTGCCCGGAGCTGGGGTGCGGCTACGGTGGCGACCCGCGGCTCGTGCATGGTCGCTGGCGGCGCCTGGGCCGCCGGTACGACGGCCGGGGCCGGCGGCGCCGCGGGTGCGGCGGCCGGGGGAGTGGCGTGCCGGGGTACGCCGGGGGGCTCGACCGGGCCGGGTTCTTCACGTAGGAGGACCTCCATCACCGCCGTGCCGACGGCAGGAGTCTCAGCGGCCCGATCGCTCGGCGGCCGCACGCCGGAGTCGTACGCCCCGCATTCCGGGCACGTCACGGTGCCGTTGAGCGGGCGGCGGCAGGGGATGCAGTAGTCCATGGGGGTTCGACCGTTCAACGCGTGAGTCGCGGGCAGGAACCGTGGCGCACCGGCCGGGCGGGGCAGCAGCCCGCGGTCGCGCGGCGCACAGCGCCGTGCAGAAGGACCCTTGTCATGTCGGAACCTCGCTCACTCACCGGTCTGGGGGTGGGGCACCGGTTACCGGGGTCAACGGGACCAGGCGAGTCGCTGTTCATCTGGCGGCCGAAACGTGGGATACGTAACTCCCTGGGCAGTGGTAAGAGTTCACGCGAGAATCCGGGTGCCCTGCATCGAGCAACAGCCAATGTCTCCCGTGAGGTGAGCCTCCACATCGCCCAGGCGCAGCGGGGACAGAGTGATGGTCCCGTCGGACAGCTTCGCTTCGTTCATCCAGCCAGACTTGACGCCAGAACCGTGTCGCACCATCGAATTCCGCGGGCCTCAGGCGGAGCCACCCGGTCGGTGACCGCGCTGCGCCGCGAGGGTGTGGACGCGGTGCGTAAGGGGCGGTCGTGGGGCTACCGCGCGGCACTTGTAGATCGACCGAGTGGAACGATGGCCACCATGTCCAGTCAAGTTTGGGTGTCGCTCATATCGTTGGGCGGCGTTGCGCTCGGTGGCGCGCTGTCTTTCCTCATCCAGTTTGCGACGCAACGGTCGGCTGAGCGGACGGAGTTGCGGCGGCAGCAGACCGAGTTGTCGGAGGCCCGGCGCGCGGAGCGGCTTGCGCTGCTGGAGCGGTTCGTCGAGGTCGCGGCCGATGCGAAGCGCGCGGCCTTCAGCCGGCCGCACGAGTGGGACGACACGACGCCCTGGTTCGTCACGGCCCAGGACGCCATGAACAGACTCTGGGTCGCGGAACGGATGATCCGTATCCAGTTTCCGCTGCCCGTGTACAACGCGGCACGCAAGTACTTCCTCGATCTCAACCGGACCGTGTGGGAAGGCTTGCCCGACGGTGAGAGCGTGCGGGACTACCTGGAGGACAACAGGCTGGCCTTTCTCGACGCGGCCCGAGCCGTCATGGGATAGCCCGCTACGGGCCTCGAAGCTGCCGGTCGGGATATCGGTGCCCCGTGACAGGAACCGATGTGACGCGTTGTCACTCATGCTCCATGGGGATCCCGGAAGCGCGCAGTGCTCGCTCCTCCCAGGCCCCCCACAGCACACCTCACGCGTGTGCGGTCTTTCCGACAAGTCGAGAACGAGGAAGTCACGTGCCCCTGTCGACGCACCGACGTCTGGCCATGAGCGCCACCCTGATCGCCGCCCTCGCCGGCGGTCTCGCCCCCGCCACCGCGGCCTCCGCGGCACCGGCAGCCCCCACGGCCACTACCGGCCCCAAGGCC
>NZ_VBVX01000557.1 GCF_005981925.1 Streptomyces albidochromogenes
GGGTGCGCCGAAGGCCGGCGCGGGCTGGGAAGCCTGGGGCGGCGGAGCGAACGAAGGCGCGGCGGCCTGCGGTTGCGCGGCCGGCTGCTCCTCGGCCACCTCGCCGCCGAAGTTCTTCAGCAGGGCTTCGAGCCCGCCGTCGAAGCCCTGGCCGATCGCGGCGAACCGCCACACGTCCTTGAGGTAGAAGTCGCCCAGCATCACCGCGCGCTCGGTGGTGAACTCCGCGCCCGTGAAGGCGTACCTGACGACCTCTTCACCCCCCGCGACGATACGGATGTAACCGGGGCCCACCTGCGACATCTGTCCCGCGCCGTCGATCGTCGCGGTGAAGGAGAGCCGGTGGATGTTCGCCGGGATGCGGTCCAGCGTGACGCGGAACGACTCGGTGTCGCCCGACTGCGGGCCGAGCTGCTGAATCGACTCCTCGGGCGACTTCGGCTGGTTGAAGAAAATGAAATACCGGTCGTCCGAGAGCTGCTCGTTGACGTCGAGTCCGAAACAGCTGATGTCGAAGGTGAGACCGGGTGCTGCGATCTGCACGCCTACGTACAGGTCCGTACCCGCTGTGAGGTCACTGATTTTGGCCTTGTGGCCACGTTGGAATTCCCTGGTCATGCGTAACGACCGTCCCCCATCCCGAGGTGAATGCGTCGCGTCAGGCTAACCCGCGCACGGGGACATCCGGCCAGGCCGGTACACACTCGGTACACAATCACCCAGCGTCACTCGGTGCGTGCGCCCGGCAGGTACGGAAGCCGCTCGGCGGCGACCACTCCTTCGAGGTATCCGCGGGCGCGCTCGGTGCGCGGGTACGCCTCCAGGAGCTGCCAGAAGCGCGGGCCGTGACCGGGAACGAGCAAGTGGGCGAGCTCGTGGAGGAGCACGTAGTCGACGACGTACTCGGGCATGCCCTGGAGGCGGTGCGAAAGCCTGATGCTGCCCTCGGCCGGAGTGCACGAGCCCCAGCGGGTGTTCTGGTTCGTCACCCAGCGCACGGAGGCCGGGCGCGCCCGTCCGTCGAAGAACTGTGCGGACAGCTGCTGGGCGCGCTCGGCGAGTTCGGCGTCGCCGAAGACGCGCTTGCTCTCCTGGGCGGCGAGCCTGTCGAGCATCACGCTCACCCAGCGCTGCTCCTCGGCCTCCGACATGCGGTCGGGGATGAGCACGATCGTGCGGTCGCCCTCGCGGTACGCGGACACCGTCCTGCTGCGGCGGGCGCTTCGGCGGACCTCGACAGCGCTCGGCCGCGAGCCGCGGGGCGGCTGGTTCTTCGCGCGGTGCAGGGGGTCGACGGGCACGCCACGACGTTACCCGCTGTCAGTGGCGGAAGTCCCACCTCCGGATGGTTCGAACGCGATCCACTCCCCGGCGCGGCATTGGAACGACTCGTACGACTAATACCCGGCACCTGTGGACAACTTTCGTCCCTCTCGGATCACGCCGGGCATTCTGAGGGCGGAGCGGATCTTGCGAGAAAGGATCTTGTAAGAGCGCGACTTGTGGCGGAGGAACGGGGGCGGCGATATGCATCCGATGGTGAAGCCCGCGCTGCGGCGCGCATGGCGGGACCGGCAGACCGTGCAATTCGGCATGACGTCCGGGCACGCGGTGACGGTGGGTCCGGTGGATACGGCGACGGGCGGATTCCTCGCGCTGCTCGACGGGACGCGCGGCCTTCCGCTGCTGCGCGAGGAGGCCCGGATGATGGGGCTGCCCGACGGGCGGGTGGACGAGCTGGTGGCGAGGCTCACATCGGCCGGGCTGATCGACGACGCGACGGCGGGCGGCGCGCAGGCGGACGCGCTGCGGGGGCGCGCCGAGGCGTTCGACCGGCTCCGCCCCGACCTGGCGGCCCTCTCCGTCGTCCACTGCGAACCGGGCGGCGGGGCACGGCGGCTGGCGGCGCGGCGCGCGATGCGGGTTCAGGTGCGGGGCGCCGGGCGGGTCGGCGCGACGATCGCGTCGGTACTGGCCGCCGGGGGCGTGGGGCAGGTCGAGGTGCTGGACGGCGGGTGTACGGAGCGGTGG
>NZ_VBVX01000558.1 GCF_005981925.1 Streptomyces albidochromogenes
GTTGCCGTGGCAGCGGCGGCCGGCGCCCCACGGCGATCCGGCGAGTCTCGGACGCCCGATCGAGGGGTCGCCCCCAAACGTGTGAGCCGGACGGCAAGGAGCGTGCCGCGCCGAGCCGGGCCTGGGACCGTGGAGGCGCCCCGGCTCGGCACACGTCGTAAGCAAACCAACTGAAGACCAGCAATTCACCCTCACCGCCCATGGGGTGTGAAAGCGGACCTATGCCCTGGCCGGGGACGAGGGCTCCCCAGTGGACCCTCGCGTCGGTCGGTTCGCAAGATGTGCCAGAGTTGCCTCGTCCGGGCTGTGAGCACGTACCGTACGGCGCAACAGGCGGGACAGCCGGGACACCGGGAAGGGGCAGCTGGGTTGACCACGCACGCACCGCAGGCGGCGCAGTTCGTGACGCTCCCGGCCTCGCTCGACGAGGCCGTGGCGGCACTCACCGCCATGCCTGCCGCCGTGCCCGTCGCGGGCGGCACGGACCTGATGGCATCCGTGAACTCCGGACAGCTGCGGCCTGCCGCGCTGGTCGGGCTCGGCCGGATCAGCGAGATCAGGGGCTGGCAGTACCAGGACGGAAACGCGCTGCTCGGCGCCGGTCTCACGCACGCCCGGATGGGACGGCCCGACTTCGCGGCCCTCATCCCGGCGCTCGCGGCGGCCGCGCGCGCCGCCGGTCCGCCCCAGATCCGCAACGCGGGCACCCTCGGCGGCAACATCGTCACCGCCGCGCCCACCGGCGACACCCTGCCCGTGCTGGCCGCGATGGAAGCGACGCTGGTGATCGCGGGGCCCGGCGGCGTACGCCGTGAGACCCCCGTCTCGCACCTCCTCGCCGGCCGCGACCTGCTGGGCGCGGGCGAACTGATCGGCTTCGTGCGCGTACCGCTGCTGCACGCCCCGCAGGTCTTCTTCAAGGCCACCGGCCGCACCGGACCCGGCCGCGCCACCGCGTCCCTCGCCCTGGTCCTCGACCCGGCGCGGCGCGAGGTGCGGTGCGCCGTCGGCGCCATCGCGCCGATGCCGCTGCGGCCGCTGGAGGCGGAGCGCTGGATCGCCTCGCTGATCGACTGGGACGCGGACCGCAAGCTCGCCCCGGACGCCTGCGCGGCCTTCGGCGAGTACGTCGCCGCCGCCTGCATCCCGGACCCGGCGCCGGTGAACGAAACCGAGGCCGCCGCTCTGCCACCCGCTGTACTGCACCTGCGGCGCACGGTCGCCGCACTGGCCCGACGAGCGCTGGGGAGGGCACTGGCGTGAGCGAGAACGAGACCCCCGGGACGCCGAACCCCGGCGGCTGGCAGCCGACCCCGCAGGGCGGCGAGTACGACGCCGAGGCCACGGCGTTCGTCCACCTGCCCGAGGGCATGACGGACTTCGGCGCGTACGGCGACCCCCTCGCGGCGCCCGGCCACGACTACGTACCGCCGCGGATCCCGGCCGCGACCGACCCCGCGGCGACCGGCGACTGGTCCGCCGGGCCCGGCGAGACGCGCTGGCCGCAGCCGGAGAGCGCGCAGCCGCACGATGCCGGGGCGACCGGCCAGTGGAGCTTCGACACGGCCCCCGAGCCGACGCCGCCCGTGGCGTCCGAACTCACGGGCCAGTGGACGATCCCGGTGGCGCGGGGCGACCTCCCCGACGAGTCGGGCGAGTTCACCACCTCCGCCCTGGCGTCCGACTGGAACACCGGCCGGCCTCCCGCGACGCTGCCCGGCGGCGCGCCCGCCCCCTGGGCGGACACCGCCGAAGCGGCCCCGACGCTGCCCGGCG
>NZ_VBVX01000559.1 GCF_005981925.1 Streptomyces albidochromogenes
ATAAGAGACAGCCTCCACCCCGAGTCCGACACCGTCGACACCGCCCCGCACGCCGGCACCGTCGACGGACGGCCGCGCCCCGGGTGCGACGCCGGGCGCCGTGACGAGCCCCAACGGGAACACCCCGGGCGGGGCGAACACCCGTACCCCGGGAGCGCCTCCGGTCGCGGGTGATGGCCGCACCCCGAACCAGAGCACACCCGGCAGGGACAGCAGCCGTACGCCGAACCAGAGCACACCGAGCTCGGACGGCAGCCGTACGCCATCGCAGAGCACACCGCCCGCGGCCGGCGGGAGGTCTCCCGGTCAGACGCCCACCACGCCCACCACGCCGAGCTCGACCGACGGCCGCAGCCCCCACACGAACCAGAACCCGAGTTCCACCACCCCGAACCAGGACCCGAGGCAGCCGGCCACACCCAGGAGCACGACGCCGCCGACCACTCCGACAACAACTCCGAGTTCGGCGGGCACCCCCGGCAACGGCAACCCTGGTCGTACACCCGACGCCGCACCGCCTCCGGCAGCCGGCAACAGGCCGACTGCGTCGCAGCCGGGTACGAGCACCACTCCGCCACGGCCGCAGCAGCCGGCGGGCAGCGCTCCGCACACGCCGAGCAGGCCGGACGCACCCAACCCACCGCAGCAACCCGGCAACACCAACCCGGGCACGCCGTCGAACACCCCCAACCAGCAGCAGCAACCTCAGGTGACTGCGGTACCGATTCACACCGTGGCCCCTGGGCCGAACCCCTCGGCCCAGGCGTCGAGCACTCCTCCGTCCGGCCCGAAGGAGCCCGGTTCGCCGCAGGCCGACCCCGGCACGTCCGACAAGCCGGAACCGGAGCCGGACAACTTCAACGACATCCGCGACGACCTGGACCACTCCCCGGGAGGGCTGCGGGAGCCCGACCCGCAGGACCAGCAGATCCTGGCGAACGCCGTGCCGAAGAATCCTGACGGTACCCCTCAGCGGTTCCCCGACCCGTTCGGTCCCTGGAGCCAGCTGCAGAACGACGGCGGCAACGAGGTGCCCGGGCGCAGCAACAACTGCGCCGACTGCGCCCGCTCCTTCCTTGAGACCTGGTATGGAAACCCGCAGGTCTCGGCCCCCCGCACCCTGGACCACGACGAGGACGGAAACCCCGACCCGTTCTCGCCGGAGAACGACGCGAACGAGAATCAGATGCGCTGGGCGGGGACGCCGTACACCTACTCGGGACCCGGCGACGACCCCAACACCGCTGCGGGCATCGTGTGGGACCTGGAGCAGGCCGGTCACGGCGCGGCGGCCATCGTGCATGTGGACTGGGCCGACGGCAGCGGCGGCCACGCGTTCAATGCCGTGAACCACAACGGCACCGTCGTCTGGGTCGACACCCAGAGCGGTGAGGTAAGCCACGATCCGCTCCACATCGCCGACGCGGAGAACGTCTGGCACATCCCCTTGGACGCCGACCGGAACCCGATCCTCCCGCCGGAGACCGAGACGGACGGCTCGGACGAGACGACGAACGAGTCGACGGAGGACTCCGGAACCGGGACGGACGACTCGCACACGGGAACCGACGACTCCCCGTCCTCGGAGAACGGGCAGAGCGTCCCCGAGAACGACCCTTCGGGCTCTCAGGGCCAGCCGAAGGCCGGTGACGCGACCGGTGACTCCAGCACCCCGGACAGCCGGCCTGGCCAGGCCACGCCCCCTCCCGGCGACACCGGCAGCAACCGCTCGGAGCAGAGCTCTCCCCCGAACCCCACCAGCACGGGACTCTCGTCCACCCCGAGCCCGACGGCGTCAACCACGCCGACACCGTCGCCTGACGGCCGCACCCCGGGGCCGGATGCCCGTACCCCGGATCCGAATCAGCCGGCCCCCAGCACGACACCGGCCAGTTCGACCACACCCGAAACCTCGCCCGGCCGGACACCGACTCCTCAGGCGAACACACCGAACACCAGCACACCGAACTCGCCGAACTCGCCGAACTCGCCGAACAGCGGTACGCCGAGC
>NZ_VBVX01000560.1 GCF_005981925.1 Streptomyces albidochromogenes
GAAGGGGGCGGGCCGGCCTTCCTCACGCAGATCACGGGCAACGGTCTGTTCCTGGTTTTCGCGGCGCTCGCCGCGACCCTGCCGGTCTTCCTGCCGATGGCCGTCGGCGTCGTCGCGGGCGACGCGGTGGCGGGCGAGGCGAGCGCCGGCACGCTGCGCTATCTGCTGGTCGCCCCGGCCGGACGCACCAGGCTGCTGTTCGCGAAGTACGCGGCCACGCTGGTCTTCTGCCTGGTCGCGACCCTGGTCGTCGCCGTGTCCGCACTGGCCACCGGGGCCCTGCTCTTCCCGCTCGGCGAGGTCACCACGATCTCCGGCACGCGGATCGGCTTCGGGGAGGGCGTGCTGAGGGCGGCGCTGATCGCGGCGGTGGTGGCCGCCTCGCTGATCGGGCTGGCGACGATCGGCCTGTTCGTCTCGACGCTCACCCACAGCGGCGTCGCGGCGATGGCGACGACCGTCGGGCTGCTGATCACGGTGCAGATCCTGGACACCGTCCCGCAGCTGAGCGGGATCCACCCGTACCTCTTCCCGCACTACTGGCTGTCCTTCGCGGACCTGCTGCGCGAGCCGGTGTACTGGGACGAGGTGCGGGACAACCTCACGCTCCAGGCCGTGTACGCCGCGGTGTTCGGCTCCGCCGCCTGGGCGCGCTTCACGACGAAGGACATCACGGCGTGAAGCGGCCCGGCCCCCGCCGGGGCCGGGCCGTACCGCACGGGGGCGGGATCAGAAGGTGAGCTTCCAGCTGTCGATGTAGCCGGTGTCCTGGGCGGCGATGTCCTGCACCCTGAGCTTCCAGGCGCCGTTGGCCGCCTCGGCGGACGCGTCCACCGTGTAGGTGGCGATCACGTTGTCGGCCGAGTCGCTGCCGCTGGAGTTCTTCAGCCGGTACGCCGTGCCGTCGGGCGCCAGCAGGTCGACGACCAGGTCGCCGCGCCAGGTGTGCTTGATGTCCACGCCCACCTTGAGCGCGGCCGGGGCGTTGCCCGTATGGCCCGCGACGGTGACGGTGGAGGTGACGGCCGCGCCGTTGTCCGGGACGGCGACGTCGGCGGTGTTCTCGTACGCGTCGCCGGGCGGGTCGACCGGGCCGCTGCCCAGCGTCCACACGGCGTGGGCGATCGCGTCGCTGTTGCGGTCCAGGGCGGTGTCGTTGATGTTCGCCGTGGTGTCGCAGGACGAGTGGTAGCAGCGGTCGAAGGCGGTGCCCGCCGTGCCGCCCCACTTCTGGGCCTGGGCGCTCGACTTCGTACGGCTGGCGCCGGTGAAGAGGCCGCCGACCGGTATGCCGACGTTCTTGAAGCTCGCGTGGTCGGAGCGGCCGTCGCCCTCGGTCTCGATCTCGGTCGGGACGCCGATACCCGCGTAGTAGTCCTTGAAGGTCTTCTCGATGGCCGGGTCGTCGTCGTAGACGAAGTAGCCGGGGTTCGGCGAGCCGATCATGTCGAAGTTGAGGTAGCCGGAGAACTTGGAGCGCTCGGTGGCCGGGAGGCTGTTGACGTACGCCTTGGAGCCGACGAGGCCCAGCTCCTCCGCGCCCCACCAGCCGAACCGCAGGTGCTTCGTCGGCTTGAGCTGGGCGCGGGAGACGGCGAGCGCGGTCTCCAGGACGGCGGCGGAGCCGGAGCCGTTGTCGTTGATGCCGGGGCCCGAGGAGACGGAGTCGAGGTGCGCGCCGGCCATCAGGATCTGGTTCGGGTCGCCGCCCGGCCAGTCGGCTATGAGGTTGTAGCCCGTCGCGCCGCCGGAGGTGAACGTCGTGACGGAGGTGGTGAATCCGGCGGCGTCCAGCTTGGCCTTGACGTAGTCGAGGGACGCCTTGTAGCCGGGGCGGCCGTGCGCCCGGTTGCCGCCGTTGGCGGTGGCTATCGACTGGAGCTGGGTGAGGTGCGCCTTGACGTTGGCGAGGGGTATGTCGGGGGCCGCGAGGGCCGCCGCGGGGGCGGTCGGGGCGGCGGACGCGGTGGGCGCGGTGGCGGCGACCAGGCCGGTGAGGGC
>NZ_VBVX01000561.1 GCF_005981925.1 Streptomyces albidochromogenes
GGCCATCGAGTCTCCTCGGGGGGAAGCGGAGGGCGTCGGACCCGGGGGCGGGTCAGAAGGTGAAGCATTCGGAGTGGATGTGGCCGCCGGGAACGCCCGCCCTGGTCAGCGCCGCCGTCGCGGCTTCGACCATGCGGGGCGGGCCGCACAGGAAGACGTCGTGTGCGGCGAGATCGGGGACGAGGCCGCGCAGCGCCTGGGGCGCGAGCGGGTCGTAGGCCGCGTCGGACGGGCCGAGCAGGTAGTGGAGCCCGGCCTGCCGGGTGCGCGCGATGTGCTCCAGCTCGTCGCGGAGCACCAGGTGGGCGCGGTGGGAGGCCCGGTAGAGGAGGGTGAGGTCGCCGGGGCCGCCGGGGAGCGTCTCGAAGAGGGCGCGGATGGGCGTGATGCCGACGCCGCCGGCGAGCAGCAGCACCTTGCGGCGGGTACGCCGGTGCGCGGTCAGCGCGCCGAAGGGGCCCGTGGCGAGCACGCGGGTGCCCGGCCTGAGGCGGCGGATGCGGCGGGTGTGGTCGCCGGCCGCCTTGACCGTGATCCGCAGCGTGTCGTCGCGCACCGGCGCCGAGAGCGAGAAGGGCAGCGCGGTGTGCCAGATCCGGCGCTGGAGGAACCGCCAGCGGAAGAACTGGCCCGGCTCCGCGCGCAGTTCGTCGAGCCCGATGCCCTGCACGAGGACCGACACCACCTCGGGCCCCTCGGCCCGCACCTCGATGACGCGCAGGCTGTGCCGCAGGGCCTGGCGTACGGGCACCACGCCCCGGTACCAGAGCAGCAGCACGGCGACGGTGGCGTGCATCATCGCCCACAGCCAGACGGTCACCGCGTGGCCGGCGACATCGGGGCCGACGAGCTGGTGGGCGAAGGCGAGGGCGGCGCCGAGGTAGGTGAGCAGGTGGACGGCGCGCCACGTCTCGTGCGGGACCCGGCGGCGCACCGCGCGGGCCGAGGTCGCCCCGACGGCCACCAGCAGGCCCGTACCTGCGGTGGCGGCGGCGATCGCGCCGTAGCCGAGGAGGTCGGTGGTCGCGGCCAGGAGGTCGGCGCCGGTGTGCGCCGCGTGACCGCAGAGGGCGAGCAGGGCGTGGCCCAGGCAGAGGGAGAGCACGTACCGGCCGCCGAGGGCGTGCCAGCGGGCGAGCCGGTCGGCGCCGACGCCGTGCTCGACGGCGGGCACGCGGGCCATCAGCAGGAGCATGACGAGGACGCCGTAGCCGGCGAGGAGACCGGTGAGGTGCGCGCCGGTCGCGAACAGCACGTCGAGCCGCGCCGACGGCTCCGCCTGCGCGCCCCACAGGCCGGCGACAGCCCCGGCCCCGGCGACGATCCCGGCCCGCATCCGCCCGGGCCCGACCCGCACGGGCGCGGCCGCGCCACGCGCCTGCGCCTGCGCCGCCCCCCGCCCCCGACCGGTGGCCCCGGGCGTGGCTGCGGTGGCGGGGCCCGGCACTCGGCCGGGCGCCGCCGGCTGAGCCGTGCCCGCGGTCTGCGTCCTGCCCAGCGGCTTCGCCGTGCCCGCGGCCTCCGTCCGCGACAGGTACGCCGACAGCGCCGGGTACGCCTCGCGCGGCGGCTGCGGCGGATCCATCTGCGGGGAGTGGAGGGCCTCGATCGTCACGTGGGCCAACGTAGGGGCTGCGGGCCCGCCGAAACCGCAGGTCAGCGCCCGATCGGTGATCCTTAAGGCCGCCTTGAGGATCGGCTGACCGCTCGTTAAGCCTGGTGCCCGCGGCCCGTCCGACGGGAGGCTCGTACGGAAGCCGCACGGAAGCGGCACGCCCGCTCGTACGGAAGCCGCACGGGGCTCGTACGGAAACGGGGTCCCGTGCGGCCTGTCTCTTATACAAATCT
>NZ_VBVX01000562.1 GCF_005981925.1 Streptomyces albidochromogenes
TTGCTCGTCGGGGGTGGCGGTTACGAGTCGCGGGAGCGGCGCGTCATGGCGTGCGGGTCAGGAGACGGGGCCGGGAGTGTCGAGCCGTACCGCTTCCTGGTCACGGAGGCAATGAACGCACGTGGGACCACGACTGCTTGCGCCCGCAAAACGGGCGAGGGCGGTGGACCGGGCGCTCACCCGAAGTCGTCCCTGATGCTTCGCCGACGGGACGTCGTCCCTGTTGCAGGAGGCTCGCCGGCTCCGTCCGATCCGCCCGCGCCATCCGGCCGGGCATTGGCCGCGGGGCGCGTGGCTCCCTCTTGGCGAGCGCTCGTGGACGGGCTCGTCGCGTCGGGGGTCACCGGAGGGACGGGCGGGCTGCCCGCCGCCGGGAAGCGGCGGTGCGACATGGCTCCGATGCCCACTCCGCCGGCGCCGCCGACTCCGCCCCCTGCGGCGTTGACCACGGCGTTCTTCAACCACTCCGGCTTCTCGCTGCCCGTGACCCGGGATACTCCGTCGACGGCGACTCCGCCCGCGACGTTGCCCACTGCACCACCCACGATGTTCTCCGAGGCGCGCATCCCCAGCTGACTCATGCCGCGGTTGCGCAGCAGGGCGTTCGCCCCTCCGGCCCCGGCCAACCCCATCGGCGTACCCGCGAGCGACGCGACGCCGCCCTGCCAGGTCGCTTTGCCGAGGCTCCCGGCATCGAGTCCTTCACCTGTCGCCACGTCGCTGGCGACCGTCGTGAAGGTGTTCCCGGCCCAGTTGATACCGAAGTCCACCAGCAGCTTGGCCAGCTTCGTCGACCGTTGGTAGGCGCGCATCGCCGCGGCGATGCCACGCAGCAGCCGGCCGAGGCGTTCGGAGAGGCTGATGGCCTGCCCGGCCAGCCGCGCGACGTTCGCCGCTGCCGCCGCGCTTCCGAGGCCGAGCGTGACGAAGGACAGGGCTACGCCGACACCGATCGAGACGCCGATCTCGATGTAGATGTCGTGGATCTCCGAGTTCACCTGCTCGATCGAGTCGGCGGCCTCGTCGAGCTGCCTGGCGATCTCGTCGTACTGCTCCGTCGCCTTCTCCACCTGCGCCTTCATCTCGCGCCAGTGGTCCCTGAACGCTTCGGCGGCCGGCCCGCGCCAGGTGTCCCCCACGACGCTCTCGACGTTCCTGTCGAGTGCCTTCAGCAACCCGTCCGCGCCTGCGACCTCCTTCTGCAGGCGACGCCACGCCTTGGCGGCCTGCCTGAGCTCCTCCGGCCTGCCGCCGGGATTGACGAGCTCGATACCGAGCTCTACGAGCTCCTCACCCACCGACTCGTTGCCGCTCACTTCTTGGCACCGTCGCCCTTCGCACCGAAGAGCACCGCGACACCTTCGTCGGTGGTCTCGGTGTTGCGGTGGACCTTTCGCAGAGAATCGGCGACGGCGTCGAGGTACTTGTGCACCAGGTTCAGAGCTTCGGCGGCGTCCGATGAGTAGTCGACGTACTCGGTTCTCAGTTCGTCGGACTCGGTCAGGAGACCGAAACCGTCCGAGATGGCTTCCTCTCCTGTTTCGTCGATGAACTTCTTCAGGTGCGCACGTAAGTCGTAAGCCCGGGACTCGAAATCGCGGGCGAGTTTCCTGCCTGCGTCCTGTGCGTAGAACGGCGCGTCGTCAGCCACGTGCGACTCTCATTCGAATGGGATCCGGGTGCGGGCCGGTGGATGACCGGCCCGGAGAGTGCGCGACTCGGCGTGCGGCCGTTCAGGTTGCCTCGTGTGACCGACCGCCCATGGCCCCCGTACCGGCCCCGCACTCCCACGATCGGCCCAACGATCAAGACACCACTCAGGACATGGTCTTGTCCTACTGGCTGGGGTGGCGGGTTGGTGGAGTGGCGCGACGCTCGCCACGTCCTCCAGATGAGCGCGGCGATCGGCCTGCTAGTCCGTCGGGACGGGCGGGGTTGCACAGGGGAGCAC
>NZ_VBVX01000056.1 GCF_005981925.1 Streptomyces albidochromogenes
GTGTCGCGCTCCGTCGCGTCGCGCCCGTCGGGTTCCTCCTGCCCCGCCCGCCCTTCCTCGGCGTCCTCGCCGTCCTCGCCGTCCTGGGGGAACGGGATCACCGCGGCGCGGCCGGGGGCGCGGGAGACCAGGGACAGGCGCCGGGCGCGGTCAGCGTGGCCGAGGGCCCGGTCGTACTCCTCGGCGGCGTCGCGCCAGCCGTGGGCGTACGCGCGCAGCTCACGGCGTTCGATCTCCGTGCGCAGGAGCACGACCAGCTCCTCGGGGCCGTGGCCCTCCAGGTACTCGCCGAGCGAGGCGAGGAGTCCGGGCAGGTCCTGCGGGAGCGGCCGGGGCTTCGGAGGCTGCGGGCCGGCGCCGGGGCGCGGGGAGTCTCCGGGCGGCCGTGAGCGCCCGTCGCCCTCGACCATGCGTCTCTCTCTTCCCGTCCCGTCCCGTCACCACGCGGCGCCGCCGCAGGCACGCGCCTGCCCGCGGCGGAGGGAGACAGGCCGCAGCAGCTTACTCGGCGCCCACCTGGCGCTACTCCCCGATGCGCCGCCGGTCATGCCGGTCTGCCGGGGGCGGGAGGAACTGCCCGGCCACCCGCATGAACATGTCGCGCTGGTCCTCGGGCACGCCCAGCCCGGCCGCCGCCTCCTCCAGGGTCAGCCGCGGAGCCCCGCCGTCCGCGCCCGCGGGCGCGGCGCGGGGCCGGTCGGGGAGAGGAAGGTCCTCCTCGCTGAGCCGGCCGGAGCGGATGAGCATGTCGCGGACCGGCACGCGCAGAACGTGGGCGAGACGCCGGGTGGTCTCCAGATCCGGCATGCTCTGGCGCTGCAACAGCCGGGTGATGGCGGCGCGATGGACGCCCGCCTCGTCGGCCAGCCGGGACTTCCCCCCGCCCCGGGGACTGTCGATGTCGTAGCCACGCTGCCGGATCAGGTCTTCGACCCAGCTCGCGAACCGGTCGAGTTCGCTGATGGTCATGAGAGTGCCTCCCTCCGAAGCAGGCAACAGCCTAGCGCGCTTGCGCGCGCAGAATTACCCGCGCGCAAGCTGGTTTTTCGGGGGGTTTGTAGCCACACGCGTAGCGCATCAACGGGTACTGCCATGGAAATATGTTGTTGCGCGCTCGCTCGCAACGTGTCAGTCTGCGGTCATGACCTCATTAGCCCCGCAGCACGACGACGAGCGCGACCCGCTGTCCTCGTGGTGGCGCTCGGCCGCCGCCTGCTCCGGACTGCCGCCGCAGATCGTCTTCGCCCGCCGGGAGAGGGACGCGGCGCCCGCGCTGCGCGCCTGTGCGCGCTGCCCGGTCGTGCGCCGCTGCGAGGAGACCGTGGCCCCCGCCGACAGCTGGTTCGACGGCGTCAGCGCCGGACGCCTCTGGCGCAACGGCCGCCCGGTCGCCCGCACCCCGCACACCACCCAGCACCGAGGGGAACGCTGATGGCACCCACCACGCCCGCACCGGCCCACGACACCGCCCTCTGGCTCGCCCTGCTGGTCCGCCAGCTCCCCGAACTGGTCGCCGAACTGTCCCCCGGCACCCGCGGGCGGTCCGGCGACCGCCCGGAGCCCGGAGCCGCCGAACTCGCCGCGCGTGACGCCCGTATCCGCGAGGAGCGCCGTGACGCGCTCGCCGTCGAGCGGGACCACGGCCTCAGCGTCCCCGGCCACTCCGCCGCGCCCCTGCGGCTCCACGTCTCCGACGCGCTGCGGGACATCAGCGACGGCGTGAGCGAGCTCGACGAGGCGGTCCACGAGAAACTCGGCCTCGGGCGGCCGCGCCGCGCCGGGGTCCCGCAGCGGCTGGCCCGCATCGGGGCGCTGCTCGACCGGATCGCCGTACACCCCCTCCTCGCCGGCCATGTCCGGGACGAGCTGCGCCGGATGGCCCGGCGCTGCGGGCGGGCGCTGGGCGACACCGAGCCGATGGTCCGGGTCGGCGGCCGCTGCCCGTGGTGCGCCTCCGTGTCGCTGCGCGCCTTCCCGGCCCGGCGGGCCGTGCTGTGCGTGAACCCCGCCTGCCGGTGCGCCGACAAGGACTGCGACTGCCGTACGGACCCCGCCTTCCGGCACGTGTGGCGCGAGGACGCCTGGAGCGCGCTGGTCGCGGGCGGCGGCGACCCGCGGGAGATGGGCGTCGCCCTGGACGAGCGCGCGCCCGCCCCCGAGGGCGCCGGGGAGGCGCGATGAGCGCCTCGGCCCAGCCCCTGATCACCGGAACGCTGGCCGCCCGTGAGGTCGCCGTGGCCCCCGCGACCATCCGCAAGTGGGTCCAGCTGGGGCACCTCGCGCCGGCGGGACGGCAGGGCCGGGCGCAGCTCTTCCGGCTGGAGGACGTCTTCGCGGCGGAGCGCACGGCCCGCCGCCGCGCCTGACCGCGCGTACCCCTTTCCACGCGTACGACGAAGGCGAGGCGGCCGCACCCCGGACAGGGTGCGGCCGCCTCGCGTCGTGCGGTTCGGGGGCCTCGGCCCGGCGGGCGCCGCACGCGTCAGGGGCGTCGGCCCGGGCCGGGGTACGGGGCGGCGCCGGGGCGTGGACTGTCGCCGCGGCCGTCGGCCGGGCCGGGGTCGTCGGCCGGGTCGGGGAGTCGCAGTATCCGGGCCGGTTCGCCGTCGTCGCCGGCCACCAGGTCCATCGCCTCGCGCCAGCCGCTCGTGAACCCGCGGACCTCCGCGTCGATCACCACGCGCGCACCGACCTTGTTCACGACCGCGGCGATCGCACGAGCGACTTCCGCGTTGTACGTACCGGCCTCTCCGGCCTCGGCCGCCACCTCCACCGCCGCGGCCACCACGTCGGCCAGCCGCTCTCCGGCGCTGTTCACCATCGCACCTCCCCTTCACCCGTACGGCGCCCACGCTCCAGAATCGCCACCTTCTCGAATGTACGTTCGACGCAGGGCAGCGTAACGCAGGCACCCCGGGGCGCGCGGAGCCTCACCGGCCCCGCACGCCCCGAATTGCGAACGCGAGCAAGCTAGTTGCGCGCTCGCGCGATCTAGCTCCGGCCGCACCGCCGTCGATACGCCGCTCAGCGCGCCGCCGCCTGCCACAACGTGACGGCCAGCGCCGCGCACGACGTCAGCGCGGCCAGCGAGGGCAGCGGCCAGCGCGAGCGCTCCAGCGCGTCGAGCCGTTCCTCGTGCTCGCCGAGCACCTTGTCCGTCTGGTCGGCGCGCTGCAGCAGCAGCGCCAGATCGCCCCGTGTGGTGGCGAATCCGACGTCCACCGACCGCCGCAGCCGTTCCAGCTCCACCACCACGCCTCGCTCCTCGTACTCCCGCATCATCCGCGGACCACCTCTCCTTCTGTCGCGCTCAGGCCCGCGGGACGCGGAGCCGCTCCCAGCTCGCACGTCCCGGGGTGCCGTCCGCGTCCGTACCGCGATAGCCGAGCTTGCGCTGCCAGGCGGCGTACGACGCCCGGTCGGCGGCGCCCCAGACGGGGCCGGGACCGACCGAGTACCGGCCGCACCCTTCCGCCACCAGCCGTCTTCCGACCGCCGTGAACAACGGGTCGCGATGGCCCGGCACGAAGAAGGCGCCGCCGGGGAACGGCGCGTACGCCGAGGCGGGCGGCTTGGGCGGCGCCGGCCGCCCGGGGCCCGGGCGGCCGGCGAGCCGGGCGCCGATCCGGCCCCGCATGCCGTCCATCGGGAACGACGGGTCGATCTTGCGCCGGGTCCACTCCTTGTGTCCCAGCACGCTGGCCGCCGACCAGCCGTGCGCGCGGCACAGCGCCGCCGACAGCCGCTCGACGGCGTCGAGCTGGGCCGCCGGGTAGGGGTCGGCGCCGTCGCCGAGGTTCTCGATCTCGAAGCCGTAGAACCGGGCGTTGCCGTCGACGGCATCCGGGCCCGGCTTCGGCAGCGCCCGCTCCTCGCGGACCGCGGCCAGCACGGCGGCGCAGCCGTTGCCCGCGTGGTTGGTGCGGCCGTAGCCGACCAGGTGCACCGTGCCGTCCTTCGCGACGACGCCGACGCACAGCGGCCCGGGGAGTCCGGGCGTGCCCCGGCGGCAGAAGCCGACGCTGCTGGAGCCGGCGGTGTGGTGGAGCATCACGCCGTTGACCGGGCCCCAGGCGCCTTTGTGGTTGCGGTGGTGGGTACGCCAGTCGGCGTGCTCGGTGAGAGGGACGCCTTCCGCGCGCAGTGCGCGGGCGAAGGCGTCGGGTGACAGGGGTGCCGCCATCAGGGACCTCCTGGGGTCGGGGCACGAAGGGTCCGTGCGGAAAACGGCCCCGGCCCGCCGTGGGACACGACGGGCCGGGGCCGGGGACGGAAGCGGACGCCAGGTCAGTGGACCGGGTCGATCCGCAGGAAGCGGTGGGCGAAGGTCGCCGTGCTGGTCGTCGCCGAGGACCGGTACGCGGGCGTCGCCGTGTACGAGACACCGCCGCTCAGCCCGCTGACCTGGAACTGGGTCGACGCGGAGCACTGCATGCCGCCGCCGAAGATCGCCGCACGGGTGTCGGCGGTGGCCAGGGTGACCGTCGTGCCCTGCTTGACGGTCATCGACATGAAGCCCGCGCCGGTGGCCACGCTGCTGCTGATCCGGGCGCCGAGCGTGACGAGGACCGTGCCGGAGGGCGGCGCGGTGAAGGCGGCGGCCATCGTGTCGCCGGTGGACCCCGTCAGGGCTTCGACGTACGTGGCCGAGGCCGTCGTACCGGCCACCGGATTGAGTTTCAGCACGGGGCTCGGCGCGACCGGGTGCCAGTACCCGCCCGTGTAGTAGTAGTACCGGCCGGGCGTGGTGACCCAGGCCAGCATCCCGGTCACCGGCGCGGCGATCGCGGACAGGTTGACGGTGTTGGCGACCCGCAGCACCGTCCGCCCGTCGAGCGCCTCGGCGAGGGACTGCAGGTGCAGCGGCACGTTGGCCGCGTCGGTGGGCTGGGGATACGGAAGATTGCTGAGCGGGGTGAGCTGGACCATGTCAGGGGCCTCCTCGGAAGCGGGTACGAGAAGGGCCGGCGCCCCGCAGGGCGCCGGCCCTTGGTCGGACGGGGCGGGATCAGCCGCCCAGTGGCGGCGGCAGGGTGTCCGGCGGCATGCCGCCGTCGCCCTCGCGGGCGGCCGGATCGTCGATCGGCACCGGGACCGGCGCCGGGGCGTCCGGCGAGGGGTACGCCGGGTCTCCGGGCGGCAGCGACTGCTCCCCCGGCTCCTCGCCGCCGGCGCCTTCCGGCGCCACGGCCCCGGGGTCCGGTGCGGGGTCCACCGCCGGCTCCGGCTCCGGCGTACGCGTCACGCCGTCCGAGGTCATGCCGCACCTCCCAGCGTCTCCACCAGCGTCCGGTAGGTGAGCTGCTCCGCCGTCAGGTCGGCGAACTGCGCGTACTGCGCCGTCACCATCTGGTACGTCCGAAGCCGCCCGTACGCCGGATCGAGCGGCGCGTCGGGCACCAGGCCCTCGTCGGCCGGGACGCCGTTGTACCCGGTCCCGCGCAGCGTCAGGACCTGCTGCGGCGCGGAGCCCGCCGTGTACGTGGTGCGCATGCCGACCACCCACGCGAGCGTGTCCAGCTTCGCCCCCGCCGAATCGACCACCCGTACCACGTCGCCCAGCTGCAGCCGGGGATCGTGCAGCACCTCCACCTCGCCGAGGACCGGCACCGGGTACCGCCCGGCGTCGAGCATCGCCCCCGCGAGGGTGTACGCCGAGATCGCCGACTGCACCCAGTCCGACGCCGGCGCCAGGTACTGCTGCTTGCCGTAGTGCTGCTGGCTCGCCGGGCTCCAGCGCGCCCACACCCGCTGCTTCGGGTCCGCCGACCGCTTGAGCGGGTCGATCTGCACGGACGGCTTGCCGTCCTTGGTGACCGTCCACACGCTGGTGGTCCCGGTGTTCGTGAACCGGATGATGTACGCCGGCCCCTCACGGCGGGAACTCACGGTGACCTGGCCCTTCACCGCCGTACCGCCCGTCGCCGCGCTGCCGAAGCGCACCCGGTGGCTGGCGATCGAGGCGGACGTGTCGTCCACGATGGTCGGCGGGCCGATGTCGCTCTCGTCGTCCGCGATCGCGTACGTCACCTCCTCCGGTATCCCGGGCTTGATCTCCCTGATCCGGGTGTCGGTCTGCGCCGTACCGTGGGCGAGGCCGATGCCCGCCCAGTCCTGGTACGGCTGTTCGCAGTGGTTGCGGCAGGCGTCGATCTCCTCGCTGACGGTCAGCGCGGAGATGTCCCGGACCGTGGTCACCGTGGCGTCCGGGGCGACCGGCACCTTGGTGAAGCGCGACGGGCCGCGCCAGCGGAAGACACCCTGCTCGTCGAACTCGGCGGTGGACATCGACGCGCGGGCGATCTCGCTGATCGCGTCCCACTGGGAGCCCGACACCTTCGGGATGTCGAACAGCGGCAGCGCGTCGTCGTCCAGCTCCGCGCCCTTGCGCCACTGGTCCTTCTGCTCCCACTCGGGGCGCGGGTAGGTCGCGGTGTCCGTCCACACCCGGTCGGTGACCTGGAGGCACTCCACGGCCATGTCGGTCACCAGGTCGATCTGCTGGAGCTCGGAACGCGGGTGGGCGGCGGACGCCTCGACGTACGTCGCCAGCCCGCCCACGTGGTACGAGCCGTCCGGCGCGGTGAGCCGCGGCTGGACCGTCGGCAGCACGGTGGCGCCCGTCCCCCGGGTGTCCACCATGAACCCCAGGTGCCAGCTGCCCCGCAGGGCCGCCAGCTTGGGGAAGATCCAGTCGAAGTACCAGTAGCCGCCGTCGACCGTCCCGGAGGTGATGCGCACGGTCCCCGTCGAGATGTCGAACCGGCCGCTGAGGTAGCCGGAGGCCCCGCCGCTGCGGTCGAACAGCGCCTTCATCTCGATCATGCTGTCCTTGGCCAGCGCCGTGTTCGCCCAGCACTCGACCTGGAACACCTTGCCCGGCAGCACGAACCGCGAGCGCGGCATCCACGCCGCCCGCAGCGCCGGCTGCTCCGGCATCAGCGCCATCTCGAACGGCGCGCCGTCGCGGATCCAGCGGTACGAGCTGCTGCCGGGGAGCACCTCGGGCTGCCCGTACGTCGCGTTGAACCCGCCGTGCAGCGACGCGTACAGCACCGTGAACGGGGCCACGTCCTTGTCGTCGGCGAGCGGGGCGCGCGGCGGCGGGCAGGTGTGGATGCCGCCCTGGCGGAGCAGTTCGTCCACGCACCAGATCGCGCTGGCGACCGGCCGGCCCCAGTAGAAGCCGTGGTACGGGCGCGGCAGCGACGCCGGGCCGCGCAGCCGCTCCGCCCCGTCCAGCGCCTGGACGGTGACCGTGTCACTGCCCGAGGCGGCCGACCGGGAGCGGACCGTGCCCCGGAACGCGGGCAGCGTCCGGTCCGCGACGCCGGTCGAGTGCACCACGGACTGCCCCGGGCGCACCACGTCGCCGGTGGACCGGTCGGCCCACGCGGAGTACAGGCGCGGCGCGTGCTCGCCGCCGGTCCCGCCGAGCAGCACCTCCAGCTGCGCCGAGGCACTGCCGGAGAACGCCCGCATCGCCTCCGGGAGATCGGTGTTGTACGCCCGCTCCACCTTCCAGGACTGGATCTGCGGGCCGAGCTCCGCGCCGCCGAGCCGGGTCGAGTGGGCGGGCACCCGCTCCGGCGCGTCGAGAGCGGCCCGCATGTTCTCGTCAGTTGGCTGCACCGCGCACCTCCACGAGATCGATTGCGATGTTCCGGTACGGCAGCCGGGCCGACGGCGTGTCCGTCAGGTTGGTGACCGCCATCGGCGGGCAGCCGTCACCGAGCGCGTGGGCGGCCGGTGCCTCGCCGATGGTGAGGCAGGCGCCGGCCAGTGTGACCGCGCCGGTGCGGCCGGGCCGGCCGACCGGGGTGACGAACGCGGCCGCGGCCGGCGCCGTACCGCTGACGACGGGGCCGGGCACCGCGGTCGTCGAGAGGTACGAGCCGTCCACCGCCTTCCAGTCGAGCTGTGCGGTGCACACGGCCTCGTCCCACTCCGGCGGGATCCGCCACGACACGTCCATGCCCGGGGCCACCGGCCATCCGGTCCAGGCGCCGTGCGTCCAGCCGACCGCGCTCGCCACGTCCTTGCAGTCGCCCGTGAACACCTCGCCGGCCGACGGCCTGAACGTGAGGTCGCCGGCCACCGTGAACCAGTGGTCGCCGCCGCGCGGGTCGAGGCTCTGCCCGGCCGCCTGGAGCGGGTCGAGCAGATTGACCGACGCGGGGTCGAGCACGACGACCGAGCCCCTGGCGGGGGCGTCGCGGCCGAGCATGCCCGGGCCAGTGACCCGGCGCGCGAGCCGGACGAGGTGCTGGGCGTCGTCCGGCTCCAGCCACTCGAACGAGAGCTTCATACGACGTGTCGTCCTGGGCGGGGCGACGAGCGTCACCCGGCCCTCCAGGGAACGGAACTCGGTGATGTTCAGGTCCGCGCTGCGGTCCCAGCTCTTGGCCGCCTGGGAGATCTCCCGCAGCAGACCGGGCTTGCCGATCCAGAGGTTCCTTGCCATGTCTGCCTACCTCCGGGCGAGCTGGCGCTGCCCGACGAGGACGGCGCGGGCGATGGTCTGGGAATCCACCTGCACGTGGACGGGACGCTCGGCGAGCCGCTCGACGGCCTCGGCGAGCCGGGCGATCTGCGCCCGGCCGGCGCCGGGGCTCATCATCCGGTCGAGCCTGCTCAGCGGGATGACGGCCTCGGACTCGCCGCCCTCACCGATCAGCGCCAGCGTTCCGCCGTTGCGCGCCGGGACGACACCGCCCTTGGCGAGGTGCGGAACCGGGATCTTCGGGAGGTTGATCGAGAACGACTTGCCGCCGAACTTCGGCACCCAGCTGGGGATGCTGACCTTGAACCCGTTCAGCGCGCCGATGACGACGTTGACCGCACTGGCGAAGCCGCGGAACGGGGTGAGCAGCATGTTGCCGATGCCGCGCAGGACGGGTCCGATCGCCTTCATCGCCGCGGAGGTCGCGGACGAGATGGCCTTCATCCCCGCCTTGAACCCCTTCTGCACGACGGCGACGATCTTGTCGACCTTCACGAACTGGAGGATGAGCGGCGCGAGCAGCGCCATGATCAGGCCGAACGGGTTCGCGGCCATGACCAGGTTGAGCCCGCGCTGCGCGACGCTCGCGCCCTTGAGCCCCTTGGCGAGGCCGCCGCCCATGGTCTTTCCGGTCTTGTCGGCGTTCTTGCCGGCCTTCCCGACGGACTTCTCCACGGCGTCGGACTGCTGCTTGACCCCCTGCAGCGCGGTTTTGGCCTTGTCGGCCGACCCCTTGAGCTTGTCGAGCGCGCCCTTGAGCTTGTCGGCCCCGCCCTTGGCCGTACCGAGCGAGGTGTTGGCGGTCCGCAGGCCCGTGCGCAGCTTGCCGACGGCGGTCTCGCCCTGTGCCGTGGCGGTACGCAGCTTGCCGATGGCGGCGCCCGCTCGGTCCGCGCCGCCACGGATGGTGCTGAGGGCCGAGTTTCCCTGCCCCACGGCGGACTTGAGCCGGGTCAGTGGCGTCGTTCCGCCGGCCACGATCCGGTTGAAGCCCTGCATGGCGGAGCCCGCTGTTCTCAGACTTCCGGCGAGTGACATCCCCGTTCCTGCCTTTCCCTAGTTTCCCGGAGACCACGGTCCGCACCCCGGAGGCGTTCCTCATCAGCCGCTGAGCGCCCTGGACACATTGATGACCTCCCCCTGGGTGGTCTTCAGCTTCGCGTTGAGCCGACTCAGAGCGGTCTTGGCCGCCTCGGCGTTCTCCTTCGCCTTTTCTCCGGCTTCCTTGAGAGCCTTTTCCTTGTCAGTGATCGTCTTCAACTTGCCGGAGAGCTTTTCAAGTTTGTCGGAGCGACCCTCGATCTTCGCCACCTGCCGGTCGACCTTCTTTTCGATCGCAGCCGCCCGGTGCACGTCCTCGGCAATTTGGAAGCGAATCTTCATCACTTCCTTTGCCGCGTCCGCACGGCCTCCCGTCCCGGCCTGATCACGCGCTTCGCGTGCCGCACCCCTCCCCTCCTCCGCATTTGCCTTCATGTTTTCGAGACGGGTGATCTTCTTGTTGATGAACTCCTGATCTTCGGAGATCTTTTTATTGACCTGCCGGATGCGCTCTTCCAAGGACTTCTTCTTGTCCGCCCAAGGAAATGTGACGACTTGGCGACCACGGAACGTGATGCCCTTCTCGTCCGCCTTCAGGATGGAAAAGTCCGCCTTCACCAACGTCAGCCCCAGGGCCAGACCGCCAAGTTCGTACTTGATCAGCGTGACCGAGTGCTGAAGGTCGCGATACAGTTCCTTCTGGTGCTCGATGTCCTGCTTATTGATCCAGAAGGGGCGGATCCACGCCTCTTCCTTGGGCCCCGATGCCGGTGTCGGAGTAGCCATCGGTCCTCCCTTTACTTTTGGCATGTCGGTCGTCATTGGAGGTCGCGTGACGTCTCTGGATTTCCCGGCCTGGATCTCCTACGTCATACTTTTCACCCCGACAGCAGTCGTCCTCCCCCTGGCGACGACCCGTATCTGCATACACCTGCGCCTGAAGAAGAGGGGAATGAAAACAGCGGGGACATGCCGTTCCTCGTACTACTCGAACGGCTCCTTTTCGCTCTCCTACAGCTATCAGGACCACAAGAGGCGACTGCACTTCCGCACAGCGAAGTCGGACGACTTCGGGGTGACAGGCGAGGTGGGGGAAAGCCTTCCGATCCTGTTCGACCCAGCCTTTCCCGGCCTTTCCCGTACGCAGGCCGAATTGCGACGCCTCCTGCCCTGGTCGCCGGTCAGCACCGGCACGTGGGCAGTGGTTCAGGCGGCATGTGCGGTGCTCGCCGGCGCGAGGGGCTTCGGCTGACCCGTCACCCGAAGAAGGCCGACAATTGAGTCGGACTCGGCCCCGGCGCTTCGCGTTCCGCCGGCGCCTCGTCGGCGGCCTCCACACCGGGACGGGGAACCGGCGTCGGATAGTCGAGCCACTCGCTCTCCTCGTCCTGGTTCACCGTGGCGAACATCCAGTTGCTCTCGGCGAGCTGGTCGACGGCGGTCGCCAGCAGATAGTCGGAGACCGACCACTCCGCCGCCTCCCCGTGCAGTTCCCGGGCCACCGCGCTGTCCCGCGGCAGATGCTTCAGCAGCACCGACAGCCGACGAGAGGTCAGGCCGCCCCGGTACCAGTCGAGCAGGTCGAGGCCGTAGTGGCGCAGGAGATCGGCCTCAAGGGCCTCGGCGTGTTCCTCCACGAACGCACCGAGGCTCAGCCTTCCCCCAGGCCGAGCCCCGTCTCCTTGCCGTACGCCTCAAGGATCGCGGCGATGTCCTGCATGGTGATCTCGTGGCGGTCGAACCGCGCGTACTGCTTCTCGCCGAGCAGCAGCCGCAGCAGCCCGTCGACGTCGTTGTCGTCGAGATCGCGCAGCTTGCGGGCGGTCGCCCGGGTCAGCTCGGTCGGCAGCTCGAAGACGTCGTCGTCGAGCTCGAAGATCCAGGCGCGGCCGAGCGCCTCCAGGCGCTGGGCGCGGGCCGCGTTGACGTTGAAGCCGGCCATTCAAGGGCTCCTCTGTGAGGTGGGACGCGAAGGGGACGTACGGGAGAGACGGCGGCGGGGGCCCGGGAACCCCGGACCCCCACCGCCGCGGTCAGGCCCTTAAACCGCGGCGAACGACTTGTCCTTCATGATCCAGGTGGCCAGGGTCGAGCTGCCCTCGGAGGCCAGCGCCGTGAAGGTGACGCCCAGCTTCAGCGCCCCGGTGCGGGTCAGTGCGATCTCCTCGGTCTCGGTGACCTGACCGCGCGGGACGATGAAGCGGTACGTGACGTCCGCGCCGTCCTTGAACTCGATGCCCAGCTGGCGCTCGTCCTGCTTCGGCTCGGCGGCCAGCTTGTACTGGTAGGTGTCGGTGACGCCGGTGGCGGTCACCGGAGTGACGGCGTCACCGCCCATGAAGAACGACAGCGTGTCCTTGTTCAGCTGGAGCAGCTGGAACTTCACCGTCAGGTCGCGGTCCGAGTAGATGAACCGGGCCGGGCTCACCGACTGCCAGGTGTCGACCGGATCGATCTTGTCCTTCTTGTTGAACTTGATGCCGTCGGTGGTGGTGTAGCCCAGCTCGGTCCAGCCGGCCGCCCACTCGTCGCCGGTGTGCGCCGGCGCGGCCGGACCGGACGTCCCGGCCTTCGCGACCAGGATCCGGCCGGTGCCGGCCACACGGATCTGGCTGCCGTTGTTGCCTGCCATGTCTGCTCCTCGGTGATTCGGAAATGACGAAGGCCCCGCCGGTGGCGGGGCCTGAAGGGAAGAACACTCGGGTCAAGCGGGCCGGACGGAGATCCGGACGGTGGAGAGGTACCGATGGCCGGCGGGGCGGTTGTAGTCGGGCAGCCAGCGCGGCCCGTCCGCCTCGGCGACGTCGGTGACCGCCGCCGCACCGTAGGTGGTGCCGGACAGGGTGAGTACGGCGGCACGCGCGGCCAGCGCCACGGTGTGCGCCGCCGTCTTGTCCGGCCCGTACACCTCCAGGTCGATCAGCGGCTGGTCGAGATGGAGATCGTCCACCCACGCGCCGCCGACGCGGGAGACGAGGACGGCCTTCTGTGTGCCGTCGAAGCCGGCCGGGGGCCGGTTGTCGACCACCGTCCCGGCCAGCTCCGGCCGGTTCTTGAGGTGATCGACGACGAGCCGTTCCGCGTCCGGGAAGGCGAGGGGACTCACATGGACACTCCCTTCGGGGGCCTGTGCTGCGGAAAACACAAAGCGGCAGATCCGCCGCCCGGGTACCGGACGCAGCTCTGCCGCTGCACCAACTGTGATCCATGGAGGCCGACTTCGCAACTCAGTACGAGAACTGCTCGTACCCGACCGGCCCCGGAAACGCCGCGGGGCGGCCACCCCGTGAAGGGTGACCGCCCCGCGGTCGTACTGCCTCGCGCTCTTACTGGTTGTACGGACCGTAGTCGTAGTCCTCCAGCGGAACGGCCTGGCCGGAGCCGGTGCCGAACGGCGAGTAGTCGATGTCGTCGTAGCCGACGGCCGAGTACATCGCGGCCTTGGCCTCCTCGGTCGGCTCGACCCGGATGTTGCGGTAGCGGGACAGACCCGTACCGGCCGGGATGAGCTTACCGATGATGACGTTCTCCTTGAGGCCGATCAGGGAGTCGGACTTGGCGTTGATCGCCGCGTCCGTCAGAACCCTGGTCGTCTCCTGGAAGGACGCCGCCGACAGCCACGACTCGGTCGCCAGCGAGGCCTTGGTGATACCCATCAGCTGCGGACGGCCGGAGGCCGGGTGGCCGCCTTCCGTGACCACACGACGGTTCTCGCCCTCGAAGCGCCCGCGCTCGACGAGCTCGCCCGGAAGCAGCTCGGCGTCGCCCGACTCGATGATCGTCACGCGGCGGAGCATCTGCCGGATGATGATCTCGATGTGCTTGTCGTGGATCGACACACCCTGGCTGTTGTAGACCTTCTGGACTTCGCCGACCAGGTGGACCTGGACCGCGCGCTGACCGAGGATCCGCAGCACGTCGTGCGGGTTGGTGGCACCCACGGTGAGCTTCTGGCCCACCTCGACGTGGTCGCCCTCGCCCACCAGCAGACGGGCACGCTTCGAGATCGGGAACGCCGTCTCGTCGCTGCCGTCGTCCGGGGTGACGACGATCTTCTTGGTCTTCTCGGTCTCCTCGATACGGATGCGGCCGGCCGCCTCCGAGATCGGGGCGACACCCTTGGGCGTACGAGCCTCGAAGAGCTCGACGACACGGGGCAGACCCTGGGTGATGTCGTCACCGGCCACACCACCGGTGTGGAAGGTACGCATCGTCAGCTGCGTGCCGGGCTCACCGATGGACTGGGCGGCGATGATGCCGACCGCCTCACCGATGTCGACCAGCTTGCCGGTGGCCAGCGAGCGGCCGTAGCAGAAGGCACAGGTGCCGACCGCGGACTCGCAGGTCAGGACCGAGCGGGTCTTGACCTCCTCGACGCCGTGCATGACCAGCTGGTCGATGAGCACGTCACCGAGGTCGACGTTGGCCGGCGCGATGACCTTGCCGTCGATGACGACGTCCTCGGCGAGCATGCGTGCGTACACGCTCGTCTCGACGTCGTCGGTCTTGCGGAGGATGCCGTCGGCGCCCTTCTCCGCGATCTTCAGCTTGAGGCCGCGGTCGGTGCCGCAGTCCTCCTCGCGGATGATCACGTCCTGCGAGACGTCCACCAGACGACGGGTCAGGTAACCCGAGTCGGCGGTACGCAGGGCGGTGTCGGCGAGACCCTTACGGGCACCGTGGGTGGAGATGAAGTACTCCAGCACGGACAGACCCTCACGGAACGACGCCTTGATGGGACGGGGAATCGTCTCGTTCTTGGCGTTCGACACCAGACCACGCATACCGGCGATCTGACGCATCTGCATCATGTTTCCTCGGGCACCCGAGTCAACCATCATGAAGATGGGGTTCGTCTTGGGGAAGTTCGCGTTCATCGCCTCGGCAACCTCGTTGGTCGCCTTGGTCCAGATCGCGATGAGCTCCTGAGTGCGCTCTTCCTTGGTGATGAGACCGCGCTCGTACTGCTTCTGGACCTTCTCGTCCTGCGCCTCGTAGCCCTTGACGATGGCCTTCTTGGCCTCGGGCACGACGACGTCGGAGATGGCCACGGTGACGCCCGAACGGGTCGCCCAGTGGAAGCCCGCCGCCTTCAGGTTGTCGAGCGTCGCCGCCACGATCACCTTGGGGTAGCGCTCCGCCAGGTCGTTGACGATCTCGGAGAGCTGCTTCTTGCCCACCGAGTAGTCGACGAACGGGTAGTCCTCGGGCAGCAGCTCGTTGAAGAGCGCGCGGCCCAGCGTGGTGCGCAGCCGGAAGCTGTCACCCTGCTGGAACTCTCGTTCCCCGACGCCGTCGTCCCCTCCCTCGGCGACCGGCGGCACCCAGCCACGCGGCGGGATGGTGCCCACCGGGAAGCGGATGTCGACCTTGGCCTGGAGCGACAGCTCGCGGTTGTCGAACGCCATGGTCGCCTCGGCGGTCGAGCCGAAGCTGCGGCCCTCACCGATGACCTCGCGCTCTTCCTCGTCGGTCGTGAGGAAGAAGAGACCGAGAACCATGTCCTGGGTCGGCATGGTGACGGGACGACCGTCGGCCGGCTTCAGGATGTTGTTCGAGGACAGCATCAGGATGCGGGCCTCGGCCTGCGCCTCCGCGGAGAGCGGCAGGTGCACGGCCATCTGGTCACCGTCGAAGTCCGCGTTGAACGCGGTGCAGACGAGCGGGTGGATCTGGATGGCCTTGCCCTCGACCAGCTGGGGCTCGAAGGCCTGGATGCCGAGGCGGTGCAGCGTGGGCGCACGGTTCAGCAGAACCGGGTGCTCGGCGATGACCTCTTCGAGCACGTCGTACACGACCGTGCGGCCGCGCTCGACCATGCGCTTCGCCGACTTGATGTTCTGCGCGTGGTTCAGGTCGACCAGGCGCTTCATCACGAACGGCTTGAAGAGCTCCAGCGCCATGGCCTTCGGCAGACCGCACTGGTGCAGCTTGAGCTGCGGACCGACGACGATCACGGAACGCGCGGAGTAGTCCACACGCTTGCCGAGCAGGTTCTGACGGAAGCGGCCCTGCTTGCCCTTGAGCATGTCGGACAGCGACTTCAGCGGGCGGTTGCCGGGGCCCGTGACCGGGCGACCACGACGGCCGTTGTCGAAGAGCGCGTCGACGGCCTCCTGAAGCATGCGCTTCTCGTTGTTCACGATGATCTCGGGAGCACCGAGGTCAAGGAGTCGCTTGAGGCGGTTGTTACGGTTGATCACGCGGCGGTACAGGTCGTTCAGGTCGGAGGTCGCGAAGCGGCCACCGTCCAGCTGCACCATCGGACGCAGGTCCGGCGGGATGACCGGCACGCAGTCGAGCACCATGCCCTTGGGGCTGTTGCTCGTCTGCAGGAACGCGGAGACGACCTTGAGGCGCTTGAGCGCACGGGTCTTCTTCTGGCCCTTGCCGGTACGGATGATCTCGCGGAGCCTCTCGGCCTCCTCCTCGAGATCGAACGACTCGAGACGCTTCTGCAGAGCAGCCGCGCCCATGGAGCCGTCGAAGTACGTGCCGAAGCGGTCGCGCAGCTCGCGGTAGAGCAGCTCGTCGCCCTCGAGGTCCTGGACCTTGAGGTTCTTGAAGCGGCTCCACACCTCGTCGAGGCGGTCGATCTCGCGCTGCGCACGGTCGCGCAGCTGCTTCATCTCGCGCTCGGCGCCTTCGCGCACCTTGCGGCGTACGTCGGCCTTGGCGCCCTCGGCCTCGAGCTCGGCCAGGTCGGTCTCGAGCTTCTTGGCGCGGGCTTCGAGGTCGGCGTCGCGACGGTTCTCGACCTGCTGACGCTCGACGGAGACGTGCGCCTCCAGGGACGGCAGGTCGCGCGTACGGCGCTCCTCGTCCACGAACGTGATCATGTACGCGGCGAAGTAGATGACCTTCTCGAGGTCCTTCGGCGCGAGGTCCAGCAGGTAGCCAAGACGCGACGGGACGCCCTTGAAGTACCAGATGTGGGTGACGGGTGCGGCCAGCTCAATGTGGCCCATCCGCTCACGACGCACCTTGGCGCGAGTGACCTCGACGCCGCAGCGCTCGCAGATGATGCCCTTGAAGCGGACACGCTTGTACTTACCGCAGTAGCACTCCCAGTCCCGGGTCGGGCCGAAGATCTTCTCGCAGAAGAGTCCGTCCTTCTCGGGCTTGAGCGTGCGGTAGTTGATGGTCTCCGGCTTCTTCACTTCGCCGTGCGACCAGGTCCGGATGTCGTCCGCGGTGGCGAGGCCGATCCGCAGCTCGTCGAAGAAGTTGACGTCGAGCACTTGTCGTCAATCCCTCTTTCGGGGTCGAGAGTCAATCATGGTCTGAACGGGTCCGGGGAGAGCCGGCCGCTGCGGTGAAGCAGCGGCCGGCCAACCCGTCAGACCTCTTCGACGCTGCTCGGCTCGCGCCGGGACAGGTCGATACCGAGCTCTTCCGCAGCGCGGAAGACGTCCTCGTCGGTGTCGCGCATCTCGATGGACATGCCGTCCGAGGACAGCACCTCCACGTTGAGGCACAGGGACTGCATCTCCTTGATGAGCACCTTGAAGGACTCGGGGATGCCGGGCTCAGGAATGTTCTCGCCCTTGACGATGGCCTCGTAGACCTTCACGCGGCCGGTGACGTCGTCGGACTTGATGGTCAGCAGTTCCTGGAGGGCGTATGCGGCGCCGTAAGCCTCCAGCGCCCACACCTCCATCTCACCGAATCGCTGGCCACCGAACTGGGCCTTACCACCCAGCGGCTGCTGGGTGATCATCGAGTACGGACCGGTCGAACGCGCGTGCAGCTTGTCGTCGACCAGGTGGTGGAGCTTGAGGATGTACATGTACCCGACCGAGATCGGGTCCGGGAACGGCTCACCCGAGCGGCCGTCGAACAGGTTGGCCTTGCCGGACGGCTGGACCATCCGGTTGCCGTCGCGGTTCGGGATCGTGGCCTCGAAGAGACCGGCGATCTCGTCCTCGCGCGCACCGTCGAAGACCGGGGTGGCGACGTTGGTGCCAGGGGCGACCTCGTCGGCGCCGATGACCTTGAGGCGCTCCATCCACTCCTCGCTGCCCTCGACCTTCCAGCCCTGACTGGCGAGCCAGCCGAGGTGGATCTCGAGGACCTGTCCCGGGTTCATTCGGGACGGGACACCCAGCGGGTTGAGGATGATGTCGACCGGGGTGCCGTCCTCCAGGAACGGCATGTCCTCGATCGGCAGGATCTTCGAGATGACGCCCTTGTTGCCGTGACGGCCGGCGAGCTTGTCACCATCGGTGATCTTGCGCTTCTGCGCGACGTAGACGCGCACCAGCTGGTTCACGCCCGGCGGCAGCTCGTCGCCCTCTTCGCGGTCGAAGACGCGGACGCCGATGATCTTGCCGACCTCGCCGTGCGGCACCTTCAGCGAGGTGTCGCGCACCTCGCGCGCCTTCTCACCAAAGATCGCGCGGAGCAGGCGCTCCTCCGGCGTCAGCTCGGTCTCACCCTTGGGCGTGACCTTGCCGACGAGGATGTCACCGGCGACGACCTCGGCACCGATACGGATGATGCCGCGCTCGTCGAGGTCCGCGAGGACCTCCTCGGAGACGTTCGGGATGTCCCGGGTGATCTCCTCGGGGCCGAGCTTGGTGTCACGGGCGTCGACCTCGTGCTCCTCGATGTGGATCGAGGAGAGGACGTCGTCCTGCACCAGACGCTGGCTGAGGATGATCGCGTCCTCGTAGTTGTGGCCCTCCCACGGCATGAACGCCACGAGCAGGTTCTTGCCGAGCGCCATCTCACCCTGCTGGGTGGCCGGCCCGTCGGCGAGGACCTGGCCCTCGACGACCCGGGCGCCCTCGTCCACGACAACCTTCTGGTTGACCGAGGTGCCCTGGTTGGAGCGGGAGAACTTCGCGATCCGGTACGTGGTGTACGTGCCGTCGTCGTTGGCGACGGTGACGTAGTCCGCGGAGACCTCCTGGACCACACCGTCCTTCTCCGCCTTGATGACGTCACCGGCGTCGACCGCGCAGCGGTACTCCATGCCGGTGCCGACGAGCGGCGCCTCGGACGTGATCAGCGGCACGGCCTGACGCATCATGTTCGCGCCCATGAGCGCGCGGTTGGCGTCGTCGTGCTCGAGGAACGGGATCATCGCGGTCGCGACCGACACCATCTGGCGCGGCGAGACGTCCATGTAGTCGACGTCGTCACCGGGGATGTAGTCGATCTCGCCGCCACGACGGCGGACGAGCACGCGCGACTCGGTGAAGCGCATGTCCTCACCGAGGGTCGCGTTCGCCTGGGCGATCACGAAGCGGTCTTCCTCGTCGGCCGTCAGGTAGTCGACCTCGTCGGTGACCACACCTTCGGTGACGCGGCGGTACGGCGTCTCGACGAAACCGAACGCGTTGACGCGTCCGTACGAGGCGAGCGAACCGATCAGACCGATGTTCGGGCCTTCGGGAGTCTCAATGGGGCACATGCGGCCGTAGTGAGACGGGTGCACGTCACGGACCTCGAAGCCGGCCCGCTCACGGGAGAGACCACCCGGGCCAAGAGCCGACAGGCGGCGCTTGTGGGTGAGACCCGACAGCGGGTTGTTCTGGTCCATGAACTGCGACAGCTGGCTGGTGCCGAAGAACTCCTTGATGGAGGCGACGACCGGCCGGATGTTGATCAGGGTCTGCGGCGTGATCGCCTCGACGTCCTGAGTCGTCATCCGCTCCCGCACGACGCGCTCCATACGAGCCAGACCCGTGCGGACCTGGTTCTGGATGAGCTCGCCGACGTTGCGCAGACGACGGTTGCCGAAGTGGTCGATGTCGTCGGTCTCGACGACGATGCTCCGGCCCGACTCGCCGACCGTCTCGACCTCGCCGGCGTGCAGCCGGACCAGGTACTTGATGGTGGCGATGATGTCCTTGCTGGTGAGGACACCCGCGTTCAGCGGCTCGTCGGCGCCGAGCTTCTTGTTCACCTTGTAGCGGCCGACCTTCGCGAGGTCGTAGCGCTTCGGGTTGAAGTAGAGGTTCTCGAGCAGCGTCTGAGCGGCCTCACGCGTGGGCGGCTCGCCCGGGCGGAGCTTGCGGTAGATGTCGAGCAGCGCGTCGTCCTGGCCCTGGGTGTGGTCCTTCTCCAGGGTGGCGCGCATGGACTCGTACTCGCCGAACTCCTCGAGGATCTGCTCGGTGGTCCAACCGAGAGCCTTGAGGAGAACGGTCACGGACTGCTTGCGCTTGCGGTCGATGCGGACACCGACCATGTCGCGCTTGTCGATCTCCATCTCCAGCCAGGCACCCCGGGACGGGATGATCTTGGCCGAGAAGATGTCCTTGTCGGACGTCTTGTCGATGGAGGAGTCGAAGTAGACACCCGGCGAGCGGACCAGCTGCGACACGACGACACGCTCGGTGCCGTTGATGACGAAGGTGCCCTTGTTGGTCATGAGCGGGAAGTCGCCCATGAAGACCGTCTGAGACTTGATCTCGCCGGTCTCGTTGTTGGTGAACTCCGCTGTGACGAAGAGGGGAGCCGCGAACGTGAAGTCGCGCTCCTTACACTCGTCGATCGAGTTCTTCGGGGGCTCGAACCGGTGGTCGCGGAACGTCAGCGACATCGACCCGGAGAAGTCCTCGATCGGCGAGATCTCCTCGAAGATCTCTTCCAGACCAGACTTGGTGGGGACGTCCTGTCCGCTCTCGAGAGCGGCCTCGACGCGACCCTTCCAAGCGGCATTGCCGAGCAGCCAGTCAAAGCTCTCGGTCTGCAGCGCAAGGAGGTTAGGAACCTCGAGGGGCTCCTTGATCTTTGCAAAGGAGATGCGCAGCGGGGCGGTGCTGGCGCCGTTGTTCGTATTGGAGGTCGAGGCGTTGCGCGAGGCGGCCAAGAGGGGGTCCTTCCGAGGGCTCGGACTCACTACGCGCGTACCGGTCCCAAGCTGGCACAGCGACAGAAATCCCTGGTCAGGGAAGTCGGCCATCAGATGCTCGAGCGAGGGTATGCCCCTGGTGACGGGCAGGAGGCAGCTAACAGGCAGCGCAAAGGGTCAGTGTAGCCACTTGGCTCACTGATGTCCAGAGCGGGTCGTTTGACACCCTCGCTGTACTCAACTCCTGCGGAAAAGCCATGCGCTCGATGCGCATATCAGTACTGCCCTCTACGCCGCCGATCCATGCCTCGGATCCGGATCGGTATGACGACGCGTCCTGAGAATTGCGCGCCTCGTGCGGTTCGTCAAGGCCCCCAGGCTCCCACGGGGCCTCCCAAGGGGCGTACGGCGAAGATCACGATACTCGCCCCGGCGCCAAGAGCAAGGACGACGTCCCGGGAACGCCTGAGGGCGACCACCCGAATGGGTGGTCGCCCTCAGAACGTGTGCAGCTGAGTCAGAGACTCAACGAGGTCACTTGACCTCGACAGCCGCGCCGGCGGCCTTGAGGGACTCGGCAGCCTTCTCAGCGGCCTCCTTGGCGACCTTCTCGAGGACCGGCTTCGGAGCGCCGTCGACGAGGTCCTTGGCCTCCTTCAGACCCAGCGAGGTGAGCTCACGCACGACCTTGATGACCTGGATCTTCTTGTCGCCGGCACCCGTGAGGATGACGTCGAACTCGTCCTGCTCCTCGGCGGCCTCAGCGGCGCCACCGGCGGCACCGCCGGCGGGGGCGGCGGCAACCGCGGCAGCGGCGGTGACGTCGAACTTCTCCTCGAAGGCCTTCACGAACTCGGAGAGCTCGATGAGGGTCATCTCTTCGAACTGCGCGAGCAGGTCGTCCTGGGACAGCTTCGCCATGATGGCGTCCTTCCACTAATTCGGCTGGTGCCGATGTACATGTGAGGCGGGCGTACTTCCGGCCCGCTGCGACCGGCGCCTAGACGGCGACGGTCAGGAAGCGAGCCGAATTACTCGGCACCGCCCTGCTCGGCCTGCTTGGCACGAAGCGCCTCCGCGGTGCGGACGAACTTCGAGGGAAGCGCCTTGAACAGCGAAGCGGTCTGCGACTGCTTGCCCTTCATGGCGCCCGCCAGCTTGGCGAGCAGAACCTCGCGGGACTCGAGGTCCGCAAGCTTCTTGATCTCATCGGCGGACAGCGCCTTGCCATCAAGGACACCGCCCTTGATGATCAGGTTCGGGTTCTCCTTGGCGAAGTCACGAAGACCCTTCGCCGACTCCACCGGGTCACCGGTGATGAAGGCAACCGCCGTCGGGCCTGCGAACAGGTCGTCCAGCGTGTTGATCCCGGCCTCGTTGGCCGCGATCTTGGTCAGCGTGTTCTTCACCACGGCGTACTGGGCGTTCTCACCGAGCGAACGACGCAGCGTCTTGAGCTGCGACACGGTGAGACCCCGGTACTCGGTCAGCACGGCGGCGTTCGAGCTGCGGAACTGGTCCGCGAGCTCGGCTACCGCGGCAGCCTTGTCGGGCCTTGCCATAGAGCGTCGGCCTCCTTCCGGGTGATGAGGACCGCTCAGAAGGGGCTGGGAAAAACGAAACGGCCCCGGCGCAGGCGCACGGGGCTGGGCTCGACCGACTGCGCTCTGAAGGAGCGTGTCCGGGAGCTTGCTTTCCACGACACCTACGCGGGTCGTCCGCACCTAGCGGATCCTTCGGCCACCGCACCTTCTTACGAAGACACAGCAACGACCAGCGGTCTTTGGCTTCTGGGGAAGACTACGCGAAGGGTTCACCCACAAGCAAATCGGGCCCCGCGCCTCCCGAAGGAGGCGCGGGGCCCGACAGAGCCACGCAGAGAGCCGTCAGGCCCGTCCCGGTCAGACAGCTGCCGGGTCCTCCTCGACGAGGAGGTTACGGGTGCGGTTCTGGTCCAGCGGGATGCTGGGGCCCATCGTCGTGGTCAGGGCGGCCTTCTTGATGTAGCGGCCCTTCGCGGCGGACGGCTTGAGACGGAGGATCTCCTCCAGCGCCGCGGCGTAGTTCTCGACCAGCTTCGTGTCGTCGAAGGAGACCTTGCCGATGATGAAGTGCAGGTTCGAGTGCTTGTCGACGCGGAACTCGATCTTGCCGCCCTTGATGTCCGTGACAGCCTTCGCCACGTCCGGGGTGACCGTTCCGGTCTTCGGGTTCGGCATCAGACCACGTGGACCGAGCACGCGGCCGAGGCGGCCGACCTTGCCCATGAGGTCCGGGGTGGCGACGACGGCGTCGAAGTCCAGACGGCCCTTCGCGACCTCGTCGATGAGCTCGTCGGAGCCGACGATGTCGGCGCCGGCGGCCTCCGCGGCCGCAGCACGGTCACCGGTCGCGAAGACCAGGACCCGGGCGGTCTTGCCGGTGCCGTGCGGCAGGTTCACGGTGCCGCGGACCATCTGGTCGGCCTTGCGCGGGTCGACGCCCAGACGCATGGCGACCTCGACGGTGCCGTCGAACTTCGTGGTGGAGGTGTCCTTGGCGATACGGACGGCCTCGAGCGGGGCGTACAGGCGCTCCCGGTCGATCTTCGCGTCCGCGCTGCGGAAGTTCTTGCTGCGCTTCACTTCTGCTCCTGAGATAAGGGAGGTGGAGTCGTGGTGCGGACCAGCGCTTGGCCCTACCACTGAGGTGCTACGGGGACTTTCAGCCCTCGACGGTGATGCCCATGGAACGGGCGGTACCGGCGATGATCTTGTCCGCGGCCTCGAGGTCGTTGGCGTTCAGGTCGGGGAGCTTGACCGTCGAGATCTCACGCACCTGAGCGGCGGTGAGCTTCGCGACCTTGGTCTTGTGGGGCTCGCCCGATCCCTTGTCCACACCAGCGGCCTTGAGGATCAGCTTCGCGGCCGGCGGGGTCTTCGTCACGAAGGTGAAGGAGCGGTCCTCGTAGACCGTGATCTCCACCGGCACGACCATGCCACGCTGCGACTCGGTCGCGGCGTTGTAGGCCTTGCAGAACTCCATGATGTTGACGCCGTGCTGGCCGAGCGCGGGGCCGACCGGCGGAGCCGGGTTGGCCGCGCCGGCGTTGATCTGGAGCTTGATGAGCCCCGTGACCTTCTTCTTCTTGGGAGGCATTGCTCTCTCCGGGTCCTAGTGAGAGTTTCCTGCCATCCGATCACCGGACGGAGGCATACCGCACAACGATAACGGGTATAGCTGTGCGGCTAAAAACCGAGCAGGTCAGACCGGCTGCGAGAGCCTGCCTGACCTGGTCGGAAGCGGGGGTCCAGAGAAGATCAGTTCTTCTGGATCTGGTCGAAGCTGAGCTCGACCGGGGTCTCGCGGCCGAAGATCTCGACGAGGCCCTTGACCTTCTTGGAGTCGGGGTTGATCTCGTTGATCGTCGCCTGGAGGGTCGCGAAGGGGCCGTCGGTGACGGTGACCGAGTCGCCCACCTCGAAGTCCAGAACCTGGACCTCCATCTTGCGGCTGGGCGCCGGCTTGCCCTCGGCCTCGGCGGCCTCGCGGGCGGCCTTCTCCTCGGCCTCCGGGGCGAGCATCTTGACGATCTCGTCCAGGGTCAGCGGGTACGGGTCGTAGGCGTTGCCGACGAAGCCGGTGACGCCGGGGGTGTTGCGGACGACGCCCCAGGACTCGTTGGTGAGGTCCATGCGGACCAGGACGTAACCGGGAAGCTTGTTCTGGCGGACGTTCTTGCGCTCGCCGTTCTTGATCTGGACGATCTCTTCCTCGGGCACTTCGGCCTGGTAGATGAACTCCTCGACGTTCAGCGAGACCGCGCGCTGCTCCAGGTTCGCCTTCACGCGCTTCTCGTACCCGGCGTACGTGTGGATGACGTACCACTCGCCCGGCAGGGTGCGCAGTTCCTCGCGCAGAGCGGCGATCGGGTCGACCGGCTCGGCGGGGGCCTCTTCGACCTCTTCCGCTTCCCCGGCCTCAGCCTCTGCCTCGGCGGGCTCGTCGGCTTCGGCGTTGTCGGCCTCGGCCTCGGCCTCGGCGGAGTCGTCCGACTCGACGTGCACGGCGGACTCCTCCGCCGGCTCGCCCGCAGCGACGTCAGCAGCTTCCGCCTGGTCCTCGTCGGCCGCCTCGACGATGTCGAGCTGGTCCTCAGCGGACTCCGCGCTTTCGCTCGGCTCAACGGCGTCGTTCAGGTTCGGGTCAGACACGGTGGCTGCTTCTTCCTGGATACATATGGGTGGAACGGCGAAAGGGGCGCCGGGTGGGGCGCCCTACGCGGGATCAGCCGAAAACGTACTTGACGGCTCGGGCGAAGCCCATGTCGATCACGGTCACGATGCCGATCATGATGACGACGAAGACAATCACCACGGTGGTGTAGGTCGTCAGCTGGCTGCGGGTGGGCCAGACGACCTTGCGCAGCTCGGCGACGATCTGGCGGTAGAAGAGCGCGAGACGGCCCAGGGGGCCCTTCTTGCCGCGCTTGCCGCCCTTGCGGGACTTCTTGCTGGACTCCGACGTCTCGTCCTGGGCATCAGGCATGTCGATGGAGCCCACGGCGTCCGTCACGCTACTCACCTGATTCCGGGTCGTGGCCGTGCCGCGCCCGGTGGAGCCGCACGGCAGTGCATAGAAGTACGTACATGCGCACACATCCTGGCGAAGACGTGTGTAGCAGGGCCGGAGGGACTTGAACCCCCAACCGCTGGTTTTGGAGACCAGTGCTCTACCAATTGAGCTACGACCCTTTGTGGTTCCCCCAACCTACCGCATCCGGCCGAGTGCACGGAGTGCGCACGGCGTTGTGGCTGCTGAGGGGCCAACGACGAGTGAGTGTACGTGGTCAGGGGCCCGGCGTCGAACAGATACCGCCCGAGCGCCGCCTGTCGGCCACGTGTCCGCCCGGTGTCCGCCCTGCGGGATCTGTGTGCCGAGCGGGATTGCCGTCTGGGACGATGGGCCGCATGAGCGCTGCAACTCCTCCCACCGAGCGCCGGGTCTCAGCCCGAATCGGCGCTATCTCCGAGTCCGCCACCCTCGCCGTCGACGCCAAGGCGAAGGCGTTGAAGGCCGCCGGCCGCCCGGTCATCGGCTTCGGCGCGGGCGAACCCGACTTCCCCACGCCCGGCTACATCGTCGAGGCAGCGAGCGAGGCCTGCCGCGATCCGAAGTACCACCGCTACACCCCGGCCGGGGGGCTCCCCGAGCTGAAGGCCGCGATCGCCGCGAAGACCCTGCGTGACTCCGGTTACGAGGTGGACGCCTCGCAGGTGCTCGTCACCAACGGCGGCAAGCAGGCGATCTACGAGGCTTTCGCCACGATCCTGGACCCGGGCGACGAGGTCATCGTCCCGGCCCCGTACTGGACGACGTACCCCGAGTCGATCCGTCTCGCCGGCGGTGTGCCGGTCGACGTCGTGGCCGACGAGACCACCGGCTACCGGGTCTCCGTCGAGCAGCTGGAGGCGGCCCGTACGGAGAAGACCAAGGTCGTCCTCTTCGTCTCCCCGTCCAACCCGACCGGCGCGGTCTACACCGAGGCGGAGACCGAGGCGATCGGCCGCTGGGCCGCCGAGCACGGGCTGTGGGTGCTGACCGACGAGATCTACGAGCACCTGGTCTACGGCGACGCGTCCGCCGTCTCCCTCCCGGCGGTCCTGCCGGAGCTGCGGGACAAGTGCGTCGTCGTCAACGGCGTGGCGAAGACGTACGCGATGACCGGCTGGCGGGTCGGGTGGATCATCGGCCCGAAGGACGTCATCAAGGCCGCGACCAACCTCCAGTCGCACGCCACGTCCAACGTGTCCAACGTCGCCCAGGTCGCGGCGCTCGCCGCGGTGTCCGGCAACCTCGACGCGGTCGCCGAGATGCGGTCCGCCTTCGACCGCCGCCGGCAGACGATGGTGCGGATGCTCAACGAGATCGACGGCGTCGTCTGCCCGGAGCCCGAGGGCGCGTTCTACGCGTACCCCTCGGTCAAGGGGCTGCTCGGCAAGGAGATCCGCGGCAAGCGCCCGCAGAGCTCGGTCGAGCTGGCCGCGCTGATCCTGGACGAGGTCGAGGTGGCGGTCGTTCCCGGCGAGGCCTTCGGCACGCCGGGCTACCTGCGGCTCTCGTACGCGCTCGGTGACGAGGACCTCGCCGAGGGCGTGTCGCGCATCCAGAAGCTGCTGGCCGAGGCTCGCGACTGACCTCCCGCCGCGTACGCGGAGACGGGCCCCCGGCTGCTGCCGGGGGCCCGTTTCTGCGTTCGGGCGTTACTCGTTCGGGCAAAGACGCTTCCGGGCGGCTCGTGCGTACGGCAGGATCTTGGGATGTTGAGTGTGCGCGATGTCCGACTGCTGCCGAAGGCCCATCTGCATCTGCATTTCACCGGGTCGATGCGGCCCACCACGCTGCTGGAGCTGGCCGACAAGTACGGCGTGCACCTGCCGGAGGCGCTGACCAGCGGGGAGCCGCCGAAGCTGCGGGCGACGGACGAGCGCGGCTGGTTCCGCTTCCAGCGGCTGTACGACGCCGCCCGGTCGTGCCTGCGCGAGCCCGAGGACATCCAGCGGCTCGTGCGCGAGGCGGCCGAGGAGGACGTGCGGGACGGTTCGGGGTGGCTGGAGATCCAGGTCGATCCGACGTCGTACGCGCCGATGCTGGGTGGCCTGATCCCGGCCCTGGAGATCATCCTCGACGCGGTGGACAGCGCGTCGCGGGAGACCGGTCTCGGCATGCGGGTGGTGGTCGCGGCGAACCGGATGAAGCACCCGCTGGACGCCCGGACGCTGGCGCGGCTCGCCGTGCGGTACGCGGACCGCGGGATCGTCGGCTTCGGGCTCTCCAACGACGAGCGCCGGGGCATGGCCAGGGACTTCGACCGCGCGTTCGCGATCGCGCGCGAGGGCGGGCTGCTGGCGGCGCCGCACGGCGGGGAGCTGACCGGGCCCGCGTCCGTACGGGACTGCCTGGACGACCTGCGCGCGTCGCGGATCGGGCACGGCGTACGGGCGGCCGAGGATCCCCGGCTGCTGCGGAAACTGGCCGAAAGGGGCGTCACCTGCGAGGTGTGCCCGGCCTCGAACGTGGCGCTCGGTGTGTACGAGAAGCCGGAGGACGTGCCGCTGCGGACGCTGTACGACGCCGGCGTGCCGATGGCACTGGGGGCGGACGACCCGCTGCTGTTCGGGTCGCGGCTGGCGGCGCAGTACGAGCTGGCGCGGCGGCACCACGGGTTCACGGACGCGGAGCTGGCCGAGCTGGCGCGGCAGTCGGTGCGGGGGTCGGCGGCGCCGGACGACGTGCAGGCGAAGCTGCTGACGGGGATCGGCCACTGGCTGGAGGGCTGAAGCGCGGTCGCCGGGTGGGCTTGGGAGCCTGTCTC